>MFDK01000024.1:6385-11111 GCA_001776865.1 Candidatus Daviesbacteria bacterium RIFCSPLOWO2_01_FULL_37_10 | reverse complement strand
AGCAGTAATCATAATAGATTTTTCTTCATGGGCAAGTTTTTGCCAAAGTTCTTCAGTTACGAAAGGCATGAATGGATGAAGAAGTTCAAGAGAGGTTTTTAGGACATATTCTAGAGTTGGTTGAGCCTCAACGCGCCTGTCTTTACTTTTCTCAATATAAATATCTGCAAATTTGTGCCATATGAATTCATAAAGTTCATCTATAGCAAGGTGGATTTTAAATGATTCCAGATTTTTTGTTACGCTGGAGATGGTTTTATTTAATTCCTCAATGGTTTTCTGATCATCTGGGTGGGGGTGCTTCGCTCGATCTTCACTCGCACCCTCTGGTTTTAAATCCACAATAAAATGACTGATATTTTTAAGTTTTGTTACAAAATTCCTGTAATTTTTACATCTTTCATTTATAACTTCCAGGGAGGTTTTACTATCTCTTCCGGTAACTGAATATGAAAGAAGTGCCATACGGGCTGCGTCTACCCCCCACTGATTAATTAAATCAAGAGGACTAAAGTAGTTTCCTAAAGATTTAGAGATTTTCTGACCTTTAAGATCACGCAGTGTTCCATGAAAGAACATATTTTTAAAAGGAATATCATCTTTAAACCAAAGACCAAGCATTATCATTCTGGCAATCCAGAGGAATTTTATTTCAGGTGCAGTGAGCTCAAAATCCCAGGGGTAATATCTTTTTAACTCTTTTGTGCTTTCGGACCAGCCTAAAGTGGAGAGTGGCCACATTCCTGATGAAAACCATGTATCTAAGACTTGATCGTCTTGAACCCAATTATTTAATCCACAAGTCTGACATTTTTTACCCTCTGGCTCAAGAGCTATAAACATATCCTTGTCTTTTCCAACTTCACGGTTTGGATTACACTTTTTACAGTACCAGACTGGAATTCTGTGTCCCCACCAAAGCGAGCGGGAGATTGACCAGTCGTGAATCTCCTTTAACCAATCAGAAATAATTTTTTGATAATTTTTAGGATAAAAATTAATTTTACTAATATTTTTTAAGGCTTTTTCTGCCAAAGGCTTCATTTTAACAAACCACTCCTCTGAAATAAGTGGCTCAACTGTAGTTTTACATCTTTCACAAACTGGGACTGAGTGGGTATAATCTTCCTCTTTTTCTATTAAATCCCTTTCTCTTAATATTTCAGCAGCTTTTAATCTGGCTTCTATTAATTTAAGGCCTTTTAGGTTTGGATCTAAATCAGTGATGCGTCCATCTTTACCAATGGCATGTAAAATAGGGAGATTGTGATCTTTCCCGATTTCATAATCTAGAGGCGCATGTCCAGGAGTGACTTTTAATGCACCAGTCCCAAACTTTTTATCAATCCGACTATCTTCTATAATAACCATCTCGGTTTCTGTAAAAGGGTTAATAGTAATCTTATCAACTAGTTTTTTGTATTTGGGATGATTTGGGTAAACAGCAATGGCTACATCTGCACTAATTGTTTCAGGTCTGGCTGTTGCAACAGTGATATATTCGTCACTATCTTTAATTTTAAACTTAACAAAGTACAGTTTCTCTTTTTTCTCCTGGTATTCCATTTCAACGTCTTCTATTGCAGTTTGATCTTTCGGGCACCACTGAACGATGTAAGCTCCTTTATAAAGTAAGTCCTGTTCCCAAAAAGTTCTAAACTCTTCAAGTACTGCTTTCTGTACCTTTGGCTCTAAAGTAAAGACTTCTCTGGAAAAATCAGCAGAAAGGCCAATGATATTCCAGGTTTTATGAAAAGATTTATAGGTTTCTTCTTTAAACTTCCATGCTCTTTCAAGCCATTTTTCTCTTCCCAATTTTTCTTTTGTTAGTCCTTCCTTTGATAAAATTTTATTTAAAGTAGATTCAAATTGAATTCCGGCGTGATCTACTCCGGGGAGCAGTAAAACATCAAAGCCCTGCATTCTCTTAAAACGGGCGATACAATCAAGTATGGCATGCTGCATTGTTTGACCGGGATGTAAATCTCCGGTTAAGTTAGGCGGGGGCATTAAAAGAGAATACGGAGGTTTGGAAGAATTGGGGCCAGCTTTAAAAAACCCATTTTCCTCCCAAAATATGTACCAGTTTTGTTCAGGTTTACTCTGGTTATTTTTTTGATTCATGGTGGTTAAAGTATATGCGTGAAGAGGAGTAAAATCAAGTTAAATCGTCAGGATCCTGTATAACCCTGAAACATTTAAAATGAGGAGCGTTGTAAAATTTTGGATTTTCAGGGTGAATATATTCATAATATACTTCGAAATTAGGACCTTCAAGTCTGGTAATTTTTCGTCCATGTTTGATTCTCCCGGTTAATTCATCAGGATTTAAGGCGATAGAATCAATAGTCTCAGCTTTAAACCTACGAACTCTTTGAACGGAATAACGCTCTTCTGGTAAGAGTTTACGGAGAGGTGACAATCCTGTAACCCAAACTTGTGGAGTACTTATATAACAAGTATCACAAATCCGGTCATAATTTGGTGTTTTAATAGGTTCTTCGCTATTAGTAGCAGGATCTTTTTCCATAATAAAAACCACCCGGGATGGGATGGTTACAGGAGAATATAGTATTTTATTTAGATGCTGTCAATAGGCAAGTGATAAATTTGGATTTGCTTGAAGAGTAAGAGGATCCTTGATTGAATTTTTATTTGCTTTCCGGGGAGGGAGGAAAAATCCAGCAGCTGCAATCATTGCCCCGTTATCAGTGCATAGTTCTGGTGGTGGAACATGCAGTTTAATTCTTAATTCTAAATCCTTAATTCTAAATTCTAAATCAGAGACTAGTTTCTGATTTGATGCTACCCCTCCTGCAATAATAATTTGTTCAACATTATATTTTTGGGCTGCTTTGACAGTCTTTACTACTAGGACATCTATAATTGCAGTCTCAATCGAGGCACATAAGTTTCTCAACTCCACCTCGGAGGGGGGAACACTCCCGGTGTGTCTGCTTGGGTTAAGCTTGGATTTCACACCGGGAGTGGAGTTGGTGTGCAATAGGTTTGCCACGGCTGTTTTTAAACCTGAAAATGAGAAGTCTAAATCATTTGAATTAATCATAGGTCTTGGCAAACGAAATGTATCCTTGCCTTTTTCTGCTAGTTTGTTAATCTCCGGTCCTCCGGGGTATGGAAGTCCCAGAAGTCTTGCACACTTATCAAAACACTCCCCAGCTGCATCATCTCTGGTTCCACCGAGGTATTCATATTTACCATGATCGGTAAAAAGAACCAGATCAGTATGCCCGCCGGATACAAGAAGACCGATGCAAGGAAATTTAGGTACCTCATTTTCACTCCCGATGTGGGATTTGGGTGAAACTTGAGCGTACACATCGGGAGTGTAGCCAGTGATCCAGTTTGCATAAAAGTGACCAAGAAGATGATTTACTGGGATTAGCGGTTTATTCCATATCCTGGCTAAAGTTTTAGCTGTTTCCACCCCAACTAAAAGGGATCCAATTAATCCCGGACCATAAGTTACAGCAACAGCATCTACTCCAACCCCGTCATTGCGAGCTCCGCCTATGGCGGGGCGTGGCAATCTCTTTTTAAAAAAAGCCTGCGAAAGTACTTCTTCTATAACCGGAATGATACTTTTAATCTGTTCTCTGGCTGCTTGCTCAGGAATTATTCCACCATATTTAGATTGTAGAGATGCACTTGACGCTACAACATTGGATAATATTTGTATGCGACTCGTAGATCCTGAGCTTGTCGAAGGACTACCTTCTAAAACCGCTGCAGCTGTTTCGTCACAACTAGTTTCAATTCCTAAAATAATCATAGTATGGTATATTCTATCAGATGATCCAGCCCTCTCAAAATAAATTTATAGAAAACCCGATCTTTATTTCTTATACCAGCCTTTCGGATTTTATAAAATGCCCAAGAACATATTATTTAAAAAACATCTACAGGGATAAAAATACCGGTTTTAGAATTCAAGTTGCTTCTCCTTATTTATCACTAGGCGGGGTGGTACATGATAGCATCAGATGGTTTTTGGATATGAAGGGGCAAGTTAATAAAGATCAATTTGAGAAAAAATTCAGAAATTTATGGCTTAAATTTAGAGGGAGAAAAGGGGGATTTACAGATGATATACAGGAAGCGCAGTTTGGTAAAAGAGGACTCAGTATGTTGGATAATTTTTATAAAAATGCAAATAAGCTTGGAAAAGAGGTCCCTCCTTTGAATTTCCCAAAATATATTTTGGAAGACAATTTAGTGCTTATGGGGAATATTGATTTTGTTGGAGAGAAATCTGACGGAACTTTGCATATCCTGGATTTTAAAACAGGTACAAGAGAAGAGGAAGATCCCCTTCAGCTTTATATTTATGCAATTTTGGCAGAAAGTAATTATCAAAAGGATGTAACAAAAATTTCATATTGGTATTTAGATAAAGACGAAAGCCCAAAAGAGGCAGTTTTAGACCTGTTAGATGAAAAGTTAAAGTGGTTAACGGAAAAAGCAAGAGAAATAAAACTTGCATTAGAAAAAAATGAATGGGTTTGTATAAATCCTGGTAGTTGCAGAGACTGTGAAACTTATCAGGCTATTTTGGATGGTAAAGGAGAGTACCAATTTACGGATTTTAAGTTTAAAAAAATGATTTTCTTTTTTCCTTCAGCCTAATTGTATTTTAGCTAAGGTGTTATGTTTGTGAAATCCATGTTCAGGGACGCTTTCAAAAAGCTTAACTGAAGAAACCAAA
>MFDK01000024.1:0-6377 GCA_001776865.1 Candidatus Daviesbacteria bacterium RIFCSPLOWO2_01_FULL_37_10 | reverse complement strand
TTATATTTTCAAATTCTTTTTCGACCTCTTTTTTTAATCTGAAATGATCTAACTTGGCAATTGCAATGTGAGGGACAAAACGTCTTTGATCTACAGGTAAGCCTAAACTGGAAAGTCCGTCTTTAATATGATGTCTTAGTTCATATAATTTATCAATATCCTCTTTTACCCCAACCCATAAGGTATTAGCAGTGTGCAGATGAGGAAACCCGTCAATGTATGAGGGGGTAACAGTAAACGGAGGGATACCCTGGGGTGAAGCTTCTAAGATTTTTATTAGTTTCTCTTCAAATTCATCATCTTGTTCTCCTACAAAAGCAATTGTTAGATGGAGTTTTTCAGGATCAGTAAATTTCGCCCCGGGGATAAGAGGTTTTAGTTTTTCCTGAACCTCTTTAAGTTCATTCCGGGTTACTTCTGGTAAATCTAAGGCTATAAAAAATCGCATATTGACCCCGATTAAATCGGGGTTGACAAATTGATTATATTGTTTTAATATGATTTTAACAACTAAATAAATCAAGAGTGATGGGTAGAGTATTGGCTCGTTGATCCATCCAGCAACCGCCCGGCAACGCCGAAACGGTGCTACACCCAACCCTGTATAAGGGAGGATTAGCCCGCCTATGGCGAGGAAATAAATTTTACCTCTCTTAACAGGAGAGGTTTTTTTATGGAAAAAGAAGTAGTACCATCATTTGCAAATATTGAAGAAGTTATTAATTATCAAGCCAAAAAAGAGAGATTTGAGATGGTTGATGGTTATCCCAGAGATGGTTATGCCGCATTGTATGATATGGAGAACCGTATCAGTAGCTTGATTGGGTTAAATAATGAGTGGCGCCTTGAATTGTTTGGCTGCGGCATGTTGGCAGTAACGGAAGTGATTGAGCTTGATTTTCCAACCAAAGATAGTGTAATTCTTTACGGACAAGACCTTTATAATCAATCTTTATACTTTGTAAATGAAGAGCTTCACCCAAGAGGAATAAAGACGATTGGGGTTGAAAGTGACTCTCTTTTAGATATTGAACAAACAATTAAAAAGTATAGACCGGATGTAATTTTACTGGAAACGGTTACCAATGGGCCGAGCATGACCGTTTTGGATGTAGAGAAGTTTTTGGAAATATCTGCGCTTGATTACAACCCGCTTATTGTATTAGACAATAGCTTACCAATCTCCTCGATACTCCCACCCTCTGAAATTATAGAAGATAAAGCAAGAAAAATTATTGTAGTTGAGAGCGGAACTAAATTTTTCTCCTTAAATCGAACAATGGCTGGACTTGCTTATACAAAAAATGAGTATCTTAAAAGAAGAATGATGTATAGAAGACGATGTAGAGGTACCTTGCTTGTTCCGGAATCAGCGAAGATATTGGGTAAGACTCTTCCCGGTACAAAAACAGAATTTGATTTAAGAAACAGATTAGTTGTTTCTAATACATCTGAGTTAACTAGGGCTTGTTTTGAAGTAGAGAACGAAGATGATGTATTTATAACAACTTACCCTAACCTGGATTCTTATGAAAAAAGTGAATTTGTAAATTCTAAATATCCCCATGGATGCTCTCCTGTGTTTTTTTTGGGGTGTTTAGGAGAACTTAATCAGTTTGAGTTAACAGAAAGACTTTGGGAGAATCCGATTATAAGAAAATACTGTAATTTGGGTCAAAGTTTTGGTTTTGATAGAACCAGAATATGGCCAGATCCACATTTTGATGTAATTCGTATAGCAGGTGGAACAGAAAATAAAGCTGAAATTCAGGAATTATCAGAAGCATTTAAAGAAACTTTATCAAAAATAAATTAAAAGGGGGGATATGGAAAGAGAGAGAAGAAATCAGGTTAATATTCAAGCTGAAAGGTTTAAGAAAATCAGAAGAAAGCTTTCTGCTATGGACAGAGTTGGAGAGCAGCCAAAGCCGGAACTAACAAAAGAATTTGTTAATTTAGATGAATGGTTAACAAAAAATACTTTCTTTTGGAGATCGCATTTTGGGTTCAAAAGAGATGAAGAAATATAAAAGGGAAATAAAAGTCAAAATCGAGTTTGGAACATAAGAAAAATCACAATGTATACAACGGTCGTTGAACATACTGTGATTTAAGAAAGTAAAGGAGATGAGGAAGTATGGAAAAGGAACCATTAAATAATGAGGGAGAACCTAAAGGTTGGTCGGATGTTTCATATGAAGAGTTAATTAGTTATTTAAAAGCGAGGAATAAATTTAGGGAGAACGATCCGTGGATTCCAAATGCAGAAACCTGGGAAGAGATGCGTGAGATTAGAAGGCAATCTTCAGAGTTTTTAGAGAGATTTCATGAGTTTATAAGAGTTCCAAAAGAATGCCCGGATTGCGATTTACCATCAAAATATAGGTCTTTTGGAGGAAGCAGAAGCAAAGTGGAACTTATATTCAGATGCCCTAATGAGCACGAACTAAGATTTTATTATGGAAGTTTTGATAAAGTGGAATGAGTACTTATTAGATGTAAAAATACAAAAGTATCACAGCCGTGAATAGATTGTATATATGAAAGGAGGTGAAGGAAAATGAGTGAAAGAAAGAATGATTCATGGGAGCTAACCCCTGAGATTATACAACAAAGAGAAGAGCATAATAGAAAAATTAAAGAGTGGAATCGGCAATGGGTTGAAGGTCTAAAGCAACGTGGGGTTTTGCTTGAGGCAACCCTAGTTGGTATTTGGGGACAAATGGGACCGGCTGGCGGCAGCATGTATGGTGTTTTTAGAGAAAATAATGATGAACTTTTTCACTTTATCGTAATTGGAAAGAGTGAAGAAGTTGCGATTGCGGAAGATTTAGAAGAAAGGGAAGCGATCTGTATCCCCTTAAGGGAGGCGTTGATGCGAGGGGAAGAGCCCAAGGTTAAGTTTGTGTTAACCCGGGATGAAGAACTAAAAGAAATTAACGGTTATATAGTAAAAAAGTTTGATCCTGAAGAAACGCCAAATAACCATCCGGTTGAAACCATTGAACAGTTTTTAGGAAAATAAGATTGCCACGCCCGCCTTCGGCGGGCTCGCAATGACGGAGGGAGATGTTAGTTTTCTTTTGTTCCAACAAGGTAAACTGCCCGCCAGGCTTTATAATTACTTTTGAAAGTTTCATTTATTAGGTTTTCCCCGCCCCTTGTAACTTTTCTAGAAAAACTTACATTTGCTCCCCAAGCTGGAAAATCAACCTGTTTAACTGTTCCCTTGGGGAGTTCAGGATCATCCTGCCGAAGTTCCGGAGGAGGTGGAGTTGAGTTTGTTATCACTGATTTTGAAATAGTGGATATTCTTCCATCAGATGTTCCGTAAAGATCAACATAAAGTGTGTTTACTGAGGTATAAGCTTGGATTAGGATATGATAGCCGGTATCATTTTTAAATTTAAAATCCACTGTGGGATGAAAAACAGTAGCATCAAGCCCGGGTGGAAAACCCTGTTCATAGTAACCAACTCTATAAGCATGAGCGGTACGAGTCACTACCGGAAGCCCGGCGTTTAAAACTGCCCTGAAAAGTGTTGTAGAATCCTGACAAACTCCTCCTCCGTCATCTAAAACAGTGCGTCCTGATTTTATAACATATGCCTGTTTATAGCCTGTTGCAGCAGAGACGTCGCCAATGGTTTGATTGAATGAAAATATTTCTCCAGGTGGAATTAAAATCCCATTTATTCTGGAAGCTGTTAAGCTGACATTATAAATTCTATTTGGAATTGATCCTGCAAAATTTGAAACACCACGACCTATTAGCTCTTTTATTCCAAGGCTATTTACATCCCCGGTTTTTATTTTTGGTTCGGTTATCGCAACAGGAAGACTTATATTTTTTGCCCGTTTATCCTCTAGCGCAAGAGAAATTAAAGTAAAAGTTTTTTCTACATCAAGCTGTTTGCCTGGTTGAGATGGTTTAAACGAGGTTACTTTTTGGCTTCCTGAATCAAACGAAAATAATCCTTCTACAACTGGTTGGTCTATCTTTTCTGAAAGATCTGAAAGGTAATTGTTAAGTTTTTCTTTGTCTATTAAAGTCTCTTCTCCTGAAAGGTTTAAAATGTTTAATAAAGTATTCGGATCCAGTGTCCAGGATTCATTTTCAAAGATTAGTTTAACCGGGTTAGTTAAAGAACTCTCGAGAAATTCCTTAGCTTTTTTTGCCTTCTCAGTCGTAATCTTTGGTTGTTTAATATCAACAGGTAAGATATCAGGAACTTTTCCGAAAACAATGTAGTTTTTGACTTGTTCAGTAAGCCGTTCTTTGTTTAGTTCTAAACCGGTTTTTCCTTCAATAACTTGAATTTGACCGGATTCAGTTGCGATTTTACCGGTTATTACTAATTTTGCATCAATAGCATCTCTTTTAACTGTGTTTGCAATTTGCTCGAATTGTTTATCTAAATTTATATTAATTTCTGGAATATAACTTGACCCGAAGATTAAAAGTTTTAGCTGAGAAACTATTCTTTTATGAAGAGCGTTTTCGCGACCAGTTTCAAACGCTTTATTTATTATGTCTGCGGTTTTGATTTGTGCGGAAGAGGTTGCAAGATCTATCGTGAAAGTAGTATCATCATGAGTAAAATTTAGAGAACCTTCTGTTCTTTGATTAAATTTGTAATACAGTAGGTTATATGCTTGAGGTTTAGTTAAAAAAGTTATATTTGTATCCCCAATATATGATCTTGGTAAGAATTTATCCTCGAAAATAACTTCAAAGGTTAAAAGTAAAAGTAAACTCAAGACAGTTACGAGCAAAATAGGGGATGAAAATTTTTTCTTAATTTTTTTATGAATTTTCATTAAGCGTATTGTACGGTTTTTAAGATATAATTAAAAGTATGGTAAAAGCACTCATAGGAGCCCTTGCCCCAATAATAATTGTAAGTATTTTAATTTTTATATTTGGACCGCAAATTACTAATAAAAATACTATCCCGGTTGGGTCGGTAACTATAAAATTTTCAGGTTTTGAAGATGAAAACGTTATGAAACCTCTAGTACAGGAGTTTGAAAGGAGCAATCCGGATATCAGGGTAATTTATGATCGTCAATCAAATACAAATTATAGAACAAGGGTACAAACACAAATTAGTGAAGGAGCTGGTCCGGATGTATTTAAAATACACTCCTCCTGGATAAAAATGTTTTCAGGTGATTTAGCTGAGGCTCCTGCTGAAATTTTTAATCTGGCGTTATTTCAAAATAGTTTTTTTCCGGTGGTAATGGATAATTTTGTTATTGATAATAAAATAATCGGAGTGCCGGATACAATTGATGGGCTTGCATTATATTATAATGAAGAGATACTTTCTTCTGCTGGAGTATCAGTTCCAAAAAACTGGCAGGAGTTTGTTGATGCTGCAACTAAGATGACTGTAAAAGACTTAACAGGGGTAATAAAAACTGCAGGTGCAGCATTAGGTACGGCTTCAAATATAGACTACTGGCCGGATATTCTTGGGCTTTTGCTTCTGCAGCAGCCTGGTGTTAATCCAGCAGAACCCGGATCTTTACAAACAGCAGAAGTTTTGAAGTTTTATACAGGATTTGTTATAGATCCGTCAAGGAAAACCTGGGATACAACTCTTATTTCTTCAACAGCTATGTTTGCTCAGGGTAATTTGGCCTTTTATTTTGCACCGAGTTTAGAAGCTTCGAGAATAGCTGCAACAAATCCCAATTTAAAATTTAAAATTATTCCTGTGCCTCAGCTTCCCGGAAGGAATGTTGCCTGGGCTAGCTATTGGGGAAACGCAGTTTCAGGAAAAAGTAAACATATAAAAGAATCCTGGCAGTTTGCGAAATTCTTATCAGAAAAAGATCATGAAAAACAAAAAATGAAATCTGCTGATCCTCTTTTGTCTGTATTTGTTTCCCAGGGACCAATTTATAAATCATGGTATCTCTCCTCAGGAACGGCAGATGCAGGATTAAACGATGAGATGATAAAAGTTTGGGCTGAGGCTGTAAATGCAATTCTTTCTGGAACTCCCTCCCAATCAGCCCTTCAGAGTATAGAACCAAAGGTAAAAGAAATCTTAAGTAAATATACAGTTCTCCCAACGCAAGTCCCTAAAAAATGAAAATAGTTACTCATAAAAAACAGCAAAATATTTGGGATAAAGAACATAAAAAACCATATGCGCTACTTCAGATGGACTCACAAGATTCGTCCAGTGGTGTGGTAAAGTTTTTCGACTGGTTAAAAGCGAAAAGTAAAATGAAAAACTTTAAAGCGGTTGAATTTGGTTGTGGAAAGGGAAGGAATGTAATTTGGTTGGCAAAGCAAGGAGTTGAGGTAGTTGGGATAGATTTTTCTCCAGTTGCAATAAAGGAAGCAAAAAGAAGGGCGAAAT
>MFDK01000023.1:40584-40888 GCA_001776865.1 Candidatus Daviesbacteria bacterium RIFCSPLOWO2_01_FULL_37_10 | reverse complement strand
GGGGACTTTGAAGAAAGAATTGTCAGTGTAACAAACAGTGCCATTTCTTCAAGAAATGTTGCAGTACGTGGAATTGAGGCTGCAGAGTCCGGTAATTTATCTGATGGCTTAAATATTGAAATAATTGAAGGAGTAAATACTCTTTACGGACCAAAAACCCTAACTGAATTTTTCGTGGATTCAGGAGGTCCAAACGGCATTCCCCTTTCAGTGCTCGCATCTTCCACAGGCACTTCTTATAAATTTAAAGTTACTTTTCCCTCCGGATCAGGAAACGGGTTTCAAGGAGGAGAAATTATTTTTA
>MFDK01000023.1:40305-40536 GCA_001776865.1 Candidatus Daviesbacteria bacterium RIFCSPLOWO2_01_FULL_37_10 | reverse complement strand
TCAACTTTGCAGGAGATCCTATTTTTGGTACTTCCGGAAATGATAATATCAGAGGAACAAGTGCGAATGAGCTTATTATTGATTTTGAAGGTAATGACAGAATTAGATCCGGAGGCGGAAATGATTGTATTTTAGCAGGTGAAGGCAATGATGTTCTGGACGGCGGCACAGGAGATGATGTAATTTCTGGAGAAGGCGGAAATGACAGGATTGATGCATCATCCGGAAACG
>MFDK01000023.1:24037-40240 GCA_001776865.1 Candidatus Daviesbacteria bacterium RIFCSPLOWO2_01_FULL_37_10 | reverse complement strand
GGAGAGGACGGGATTGATAACTTAAAAGGCAGGTCTGGAAATGATCTTTTAGTTGGAGGACCTGATCAGGATGCGGCTATTGGAGGAACCGGTACAGATACTTGTGAGGCAGAATCCAGGGCAACCTGCGAACTCTAAACTGATACTCGTCATCCTGAATTCATTTCAGGATCTATATTGCAATTGCAAATTGGTTAAGATCAAAGCTTCCGCCTATTTTTATTCTTGGCATATCAAAAATTGTCCCTTCTGATTGAATAACTGAACTCCATGTTCCAAGGGCACCTAAGTATCCGGCTTTTTTTGTTAAATTCCAGATTGCCTGATTTGAAGCCCCATACGGGTAAGCTATAAAATTTACAGGAATAGTATATCTTTGTTCCAAAGCCCGCTTACTTTCTATTAGTTCAAATTTAATTTGATCTTCACTTAGTGATGGTAAATGCGCATGGTTAAATGTATGTGCCTGGATTGAAACCAGCCCACTCCCCTGCAGTTTATCAAGCTGATCCCAGGTTAGATATGCAGTTTTTCCCATAAAGCCGGTTGGAACAAACAAAACTGACTTAAAGCCGTATTTCTGAAGTATGGGAAAAGCATTAAGATAGAAATCCATATAACCGTCATCAAAGGTAAGTATAAGAGTTTTTTCCGGGAGTGTAATTTGTCCACTTAATCCTGCTACCATAGTGTCCAGTGTAATAGGAGTGTATCCGTTTTTGCTTAAATACTCCATTTGCTCATCAAATTTTTCAGGGCTTACAGATAAATTATCCCGTCCAATATCTTCCGGGTTTGGATTACCTCCAATATAGTGGTACATTAAAATTGGAACTCTAATTCTTCTACCAGAGGCCTCTGGAATTTCCATTACAGGTTTAGTTGGTGTTGGGGAAACGTTATTAGCTGAGGTTCCAATAGACTTTACAGAATCTGCCTCCATTTTCCTACTCTGATACACTCGTGTATTAGAGTAAATGAGTACAAGAGTTAATAAAATTAAAACAGCAAGCTCCCCGAAGAGGAGTTTAGATATTTTAAAAGATACTTTTTTCTTCTTTGCCATCAGGAAATTATAAATCAAATTAAGTGCGTAAGCAACTATGGGTTTAATATGTCGGGGTGAGAGGAATTGAACCTCCTGCTTCTCGGTCCCAAACCGAGCGTTCTACCGATGAACTACACCCCGTCTCACTCAATCTCATATATAGTTTACCATGAATAAAGTGAAAAGTGCTGGTGGTGGGAGTCGAACCCACATACCCATAGGGTACGGCATTTTAAGTGCCGCGTGTATACCATTCCACCACACCAGCGCAAGTTGTATTGTAACAAATTTGCTGCTTGCAATCCATAATTTTGGGGTCTAAAATTTATATTAGTACACAATCCATTGGGGTTTATCCCTATTTCACACCTCTTATTTTAAAAAGGAGTGTATATTATGGTAAAAAAAGCAAATCAGGATCAGGTTTTAATAAATAAACCAAAAAAACTATCTATGATAGAAAAATTAGCCCGTGATATTCCAAGATGGGTTGGAACTCCGCAATCCCTTATTATCCACACAATTATATTTATGGGTATATTATCCCTTGGTTTTTTTGGGTTTGATTTTCGCACAGTTAATATTGTTTTAACCACATGGCTTTCAATTGAGGCCATTTACCTTGCAATCTTTATTCAAATGACTGTAAACAGGAATACAGAAAGCATTGAGGATTTGCAGGAAGACGTTGAAGAGCTCTCAGAAGATGTTGAAGATATACAGGAAGATATTGAGGATATTGAAGAAAGTCATGATGAAAAAAGCGGGGCAAGGAAAATTCAGGATTTTTTACTTGACCCCTTAAAAAAAAGCGGACTTATATGATAAGTTAATCTTTGAAAAATGATTAGAATTTGACCTATTGACAACCAATCAATTAGTTTATAAGATAAATCACGTATTAATGTTAAAGAAATTTTTATCAACATTATCTATACTTGTTTTTAGTACTATATTTGCGGTTTCTGTTTCTGCTGCTCCTGAAAGACCTGCTGCTCCAATTACTCCAGAAACAACCGAACTGCCAAAGCTTCCGGATTTACCCTCAAAAAGCGGTTTATACTCAGATCCCGAGAATTCCCTTGTCAGAGTACAGGTTTATGTGCACCGAGAAAAGCCCGCTGCAACGCAGCAATCCATTTTAGTTTGTAACCTTGAAGATCCGGACTCAACTGCTACAGTATCAGCAGAAGCTTGGCATCTTCCGTCATCTGTGACATACAGTTTAAATGTAGGCAGCGTTCCCTCCTCTGTTGGTTCATCAAATTTGCCAACAATTGTAAATAATGGATTTAGCGACTGGATATCCGCTTCAGGAAATAAAGTTGCATTTATTAAAGGTTCGAATACAACAAAGGACAAATCGTCACTGGATTTTAAAAATATAATTTCCTGGGGAAGGGCTTCAAACGGAACACTGGGAGTAACATATATCAGGTACTATACACAAACAGGAGTTGTAGCAGATGTTGATACTATTATGAACAAGAGATACCCGTGGAGCTGGTCAAATTCTTCTACTTGTGCGGATACAAATTCATTTGATGCAGAGAATATCATTGAACATGAGCTGGGTCACTGGTTGGGGTTAGATGATGAATATGATGGTGCAAGTTTCCAGAATGCTACTATGTATGGTTACGGGTCAAAAGGGGAAGTTAAGAAAAATACCTTATCAACAGGAGATATAAATGGAGTGTTTGGAATATATAACCCTTAAGCTTCAATAAGGGATACGTGTTTTAATCCGCTTAAGTTTTTAATTACCATGTGCTTGCTGGAAAAAATAATGTAGTTTTTCTTGACAAAATCCGAAAGAATTAAAGAGGTTGTTTCTCTGGTTATTCCTATAAGAGAAGCTAAGTCTTTGTGTGTCAGCGGAGACTTAATATAAACTCCGGTCTCTTTCTTTTCTCCGAAGCGATCGCCTAAAATAATAATAATTGAAGCCAGTTTTTGAGCAGCAGTTCCAAAAACTAAATATTCCATTCTTGTTAAAACTCCTTCGAATCTCGCTGTAAGTCGCATAGCAAGGTCGATAACCAGATCCTGCCTACTTCTTAAGAAATCTATGAATTTAAGCCTTGGAACCGCTATGATTTCAACCTCAGTTAAACTTTCTATATAGTGATCGATTTTTGCAGGCATTATGGTTGAAATCAGAGGAAAGAAATCCCCGGGCTGAAAAATAACCATGGTTAACTCCTCTCCTTCGCTTGAGACACCATAAGCCCTTGCGTAGCCCTTTTTTAAATAATAAACGTCTTCGGATTCAACCCCTGCATTGATTATTGTTACCCTTTTTTTAAAAATTTTAGAAGGAAATTGCTCAAAGAAGGAATCAAAATTTAAAAGAGCAGTAGATTTTTTTTGCTTAATGTTTTTCAATGGCATTAAAATTTTTGTAATGTAAATTACAAGATGATAATAGACCGGGGTACATTATTTGTAAATAGGGAAAATTCTGTTAAAATGTAGATTCTTGCGGGTGTAATTTCAGCCAAAGGCTGATCATCATTCGTAGGTTTGCGGGTGTAATTCACCGGTAGAATGCCACTTTTCCAAAGTGGACGTAAGGGGTCCGACTCCCCTCACCCGCTCAATAGGGGATTTAGATTATGACCAAAGATTTAAAAACAAAAGTTTATGAGCTGATGCTTACTAACAGGAGACGGACGGATAAGTATCAATATACCCTTCCCTCACCCGATGCCTATCCTTATCAATGGCTTTGGGACTCCTGTTTTCATGCAATTATTCTTTCCCACTACAATACCGGCGATGCTAAAGCAGAATTGCTATCTCTTGTTGCCAAACAATTTGAAAATGGTATGCTCCCGCATATGATCTACTGGAAGCCGCAAAACAGAAAAGACTTTCAGCTGATCAACTGGGGAAAAAAAGGCACCAGCAGCATTACTCAGCCGCCTATGATAGCCTACAGCGTTTGGGAGATTTTCCAGAAAGAAAGGGATGTAAATTTTCTTAAGAAAATTTATCCCGGTATTTATCATTTTTATAAATATCTGCTTAATGAACGGGATCCACACGAGAAACACTTGACAGGAATTATGAATCCTGATGAATCCGGCGAGGATAACTCTCCGAGGTTTGATCCTGTCTTGGGTTTGTCGAATAAGCAAACCTTGCAGGAGAATACCAGGAGAAGGTTTAAATTAGTTAAACAAAATATTTTGTGCGGATTTGATGCACCGTTTTGTATGAGGAATTTTTTCTGGGTAAAAGATGTTCCTTTTAACTCTATAATGGTTGAAAATCTTCGTCTGCTTTCACAAATAGCCAGGAAAATAGGCAAAAAGGGTGATGCCGTTTATTTTACAGAAAAGGCTTCGGAGATTGCAAAAGCTATGAGAGATTTAATGCTGGAAGATGGAATATTTTGGTCAACGTATGGTGAAGACTACAAAAAAATTAAAGTTAAAACCTGGGCAATTTTTTCTCCGCTTTTTGCTAAAATTGCAACTGATCAGGAAGCAAAAAGTTTAGTAAATAATTTTTTTTTAAATCCTAAGGAATTTTATCTACCCTTTATTCTGCCAACAACTTCAAAGTCTGATCCGGCTTTTGATCCAAACGGGTTCTGGCGTGGTCCGGTTTGGATGTCAACCAACTGGATAGTTTTTAAGGGACTTAAAAATTACGGGTTTCACGCTGAAGCAAAACATTTACTTAATAGTTCCCTTAAATTACTGGAAAAATCCGGCTTTAGGGAACAGTATAATCCGCTTACCGGTGAGGGGTATGGCGCTAAAAACTTTACATGGGGCGGTCTGATTGTAGATATGTTAGAGGATTAAGCTTCAGTTTTGATTTAAAATTTTGTTGTAGATTGCTTCATACCCTTCGACCATATTTTTGACACTAAATCTGCCTAAAACATATTTTCTGCAATACTGCCTGTCAATTTTTTGGATATTCGCAACTGCCTCTATCATCGAATAGACATCTTCAACAACATATCCTGATTTTCCGTCTTCAATTATTTCCGGTATTGAACCCTGGTTAAATGCCACTACCGGAGTTCCACAGGCCATCGATTCAATTAAAGTTAGCCCAAACGGCTCCGGCCAGGTAACGGGATGCAGGGAACAAAGCGCCCCGCTCATTAACTTATTCCTTTCTGTTTCACTCACTTCACCAACCCATTTAATCTGATCTGATAATTTAGGTTCGACAAACTGTTTAAAATATGAAACATCGTGAGCTGCATCCACTGCGCTATCCAGCTTGGCTGCAATTATCAAAGGAATGTCTAAGTAAAGAGCTGCTTCAATTGCAAAATGAACTCCTTTTTCCATGGATATTCTCCCAGTAAAAAGTAAATACTTCCCCGGCTCTTTCGAAAATGGAAAATGGTTCATTTTTAAACCATGGTAAACATTACCCGTAAAATTTAAATTAGGAGCGGAAGCTGCCTGAGCCTTTGAAACAGAAACAAGGTAAGGATTTTTTAGATTTTCAAAGATCCTTTTTTCATTTACGCCAAAATATCCATGAACAGTCATTACTACGGGAGTTTTAGAGAAGTTAGCTGTTGGCAGGCTTAAGTATCCGTTATGGTCATGAATTATATCGAATTGACCCTGCCTCCCGTAAGCATATCCTATATTTAAAAGAGATAGTATATTTGCGCCATATACATTGTCCAAAACTTTTGAGAAACGCAGCGCCTTTGGATAAATCGAAACCAGTTTAGCAGAGGTTATAGAGTCGCCGCTGGCAAAAAGAGTAACTTTATGACCTCTTTTAACCAGCTCCTCAGTCAGTGCAGAAACAACTCTTTCTGTTCCTCCATATTTGTGCGGTGGAACTCTTTCTGCGATGTTTGCCAGCTGAGCTATTTTCAACCTCCTTTTTACCATGAGGGGATTATACCAGAAAAACCTTATTATTTACTTCTTAATTTTGTATACAACCCCTGCCTTATCATCTGAAACATACATGTTCCCCTCTTTATCAAAAATTATGTCTACTGGTCTACCGGTAGCTTCTGATCCATTTATGAATCCGGTTATAAAATCCTGCTCATTTGAGATGGAATTTCCACTAACATCAAACTGAACCACCTTATACCCAATCGGAGTAGATCTATTCCAGGATCCATGGTAGGCAATATAGAGGTGATTCTCGTGAAATGTAAGACCTAGTGGAGCTGAGTGTGCTGCTATTTCATAAACTGGAGACTTCGTAATCTCACAAGGCGTCGCCTTTAAGGCATCGCCCGAAGTAAACTTAGTATCTTTAATCTTATTTCCATAACAAACTGGCCATCCGTAATCCTGGCCATCTCTTAATATATTAATTTCATCAGGGGGTAAATCATCTCCTAAAAAATCCCTGCCCATTTCAGTTCCCCAAAGCTCCTGAGTATTTGGATTTATCGCAATAAATACTGAATTTCTTAATCCTTTTGCAAAAACCCTTGGGCTACTTCCATCCGCATCTGAAACAATAACAGATGCAAAAAAGGGATTTTTTTCAAAGCATACGTTGCAAGTTGAACCTATTGATACAAACATCCTGCCATTTTTATCAAATGCAATTGTTCTTGTAAAGTGATTTCCACCTTTCGGAAGGTTAAAAAGCTCTTTTTCTTTTACGGCTTCACGCTTTTCTTCGTCCCATAAATACCTGGTAACCCTTTGCTCCTCTGCAACAAATAACTTATCATTGTAAAATGCAATTCCGTGCGGATTGTCCAAACCCGTTAGAATACTTTCTCCACCGGGCAGCACAACGATTTTTCCCCGGGATGGAATTGAAACTAGAAGTGTACCACCGGGGCTAAGCTCAATATCTCTTGGTGCGCCCAGATCCTTTGCAAAAATAGTTATCTTTTTGCTGTTTATATCAATCGGGAGATTTAATTCAGATGTAATCTCTGGCTGAATTTGCTCAGTAGGAGCAGGTTTTTGATTTGGAGGGAAAATAGCAGGGCGGATATCCCCAATCTTATTTTTTATTAAAAATCCGAGTGTAATTACAACTAGAATACTAATAAATGTGATTGATAAAAGTTTTTGCATTTTACTTAAGTGTAGTTTGAATATATAATCTTACCAATGAAAATACAAGTTGTTAAAACCAGAAAATTTTTGCCCCCAAAAGATGATTTGAGAGAATTAATACTTAAATCAATAAAAAAACTGGAAGAGAATGCTATTTTGGTTATTACATCAAAAGTCGTATCAATCTCTGAGGGAAATTGTATAAGAGCTGCAAATAATGTTAACCGCGATGAACTTGCGAAAAAAGAATCAGAGCTTTACTTGCCAAGAAAAAATGTTCCTGGAGAATGGTTTTTACACACAATTAAAAATAATCACCTGATTGCATCAGCTGGAATTGATAAAAGTAATGCGGGAAATTATTATATTCTCTGGCCAAAAAGCCCTTATAAATCTGCGGAAAAATTATGGAATTTTTTAAGAAAAAGCTATAAAGTAAAAAATCTGGGTGTGATAATAACTGATTCGCACTCTGTTCCTTTTCACCGTGGTCTAGTGGGCATGTCTATTGCACACTTTGGGTTTGAACCACTTCGTGATTACAGAGGAGAAAAAGATATATTTGGAAATGAGCTTTTAATGTCTCAGGCAAATATCCCGGATTCTCTGGCAGCTGCGTCTGTATTCTCCATGGGAGAGGGAGCAGAGCAAACACCTATTGCCATTATTTCTGATATTAATGGAAAGATTAAGTTTGATGATTATGACATCGCTGCTCTAAAACGTCATCCCGGACTGGTTTCGGGATCTAGGAATATGATGCTGAAACAAGTTCAGCATGACAGTGATAGCAGTGAAAGTTATGAAGTTCCATTTAAAAAAGATCTTTTTTATCCATTCTTAAGATCGGTCAAATGGAAAAAAGGTGGAATTAGAGAGAATTAAGGTCTTTATCAAAAGAACTTAAATCATCCTCAGATGCGCCGACATCAGTTGCTTCAAGGTCGGTCTTTAAATCATCAAAGGCATTTTGAACTGTTTGAGCCGTCTGAGATTTGTTAAATTTCAAATTACCGCGGAAATATATTAATCCTCCTGCAACTAGTGTCAAAACCGCCAGAATTGATATAACAATAAGAATTTTCCTGGAATTTCCGCTTGATGAGGTATTAGGCTGGAGCGGCGTAACTACGGGGTTAGGATCAACAGGTATAGATTGTGGTGCTTGCGGGTTTAGTTGGCTATTTTCCATTATGGATTATCTCCTCCAAGAGTTGTTGCTGCAACCCTTATTGCGTTTGCAACAGCTTGCTTCGCATCAATAAGTAGTGCTCTAACCGACTGCCAGTCGCCGTGAAATGCATCTCTTGTTGCTTTAATTTCTGCCTTCGCTGCTGACTCTGATGATACAGATAAAGTATACTCTTTTGCACTTTGGGATGCAACAGCTGCAGACGCAGATGCAATTTTTGCCCTTGCACTCGATATGGCTGCATTAGCAGAAGCTGCATCTTTACCATTTGATGCAGCATTACTTACTCTCTCCTGGAGCTTATTCAGGATTCTTGAAGCATTTTCTAAAAACCTATTTGAGTGTGTAACCCGGTTTTCATTAATATTATTTAATACAGTGCTTACTTTCTCAACTATTAGGGCTTTCGTTTTATCCTTAAACTTATTAAGCCGGAGTTTCAGAGATGCCTCTTTTGAAGCAATTCTTATCTTTAGACCATCTAGTTTAGTGGTAATATTTTCTTTTCTGTCGGCTATAATTTCTTTTCTAGTTTCAACACGCTCTTTAACTACCTCCCTTTTAATTTGACCAGGCCTTGTTGCCGTTGTTTGGGCGTAAGCTGAGGTTGTAAATCCAAAAAGAATTAGAACTATTCCGATACCAGAAACGAATTTTCTCATTAAATATTAGCTTAACAATTGTAAAGTGATTTGTCAAGTCGAGTTCAAATTGGTACAATATATAAGTTGCGCCCATAGCTCAGTGGATAGAGCATTTCGGTTCTAACGAAGGGGTCGGGGGTTCGAATCCCTCTGGGCGCGCTACATAGAAAATCCCGATGTGCCAAGCTATTCCACATCGGAAGTGGTTTAATTTGGCAAAAGTTAACAGTAAGCTATATTGCACACCTGGGTCAGAATCATTTATAATTGACTCTGATCCAGTTCAATAAAAGGTTAGGCAAATGAAAGAATACTTAAGTATTAGCTTTGGAGATCTATTTCGCGCTAATTATCCAGATACCCCACTTATGGTTGTCGTTGGTATAGCAAACAATGCTGTCCACGCGTCCTCAATTCGTTATTTAGAATCTGGTAGAAGGTATATTAATACATTATCAGGAACTGTGGATATATATGATATTTTTGAAATCGTGGAAAGACTAAATCTGGATGAGATTAGGGCAGGTATCATTTTAGGCTGCGAAATAATATACAAAGATTTTCCACATCTTATAAGTGAAATGAAAGTAATTGTAACACAAAGCCTTGAAGAGGAATCTAAAAAATCTCCGATAATTTTACATCCATTTAAACCTCAACTGTAGCCCCATCTTCCAGCCCAATAAATCTTATTGAAAGAGCTGCAAAATACTCTTCCAGTCTTTTATACATATTTTCACGGGCAATGTCATTCCAGTGCCAGTCATGGATTGGAATTATTACCTTGGGATTTAATCTCTCAGCCAGTTCTACTGCTTCTGTTGTGGAGCCCCACGGAGCTTGGAGAGGTAAGGTCAGGATTTCTGTGGTGGATGTAAATTGAAATGAATCTCCCGGGTGAGTAAGTTTTCCATTGATTCTGAAAAGCACATTTTGTGGTGGAGTGGATCCGAAAACCTTTTCATGAGGAACCTCCTCCATCTGAATAAATCCGTCTCCATTAGTTCCAACTGTAATTCCCTCCTTTCCCAAAATCCCGGCTGCAGACTGATTAGAAACTATTTTAACTTCCGGAAACTTTTCAAGAATTTTCTTGATAAGGGGCAAATACATATGGTCCGGATGTTCATGAGAAATAAGTAAGTAACTTAAGTCACTTAAGACACTTAAGTCCAAAACCTCTTCAGAATAATTCCCCGGATCAATTAAGATTTTCTTTCTGTCTTCCTCTATAAGTAAACAGGAATGAACAAATTTAGTGATTTTCATTTCTTAAGTATTCAATATATCTTTTTAGACCTTCTTCAAGGGATATTTTGGGTTCCCAACCTAACCCAGTTCTTGCTTTTGTTATATCCGGACATCTTTGAAGCGGATCATCTTCAGGAAGCGCATGGTATTCAATTTCCGAAGAGGATCCAGTCAGAGCTTTAATCTTATCCGCCAGCTCAAGTATACTGTATTCATCCGGATTTCCCAGATTATATACTTCCCCACTCTCGCCTTTTTCCATAGCTGAAATTATTCCATCTACCATGTCGTCAACAAAACAAAAAGATCTTGTTTGTTCACCTTTTCCAAAAACCGGAAGAGGTTCATTTTTTAGGGCTTTTTTAATAAAAGTTGTAACAACCCGTCCGTCATCTGCCATTCCCGGACCGTATGTATTAAAAATTCTTATTATTCTCCCGTCCAGCCCTTCTGTTCTTATAAATTTGGAGGTTATTGTTTCTCCAAACCTTTTTGATTCATCGTAAACTGCACGAGGTCCGGTTGTAGATACATTTCCTCTGTAAGTTTCTTTTTGGGGGTGTTCTTCAGGATCCCCGTAGACCTCAGATGTAGATGCAAATAAAAATTTTGCACCGGATTTTTTCGCAAGTTCACAAAGATTCCAGGTTCCGGTTGAATTAACAAGCATTGTTTCAAATCCCAGTACATGATACCCCTTAGGATTTTTTTCATTCGGAGATGCAGGGGATGCAAGATGATAAATTTCGTCCAAAGGACGATCAGCCTTTGGCTGATGATCAAGGATTCCATCTAGCGGTTTTGAAACATCAGCATTTATAAATTTAAAACCCGGATTATCCTTTAAGTGGGCGATATTTTCTTCATATCCTGTTAGTAGATTATCTACACAAATCACCTCATGGTTCTCTCCCAGGAGTTTTTCGCAAAGATATGATCCTAGAAACCCGGCTCCTCCGGCAACAATAATTTTCATATATTTAATATACCACAAAATGTGATAGAATCCATGTATTAATATGGCTAGAAGTGTTGAGGTTCCTGATTGTATAAGTTCAATTGAGCCAAAGTTTGTAACTATTCCCATGCTGCCTTACTCCAGCAATAGAATTCTTTTTCCGAATGAGGAAGCTCTGGAAGAATTTAAGGAAAACTCCATTAATGTAATGCACAGCTTTGAAGGGGATTTGCTGACTCCACCGCATATACTAACTTTTGACTTCGCAGGAATCGACTCTATGGAATTGAGTCAAACAAGAGTAAGTTTAAAATTTATTTTTTCTCATTTTAGAGGACACCGCGAAGAAAATTGTATGCAGACATATTCAATTTTTGATGGAGTGTCTTCTAAATCTACAGATGTTTTATGCTTGTGGGAAAAATTAGGAAGTACCTTACAAGGAAGGGCTTCTGAAAAACCAGTAATTGTTGCAAGAAAACAGGAAAGAACAAAATATACTTTACTGGGATACAGAGAGAAAGTCTCAAGGTTTATAGATTTATGGAGAATGCTTGTGGAAAAAAAGTCCTGGGTTAACGGTAAGGAGTTTTCAAAGGAGCACCCCAGCCCTACTGCGACTATAACTTTATGTGATTTGAATGATCTGCATAGTAATGGGTTGGCTTTACATGCGAGTTATGGAAAAATATCTTATTTCAGAAGTATAGTCTAGACCTTAAATCTTCTGTCTGTTAAAAACGGGTTGGGTGTTCGGCGGATTATTGGTGTTCCCAGTAATATTGCACGTTTTAGTGTAAATTCCCCATATTTATCATTAATTTTATCCAAAGCTTTTATAATAACTTCTTTCTGTTTAACTTCATCCAGAAAGCTTAAATTCTGAGGTGTTTGGGGTTTTAAATTAGAAATAGATACTCCAATCATCCTGATTTTACTCCCGTTCCACATGGACTGGAAGGATCTCCAGGCAGCTTGGAAAATCTCCAGACCATCATTTGTATATTGGATAGTTATTTGCATACCGTTTCCAGTGAATACACCCCCGGGGTGTACGCTGAATGTAACCTGGTACTCACCCCGGGGGTGAAGTCCATAGCGAAACCAGCAGTTTACTGTCTTTCCAACCAGTTTTTTTGCCCTTGCCCTTCTTGCTATAAGTTCTGTAAGCTTAAGAAGGATCTGTTTTATTTCTCTTAAGTCATCTGTATCATGGTCAATTGTATGCCTGTGGCTAACAGATTGAATCTCCTCTTTTTCGTAAAACGGGATAATTGGGCTTTCGTCGATACCTCTAGCAGCATTGTAGAGAAAATTTCCATAGGATTTAAACTGAAAAGTAAGGATTTCCAGTGGAACTTGTCTAAGCTGTTTAAAATGAAAAATTCCCATTTTATTTAACCTGACCTTAATTCTTCCTCCAATCCCGCAAATTTCATCCAGTGCAATTTCATCCAGGATTTTTACGGTTTCTTCCGGATTTGCAATAACCACCAGTCCATCCGGTTTCTGTAGAGACCCGGCAAGTTTAGCCATTAATTTGTTATATGAGATACCAATGGAACAGGTAATCCACTCCCCTATTTCAGAGCGGATGCGAGATTTAATTTGCTGGGCAATTAAGTAAGCATTGGCGAAGTCACAAGTAGTTTTTATATTGTCATCCCGGACTTGATCCGGGATCCATAAATGATTTGTATGGATTCCTGCTTTCGCAGGAATGACAGAGGGAGCAGGATCCCAAATTTCGTACGTTTCCATAAACACTTCATCTATAGAAAAGACTTCCAGATATGGGCTGTAGGCTTTTAAAATGGTCAGAAATCGCTTTGTACACTCCAAATACTTATCCGAGTCCCCTGAAACCAAAATTATGTTTGGACAAAGCTTTTTAGCCTCCCAAATTTGCATTCCGGTTTTTACACCAAATTTCTTAGCCTCAACTGAAGCTGCGCCTAAAACTGTGCGTTTCATACGATCGCCGCCAGTAACCCCAATGGGTTTACCCCTAAGTCTTGGATTAGCCTGTTGTTCCACGGTTGCAAAATATGAATTGAAATCGATGTGGAGAATGGTACGCATTACCCTTCTTCCACTGCTTCCAGAAACCATTTTAAACTTTCTAAATCAAAAGCCAGTTTGTAAAAGTTCCCGCCTGAGGAAACTGAAAAATGAAAGATAAGATTTTGACCATTTTTAGTGGTATGGACTAAATTTATCTTTTCCACCTTAATCTGGCGTTGTTTCCAGAAAAAAGTATGAGGTTGTAGCGTTCCTCCTTTAAAAAACACCCAGACATTTATTGGCTCAGTTAGCTCTAACATGCATAAATGTCATCCTGAACGTAGTGAAGGATCTCTAGATTCATTCTAGAACAAGTCTAGAGATTCTTCGGCTAATCACCTCAGAATGACAGTGTTAATTATTTATACTCCCAAACAAAACCCAAAGTCAATATGGTTTCATGGTTCCATAGGCTGCTTATGCTAAAATATGCTTTCTATGGTAACTTCTCATTTCATTCGAAGAATATTATTTGTTCTCACTTTATTTGCTTCTTGTGTCTTGTTTCTTGTGCCTTTAGCCCATGCCATTGTGGATCCCCTTTCTGTCCCAAACAATAAATTTGGGATCCATATTATTTCCCCGTCAACAGATGAAGCTTCCCCTGCAGCAGACTTAGTTAACTCTTCCGGTGGAGATTGGGGGTATATTACAGTTTTAGTGGAATCCAAAAACCGCGATCCGGTGGCTTGGTAAAAGTTTTTTAATGATCTTCGAAGAAGACACCTGATCCCTATTGTTAGACTTGCTACTAAGCCACTCAATGCCCATTGGGAAAGGCCTTATGAAAAAGAATACGAAGCCTGGGCTGATTTTTTAAACAGCCTAATATGGCCAACTAAAAATAGGTATGTTGTTATCTATAATGAACCTAATCATGGAAAAGAATGGGCACTAGAAACTGATCCCGCATCCTATGCAAATGCATTAAATAATACTATCGATGCTCTGAAGAAAAAATCAGATGACTTTTTTGTACTTAATGCTGGATTTGATCAGGTTGCCCCCCATAAACCTCCTGAATACTTCGATGAGGAAAAATTCCTGGAAGAGATGCAAAAGGAAGTCCCCGGGATTTTTAATAAACTTGATGGTTGGGTTTCTCATTCTTATCCAAACCATGGATTTGCCGGTTCCCCGAAAGACTCTGGTAGAGGTTCAATTAGAGGATGGATTTGGGAACTACAGGTTTTACAAAAACTGGGGGTTAAAAAGAGTTTACCTGTTTTTATAACTGAAACTGGCTGGAAACATTCGGAAGGTATAAAAACTGATAACAAACTGCCTGATTCAGAAACTGTTGCAAATTACTATACTGAGGCATTCTTAAATGCCTGGAATTCTAATAATATTGCTGCTGTAACCCCATTCCTTCTAAATTACCAGGAAAATCCTTTTGATCATTTTTCTTTTAAAAAATTAACCGGTGAAAAACAAAATACTAAAATCCTGCCTGCCGGCAGGCAGGTATTGGGAGTACAGCATCCTGAATATTATCCGCAATATGAAAAGCTTTTGCAGATCCCGAAAAAGCCGGGTGAACCTTTTCAGGAAAATAAGGCTGAACTGGTTAAAGGTGAAATTTATAGCTACATGGTAGCTGATCAGGAATATTCTATACCCTTAACCTTTAAAAATAAGGGACAAAGCATCTGGAATGAGTACAATCAGGTTAAGCTCGTAGCCTCGCAAGGCAACGCCCTGGAGGCTGGCGGACTTAACATTAAAGAGGTTAACATTCCTGGAAACTTGAGAGTTGAGCCAGATAATGATTATACTTTTACTTTAAATTTTAAAGCCCCACTTTCAGGAACATATAATGTTATTTTACAGCTTAAAAGCGTCGGAATAGACTTTACAAGTAAACCTATTGAATTTATAACTGAAGTCAAATCCCCTGTATTTTTGATAATAAATTCAAGGCTTGGATGGAAAGTAAATCCTTCGGGAGAATATATGCTAAAAGTGACAGGAGCAGTAGGAGAAAGTAATCACGTGATTTCTTTAAATGCCAAAGGCAGGTCTGAACCTATTGAAGCAAGATTTCTGCTTCCAGATTACACTTTTGATTTTACCCTGGACAAACCATATTATAAGCCTAAAATTGTAACAAAAAAAGTAGAATCCGGTGAAAATATAATAAATTTTGGAGAACTTACACCGGATATATTATCAAACATATTTAATCCGCTTCAGCTTTGGAAGCTTCTACCTTTTTCTAACTAAATTTAATTTTGTGCTCTAAAGAACAAAGTATTTTTAAGTTTGGTGTTAAAATGCGTATATGGCAGGAAGCGATAGATTTAAGATTTTTAAGAATGTACTTCTTTTTGAAAATTTGCCTGAGGAGAATATAAAAAGAATTATTGATTTGTCAATTGAAAAAACTTTTCAAACTGGTGATATTCTTATTGAGCAGGATACTTTGGCAAATAACGCATACATAATTTGTAGCGGAAGTGTTCGTGCGTATAGAATTTCAGAGGAAGGTGATGAAATTACCCTTGGGGTTTTAGGTCAGGGAGAGATAGTTGGCGAGATGTCGCTTCTTGACGATGAACCGAGATCAGCAAGCGTTGCAGCCCTGCAAGAAACTGTAGTTTTAATTATTAATCGCGGCAGGTTTGTTAGTTTACTGAAAGAATTTTCTGATTTAACAATATCCCTCTTGAGAACCCTATCGCTTAGAATTCGTACAATTAATGATCATCTGGAAGATATAGTTTCGAAAAATTTATATGACCGAACATGGAAAATGCTTTTGTCTTTATCGAAATATTTTCCTGAAAAAAATATTGCACTATCGCAAGAAGAACTGGCTGAAATTATTGGTGCTACAAGAGCCAGAGTTACTGAAGTTTTAAACAGATTAAAATCAGATGGTAAAATTACTCTCTCCCATCGCGAAATTAAGTTAAACTAGTTGTGCCCTAAAGAACAGATTAGTTAATGCTATCCGGCTAATATAAGTTCATGATAGTAGAACTGGGATCAAATTTTGAAAAAGCTGCGACAAC
>MFDK01000023.1:0-24025 GCA_001776865.1 Candidatus Daviesbacteria bacterium RIFCSPLOWO2_01_FULL_37_10 | reverse complement strand
AGCTTTGTACGTTGTTGGTGTCAGGTATGAAGAGAATCAAAATCCTGAGTACGATTTCAATATCACAGAGTAAAACACTCAAGCCTTGTTGCGTCACGGTTTAAAAGACTTGCAGAAGATATATATGAAGTTGACCCCAGCATTATAAGCAAGAGAGATATTTTGTTGGGTGAAGCATTAGCAAAAGGGCATGACCGATTTATAGCCTGGTTTAGCGATTTGCAGGATAAAAACAGCATACAGAGGATTTTAATGAAAAGGCTCGGGGGTTATAACGAAGAAACCAGTGCATTTGAAACTATTGGGGACATGCGTAAAATCAATTCGGACTTAGGTAAAGAAATCTTTACATCTGAAGACGAACATATTTGTTTCGAAGCTTATGGAGTAACAATTCCGGGATTTTCACTGGAAAATAAAACAGTTATACAACCGCGGCTTAACAAAGATAGCTCGCTTATTGTCCGACTGATTGCCTTTTCAGATTTAGGGTCTTCAGGGCTGCTTCCGCCTGGATATCTAAAGGATGGAAATAATTTATTTAGAGAAGAACAGCTGGATATATTCAGAAAGCTTTCAGGGAAAAGTCCAATTACATCTGAGGAGAGAGAAGACATAAGCGAGAGGATAGTTTCGTGGAGTCATTCCCAAGTAGATTTTGCACTTGGAAGAGGTAAATTATTTGAACAGGAGCTAGGTGATTTGCCGGAAAAAGTAAAAAATGCTTTAAGAAAGCGTTTTTCCGCGTTTAGCGCTTCAACTGATGCATCGCTAAACGTAGCTCAGGCACGTGAGAAAATGGCTTTTGCAGAAAAAATCTACAGTTTAGGGTATTTAACTTCTGATACAAGGTCACGTTTCATAAATCAAGCTCATCTTCTGACTTAGGATTTCTAAATGCAGCTTCTACTTTATCAATTTCCCTGGCTTTAAAATCTATTTGTGTAAGCGAATTAAAAGAATAACAAAGTAGTGCACCACAAGTTACAAATTCCGCCCCAATACCTAGTGTATTTGCATCTACCTTTAGGTTTCCCAATGCTGACACATAAGGAGCAGCTCTTTGTACGAAATCTGCAAGGCCTGCAATACTAAATAAGAGGGAAGGAGTTCCAAACAAAAGCCTGTTTCTATTCTCAGTATGATTAAATTGTATAGCATCTTTGAGCTCTCTCTCCCCCGGATATGTCTCTATACCAAAAAGCTTTGCTTTACCATCGTGTAACGTTATAACATGAAATTCGGTTTCAACAGGCTGCATCTCTTTTCCCATAGATGGTAATATATGCCTATTAGTTACAAATTGCAAGAGCATATTTAAGATGAATCTGATAAAATACTCTCATGGTGGCTGTAGCTCAGCGGCAGAGCGTCTGTTTGTGGAACAGAAAGTGGTGGGTTCAACTCCCATCAGCCACCCTGAGATACAGTCCCTACTTTAGTTTATTCTTGAACCAGAATACCTTCCGCCTTTGGCGGAGAGATGAATGGTTCACAGAAGAACTTGCCCGAAGGGATACTTCGCAGTTTACTGCGGAGTAGTTCATTATGAAGCACTGTAGCCGGCTTTTTTAATTTGATCTATTACTTGCTGGAATTCTATTTGATCTTCATTGTATTCTACCTCAGTTTCCTGTTTTGCATAACTCGTCTTAGAAGATTTAACCCCTTCTAAATCTTCTAAATCAAAATCTATATTCATGGCACAAGAGGTACAATGCATACCATCTATTTTAAATTTTTTCTTTACTATTTTAGCCATACCTAGATAACATTAATTACACCAGTATACATACCCATTGAACAGGTAAAGGCAATTTTTCCGGGGTTTTTAGGAGTAAATTCTACTGAATCTCTACTAGACGGTTGTAATTGTTTACTAATACCTAAGCTCGGAATTCTAAAAGCTGCTGTACAGCCCAAGTTAGAGGTTGTACTCAAATTTATCCTGACAGGTAACCCGGATTGAACTTGAAAATAATTAGGGCTATAACCTTTAGGAAAAACTGTCATATTTACGGTTTGTATGCCGCCAATAATATTTAACTGATTTTTGCTCCCTTGGGTGTTGCTTCCACCGTTTAAATTAATTTGAACTGAGGGCAAAGTAATAGAAGAACCCCCTGCAACTAAAGCCCCATTAGCAGAAGTAACTCCTAAGTACAAAACTGCGATGCCGGCAATTTTAAGGAAATTACTTCTAAAGTTATCTCCTAGGACAGAAGTTAACCAACCCACTCCAAAAAACAGTGGTGCAGTTCCAAGAATAAAAGTAAACATAATAGCTGCACCCATAAAAGCATTAGCGCTACTAATTGCCAAGGCTTCCATTGCTAGGGTTGTTCCACAAGGAATAAATATTGTCATGACTCCTAAGAACGCCGGGGCAAACAGGTCTTTTGATTTAGACTGATTTTTCACCATTCTGGTCAAAAATCGTGGCGGTTGGATAACAACATACCTAAAAATAGGGTGAATATTTAATAGGTTTAGAGCCACTGCAATCATGTATAAACCTGCTACAAATTGCATTATTATTTGAACAGTTGGACTTATACCTAAAGCTCCGCCGAAACCGCCCAAAATAAAACCTAAAACTGTATAGGCTATCAGCTTTGTAGAAAGGAATGCTAGAGTAGGAAAAACTGTATTTCTACGGTTAACACCTTTTTCAATCTCCTCTTCTTCTTTGGCTGCTATGACTGAGGCAAGTAATCCACCTTGTACAGCAAGGCAGGTAAGTCCTCCTACGGTTAAGCCTGTTAAAAATATTACCCAAAGATTCATCCTTAAATTTTAATTCTTTTTAAAAGTAGTGAGTTAGAAACTACTGATATAGAGCTTGTTGCCATAGCAACCGAAGCAAAGATTGGATTCATTAGAATAGTAAAGAATGGATATAAGATGCCCATTGCTACAGGAATTAGTATAACATTATAGCCGAAAGCCCAAAATAGGTTTAACTTGATAGTTCTCATAGTTTTCTTGGATAACTCAATTGCTGATGCTACAGACCGTAAATCCTTATTTATTAAAGTAATATCTGCTGCTTCAATTGCCACATCTGTACCGGTTCCCATGGCAATTCCAATATCAGCTGCCGCGAGTGCCGGAGCATCATTAATTCCATCACCAACCATAGCAACGACTTTACCCTCACTTTGAATTTTTCTGATTTCTGCTTCTTTTTGGTCCGGTAGAACCTCTGCTAGAATCCTTTTAATACCAAGTTTTTGGGCAATTGCATTTGCCGTTCGCTGGTTATCCCCGGTTATCATAATAACCTCAATTCCCCTTTTTTGTAGAGCTTCTACACCCTCTTTGGCGCTATCCTTGATAGTATCTGCAACACCTATTAATCCTGCTAATTTTCCACCAATACCCAGCATCATCACCGTTTTCCCTTCATTTTCCAGCCTTTCAATTTGTTCAAGATAATTCCCAATTCCAATTTTTTCCTGCTCCATCAATTTTCTATTGCCAAAATATACTTGTTTCCCATCAACTAACCCCGCGACACCATGTCCTGCAATAGCTTTGAATTTTTCCACTTTGGACAGTGCAACACTCTTTTTTTCAGCACCTTTTACAATAGCCTCTGCTAATGAATGTTCTGATCCTTTTTCAACTGAGGCAGAAACTTTTAGCAGTTCAGCTTTACTTACTTGATTTGCTGGGATGATATCTGTAACTTCGGGTTGACCTTTAGTTAAAGTACCGGTTTTGTCAAAGACAATACTATTTACTTTATGCGCAATCTCTAAACTTTCCGCATCTTTTATAAGTATTCCATGCTCTGCTCCAATGCCTGTTCCTACCATAATTGCAGTAGGCGTTGCCAGTCCCATTGCACAAGGGCAGGCAATTATTAGTACAGCAACCGTGTTAAGTAGGGCGAATAAAAAGGCTTGTGAGCCTCCAAAAACATACCAAACAGCAAAAGTAGCAATGCTAAGCATTATGACAATCGGCACAAAATATGAGGAGATTAAATCTGCTACCCTTTGAATAGGAGCCTTAGAGCCCTGAGCTTCTTGAACGAGTTTTATTATTTGAGCAAGCATAGTTTCCTGTCCTACTTTTGTTGCCTTGTAGGTAAAAGTTCCGGATTTATTCATAGTTGCGCCCACAACTGTATCACCTCTGGCTTTGTCAACAGGAATACTTTCACCGGTGATCATGGACTCATCAATAGAGGATTCACCGTCTTGAATAACACCGTCAACAGGAATTTTTTCTCCTGGTCTCACCCGGATAATATCGCCAATAACGACTTCGTTAATTGGGATATCCACCTCTTTACCATCGCGTAAAACTCTAGCTGTTTTAGCTTGCAATCCAATTAACTTTTTAATCGCTTCCGATGTACCTATCTTGGCTTTAGCTTCAAAATACCTGCCTAGCAAAATTAACCCAATAACTATTGTTGCAACATCAAAATATGGTAATGGTTCTACACCTAAGCCTTGAATAATTTGAGGGAAAATAGTAACGGCTGCTGAGTACAGATAGGCAGCAGTGGTGCCGATGGCGACCAGGGTATCCATATTAGCCGTTCTGTGTTTTAAAGCCGGAATTGTGGCTTTATAAAATTCAAGTCCAGGCCAAAATTGAACTATAGTTGCAAGAACCAGTTGGAGCCAAAAGTTTTTAAGAAAAGAGGGTGCAATATCCATCAGTCCCGGGAAACCTCCCCAGAAAATTAAAGCTCCGATAATCAAACTAACTATTACTTTATTTTTAAGCGATTTAAGCTCTTTTAGTTTCTCAGCTTTTTCCTTATCCTCATCTATTGCTTCACCTTCAACCATAGCTTTACCATCGCTAGATGGCAAGCTTGCCTTATATCCAACACCAGCTACAGCTGACTCCATTTGCTCAGGAGTACATTCCTTATCATCATACGTTACAGTGGTTTTTTCTGTAGCTAAATTTACATTAGCCTCCTTTACACCAACAACCCTGCTTAGGGTTTTTTCCAACACCCTGACACAAGAAGCGCAATGCATACCTTTTATTGGAAATGTGGTTTTAACTTCTGCCATAAAATGTCACGCTTTGTTACTACTTATCGCATATTTAGTAATCCCCAGATTACAGCTTTTGTGCTTTTTACACCAAGCCTCGCATTTCCTGGCTAAAGATTTACTTGTATAGGCATACCTGCATTCAGGACAAGTGTATATTTGTGCTTTTCCCATATTTACTTTACGACTATCTTTCCGTGAAACATATTCATACCACAGGAGTAGCCAAATTCTCCTTTCTTTTCAGGAGTCAACTCAATTGTGATTTTTTCGTTTAGGGGAAGATACCTTCTAACTTTAAAATCGCCTAATACTACTTCCTCTAAACAACTATTAGAATCTTTACGAATAAAATTAAGTTTTGTAGTCTTACCAAAGGGGATGGAAATAACTTCCGGGTTGTATCCGCCTTCAACGTTAATATCTACTGAATCAGAAACTACTACCTCTTTTTCTTTCTTCATCAGGAAAAACCAATAGGTAAAAGCTATTCCAATAATAGAAAATAAAGCAACAAGTATTTTATCAAGTGCCATATTAATAACCCCATGCTTTGTACCACTCTCTCATCTCATTTATCTCTTTTGTTTGAACAGAGATAATATTATCCGCAAGTGTTCTCATTTCCTCTTTGTTGGTGGTATTTTTAAGCATCTGAGCCATCATAACTGCCATCTGATGATGGGGAATCATTTCTCCAATGAATTCCTTATCAAAGTTTGAAACATTTCTTAATTTCTCTAAATCTGTTTCATCACCCATCATGCCTCCTTGCATTCTCATGCCTACTTCCATACCAGTTGAGATATTTGACTTTGGTACATCTATCCCAAACCAATCCTTATACCAATTCCTCATTTTTGTAATTTCTTCTGATTGGCTGGTGATGATATTGTTTGCTAAGACCTTAATCTCAGTATGAGTGGCTCTTTCTTGAGCAAGTTGCGCCATGATAATTGCGTCCTCATGGTGGGGAATCATCTGCTCTATAAAGTGTTGGTCTATATTGCCCATCAGACTTGTGGCATTTTGACTGCCCGCTTGTCGTATTCCCATTAGTTGCATCATACTTGTCATATTGTTATTGAGCGCGTTTACTGTGAGAAGCCAAACAAAAATACCCCCTATGATTACTCCTGTTAATCCGTATATTAGCTGATTATTTTGTTTCATATATTCTCCTCCCCTAACTAGCTTTTTTAAATATCACTTCTGCCCAAGAGATATCTCCCCACTAGGAATATATTACCCTACACCTGCAGGATTTAGTCAATATCCAAAATTGTAACCGCTCAGGATGGCAGAGTTTTGACAACTCCTGAACGGTTACTGTTTTTGTAGATTTCCTTGATAACATAGTATACTTATTTACATGGTCTATCATAAAAGAATTTTGTCTTTTAAGTATGCTTTGGATGGAATAGGAATCGCTTTTAAGGAAGAGCCAAATTTTAAATTGCACATCCTTATTGCACTGGCTGTAATTTTACTTTCATATTTGCTAAAAATTACCCGCATTGAGTGGATGATAGTTATTACTTTGATAGGCTTTGTGCTTTCTCTTGAGCTTGCAAACAAGGCAATCGAGGAAATTATTGATTCTTTTACAGAAGAGGAACACCCAAAAGCAAAACTTGCTAAAGATGTTTCTGCAGGTTTTGTACTTGTGGCAGCAATAACTTCAGCAGCTGCAGGTATAATAATCTTCATTCCTTACATATGGACTATTTAAGCTCTATAAATGAGGGTTTATTCTTTAAGATATTCAACTTAAGCGGACAAAATAAAATTCTTGACCTTTTTATGGTTACAGGTGCAAACTATGTAATTTTTGGAATATTTTTTCTTTGTCTTGCTGCCTTTTTCTTTGGTTCCATAAAAGATAAAAAAGCATTTCTACTGACAATTCTATCTCTATTTTTAGGGTTTATCCTATTAAAAACAATTGGTACCTTAATTTTTGAACCAAGACCTTTTCAAACTTTTTCAATAACTCCACTAGTTACACTTGCTCCGAATGATTCATTCCCTTCAGATCATACGCTTATTGCATCAATAATTGCGTTTTCATACATTTTTTATAAATCAAAATACGGCGTTCCGATGGGTTTTGCTTCCATATGGGTTGGATTTGGTAGAGTGTATTCAGGAGTGCACTACCCTTTTGATATTTTAGGCGGAATTATAATGGGGTTTTTAGCAGTTTGCCTTGCATGGATTATAAAGAAAAAAATTTCATTTTAATAGCCTAATTTTTTAAGGCTTGACTATCGTATATTTGAGTGCTAGCATTAATTTAATGCCTGATAAAAGTTGTAAGGGAAATATTCATCTTGCTCTAATTCTTTTAATTTCTTTTTTAATAGCCCTCTTTTTTGTATATAAAAATTATTCTAGTGATTTTATTGCTACTGCAGGTAAACCGGGTGTCTCCGTTCCTTCACCAACACCTGCATCAGTTTGTAATATGCCGTTAATCCCTGAATTTAATAAGGCAGCGGTTCTTACAGGTACTGGAGTCAATGATAAACTCATCTTAATAAAGCAACCAACCGCTATAAATTTATCAGGTGATTTTACCATTGAAGCTTGGATAAAGTTAAATGATATCCAAACTATAAATTCGGAGGGTAGAAAAACTATTTTTGGACGTGCAAGTACTGGAAATACTGCAGGTGTTTCTCTGTCTATGGAAAGAATTGATATTACCTCACTCATTATTCCAAGATTAAAATTGACAGTTGCCTCACTTCCGTATAACCAAAATTATATCGGGGAAACAATCTATGGAACAAGTCCAATCCTGCCAAATATGTGGTATCACGTTGCTGCTGTTAAAAATGGTTCAAATCTATCACTTTTTATAAATGGTAAAAAGGAAAAATTATTGGATAATGGACAAAGTTCACAGGACGGTGTATATACTGGACAACTTCTTGATAGCGGCGATTCCCCGATTTCTATAGGCGGATTATACTTTGACGGTGCAATCAAAGAGGAAAATAATATAGAGGGTGCGATTGAAGAAGTAAGAATAAGCAACAGTGCCAGATACTCTGCTAATTTTACTGTATCTGTAAATCCTTTTACAACTGATGTAAACACTATGGCGCTTTTCCATCTTGATGAGAATACTATAGATAGTACTGGAAGTAATACTGGAGAAATTCTGGGTGATGTAATTTTTAGTGATAGTAGCCTGCAATATTCACCAGACTCGGATTTTGATGGATGGAGTGACTGTTCGGAAAGTAAAATAGGTACTAATTTTTCCAAAGCATGCCCAATGAACATTAAGGATGTTGTATGGGTACCTGATTTTAACAATGATAAAAAAGTTGATTCAAATGACAGAAGAATAATTGATAATGCTTTTGATCCCAAAACATACCTTAATGCCAAATATAATAAAAGATATGATTTGAATACAGATGGGAAATTAGATACTAAGGATAGGAACTTAATAGAATTCTTTATAAATCAGAGTTGTAATTGAATACTTAATCTCTACCCAGGTATATCCGGCATCAGTGTTATGTCTAAATGTCTTTTTATCTCATAAATTTCTCTTTTGTCTCTTTGATGCCAGAGACCAATTTCATCCCTAATTCCTTTTACGTCATCAAGCAATTGTTCTGTGTCACCTGCTAAGGCATCTAATTTTCCAGTATGACCTTCTAAAGTCTCATCTATATTATCCAGCTTTTCATTCAACACTGATTGCTTTTCCTTTATCAGGTATAACTGTGCTGAATATATACTTTGATTTGTTTCTATCTTACTTACCTTACTATTAACAACTTCTACAAGTTCCTTAAGATCTCTAAGTAGTTTTTTAAGTTCATCATTTTTCATAATTCTATATTCTATACTAATATATTCTCTTCCAAAACACAAGAAATAGAAAATTAGAATTTTAGATAGAAGTCATTTTAAAATCCTACCTTCATCGTCATTCTTAACTTGCTTGCACTGAACGAAGTGAATGTGTTTCAGAATCCTTAGAGCACTAGCTCGCAAGCTTTGCTTATTAGATCCCGAAATAAATTCGGGATGACGGTTGTAAAATAGACTCTAGATTTGATGATTTTTGACAAATTTGATTGCAGAAACCTATATTTTTGTCAATGCATTTGTCACAGCTGATAAAATGTCTTTTTCTCTTACAGTGTATATTTTTACAATCGTAATATTTTTCTGCCGAACCCTTACAGAATTTACACTTCCCCACAATAACGTGTTCCGGGGCAGCTAAATTAAACCCCATGGTAACTCTGCCATCGAAAGTATAAAGAGTACCTAGGAAATCCTCATTAGGATATTTTTCCATATAGCTGACTATTCCACCAAATAGCTGATAAACTTCTCTGAAACCACTTTGGATCAAAAAACCAGAAGCTTTTTCACACCTGACTCCTCCTGTACAAACAGTAATGATGGTTTCATTTTTTAAACTATCCAGAACTGGCAAAACCATTGGTAAGTCTCGAAAGTTTTTAAACGGAGCAAGGATAGAATTTTTAAAATAACCTACTGCATGTTCAAAATCATTCCGCATATCAATTATGAAAAACTTTTTCTCTGAGTGAATTAAACCATGCAATTGTTCAGGAGTAATATAATTACCAGTTAACTTTTTCGGATTTTTATCATTATTTAGGTGTGCACTGACTATTTCTTCTCGAACTTTTATAGACAATTTTGGAAATGCTTTTCCATCACCAATACTTTTCTTAAAGTGAATATCGGAAAACCGTTCGTCTTTTGTCAAAGTCTTAATATATTTCTCGGTGTTTTTAATAGTTCCTTCAACTGTTCCGTTTATTCCCTCACTGGCAATAATAATCCTGCCTTTTAGTTTAAGTTTCTCACAAAGTTTTAAGTGCTCAACCCTAAACTCTTCAGGGTCACTAATTTTTGTGTATTTATAAAATAAAAGTACATTAAATCTACTATTCATAATAAATTTTATTTTTCAAGCTCTGCTTATAATAAAGCAAAATCTGATATGTAGTTCTATTCACAAAATAATTATATCAGATAAATTATGCTTCTTTGGAACTCTCAGAACTACTAATGCAATAACCCAGTTTATGGTTGGGAATTTATGTCAGAAGACTCAGAAGGGTTTAAAGGTTCAGGACCTGAAAAATGTTTTTGAACTGGAGTTTTAGTTACAGCCCATTCCCGCAACTTCCCTCTATCAACTAGGTGTTTTAAAAACATAGCTCTTTTATACTCAATTGCAAGGTCGTCCAATGCTCCTGTTGCTATTTTTCCTTTTATCTCAGCAAGCCTAAGTATACTGTTATCATCTAAGCCCGCTGCCCTCATAACCTCAACTTGCATCTCCGGAGTGTTCATATACTTATAAATAATTTTAGATTCCTTGAAAAGGTAATGTCAATAACCCAAATTAAGGTTTGAACCTGAATTGGGGTGTTGACAAGAAAGACAGGATATGATAATATACGCTTTACCTGTTCACCGCGAGGTCTACAGGTTCTCGAAGAATCCGGCGCAAGCCGGATTTTTCGTGGGAAAGAAAACCTCATAAAAACTGTTAATCTGGTAAAATATGCATATGCGCCTGTAGCTCAGTGGATTAGAGCATCTGTCTTCGGAACAGAGGGTCGGGGGTTCAACTCCCTCCAGGCGCGCACTTCACCATGAAATGGTTCAGTGTAAACCGGCCCCGTAGCTCAGTGGTAGAGCAGGACACTCTTAATGTCTTGGTCGTTGGTTCAAATCCAACCGGGGTCACAAGTTAACAATAGTTAAAAATAGATGAAAGAAGTTAACGGTAACTGCTTAGCTTAACACTTACGGTTCAAAGGTAGAAACCAGAACGGAAAGGGTGATTTCAAGTTTTTCTTTGGCGGCTTTCGTTAAAATTCTACTGAATTTTAACTTCGGCGGCAAATTATTTAATTATCTCCTAAAATTTTTACAACGGCACTATTCAAGTCTGCTTGTTCTGAACTTGTTAATGCACCTTTTTTGTGACCCATTTTTGATAGCTCACTAATCTTTAAATGCTCTTTATTATTGCTGTCAAAATTTGGAATATTGATATGTTCTAAAATATGACTTGAATAAAACCACGAAATATAAGCAATGACGAAATCATTAACTATCTCACTATTCAAAACTCCACAAAGATAATTGGCTTCCTGTTCAGTATCTAGGGGGACTATTAAAACATTATGATCGGGTATAACCAATTTATTTCCCAATAATTCATTATCAATGGAATTTACTACACTTGCTATCATTCCACTCGCTAATGCCTTCCAAACAACCTTGTATTTACTGAAAGTATATTCGCCAATATCGTATAGGCCATGGACAGGAACATTCGCATATTTTAGGTGTTTTTGATAGATCCCTCTCGTTTCTAACCATTTGGTAATTTCTTGATCTGTTTTATAAAAGAATTTATAAGTATTTGGGAACTTATTTTTTAATTCATCTATTTGAATGCATTTCCCGCTGTTATCATAAGGAATAATTGCTATGAACTCAGGTTTAGCTTTCCATCTTCCCATATCTTTTCCCCGGAGTATCGGGAAAATCACATCTGCTTCAAGTGATACCTGATAAAACTTTAGTTTTTTTCTTCCAATATCCGCTTGATTTTCAAAAAGTATGTTCCCTTTAATCTTAGATTTAGATATTTTCCCCCAATATAAACCGTTAAGACTAAAATCCACCCCCTTTCGGGCACGATAACTTGAATGACCGACCAATGCTTTTAATATCTTAATCTTCCTACTATCAGATATAAACCACGAGGATCCAAGGACATTGTCTCTTATAGGTTCTGCAACAAGATCTCCACTTTTTAATAATGGAAGTACAGCACTTAATGGTTGGTCAGAAGGAATTGTTCCTTTCTCCTTTTTATACCATCTACGATACGGAACTGGGTATGTAGTCACATTATTCTTTTGTAAAATTATTGTTGCGGGCTTGTTCGAAGCTCCAATATCTGCAAAGGGCTGTACAGAAACAAAATCATCCACGGCGACTGCTTTAACCTGCACCTCATCTTTGATTTTAAATCTTCTGAATCCATTACCTCCGCCTGATGATTGCAATAAATTTTGGGGGAGAACAAAACCAAGAAAGCCGTTCTTTATTAGATACTTATCCATTACAACGTATGTCAAAAGTACACTAATATCATCGTGAGCCGAGCCCAGTCTCGCCTTTAACCCTTTATGTAGAAAAACTTTATAATCTTCCCAATATTTTTTTATTGAATCTCTATAGTCCTCCGGTAGATTCTGCCAATTTATCCACGGTGGATTTCCAACAATGTAATCGAAATTTTCAAAGAATGCAGGTGCAAATATATTTTTAATTATTTTAGCCCATATTCCGTTAAGCCCTTTTTTCTGTAAATCAAGGAGTGTTTCGTAAAATTCATGAATCAATTCATCATCTGCCTTTGTGAGATTCAATTCAAGTTTTCTATATTTGCTCTCGAATTTATCGGAGCTTAGCTCTACATCAACGCACGCTATTACAAGGTTTAACAATATATCTAATTGTTTATTACGTATTAAAGAAACCGGGATTTTAAATATCCCAACTTTTGTTGGCAAAGAGTAGTATGCTTTATGTTCGGTTTTAAATTCAAGCGGGGCAAGCAAAGAATCGCTTAGATAAATGGGAATATCTATTCCACTCTCTTTTATGTCTTTTAAGTACTCTGATAGTGCAATTAAATAATTTGTTTTTGCAGAGATTACCGCCAGGGGGTTTAAATCTATCCCGACGATACTACCTAAACATGTACTTAATTTATCCTTTTCAGGAATTTCATCATTCTCTTTTATTTTTTCTATTAAGATCGATAGGAATGTTCCCGATCCGCACGTAGGATCTAAAACTCTAATATTTTTAGATAAATTAATTTTTAGTTTTTCAACCAAAAATTCAGCTAACCAATCCGGTGTATAGTATTCGCCTAAAGAATGTCGTAATTTTTGTGGTAGCAGATAATGATAAATATTCTTAATAAGATCTTTAGCCTCCTTTGGTTCTAGATTCAGAGAACTAAAATCATAATTCTTCAGCTTTGTTGATATTTTTAGAACTGTTTTTTCTATATCACTGTTCCAACACAATAAATACCAGCTAAAGAAATCTCCTTCGTTAAAATTATTGACTCCTTCAGACCGGAAAATTTCACCACTTTCTAGTGAAGTAATTTTGTGCTTAAGATTGCTTTCATTCAAAGACGAGATGAAACTCTTATCCCTATGACGAAAATAGGTAAGCGTTTCAGCTCCAAGTAATTTAATAAAAAGTGCATAATAAGTTTGAATAGCAAATATTATCCTTGGCAGATCATCTATTTCATTTTCTAAACGAAAAGTTTTAGCAAGCTCTTTTATTTCGATTTTTTTAGTATCAAAATCGTATCCGCAAACTTCCCGAAATAGTATTTTCCATTGCTCAAATAATAAGCTAACCTTACCTTCTTCATTTTTAATAAAATTGATTAGTAGTGTTTTTACGTCATTAACTGTATCTTCGGAAATAATGCTGAAATCTTTAATTAAGTTATCGATTATTAAAGCTTTTCCTTGTATTCCAATAGAAAAAAGTCTTTGAAGAAGTAATTTAAATGACTTTTCATTAACTTCTACAGGGTTCTCTACATCCCATAAATTATTTCTTCTTCTAATAAAAACGATTTTAAAGCCATCAAAAATTACACCGAGATATCTGTTAATGTCTATCTTTTGTCTATTTTCTATACCAATAATGTGGCGCTTAACCTGTTCAATTGCTTTTATATTTTTTTGAGAACTATTAGAACTGTCTAGATAATTTGGTTCCTTATATTCAACTATTACCTCGCCATAAAGAGAATCAATGCGACCCTTTAATACCGTATACTCATGATGTTCTTCTTGAATAGTTACCTTATTTTCGCGAGAGATAATATCTATTAAAGATGAAAATGCAACTCTTAAATCCTCTTCACTTGAAATAGAATCTCTTTTCAAGGTAAAAGATTTAAAATATTTTCCGTTTATTTTGTTGATTAAAATATCAATATTAGTCATATTTTTATTTCAATAAATCTTCAACAGAAACACCTAACGTTTTGGCACTTTGATTATAACAAAAAAATATCCATGAATTTATGATAAAATACACTTACCGAATGATCCTTATGGTGAAAGTATCTTCCTGTTAGAGAGCGAAAGTTGGCAGAAGATTTTCTGATCCGTCTTGGCCACAAGGATCGAATCAATTATTGTCTTCTTTATAAAACATAACTTTCAGAATCTTTCATTAATTTTGTAACAAATTCTTCGCATTTTTCTGCTGACACAATAAATGATGGACGTTTAACCGGACCCAACCCTCCTTGTGCCCTTGTTCTTAAACTATATGGTAATGGAAATTCATAATGAACCCAATCTTTAGGATTTAATTTGACTTCTTTAATGTCTATCTCGCCTCTACTTAAATCTATTTTTTCTGGATCATAGTCTAGAAGTAGAAGATCTGCAGTTGTAATAACCACTGGAATAAATAAAATATCATATTGCCTAAAGTTTACTCCTAAGATTTCATAAATCCTGTTTTTTCTTTCATCCACAAAGCTCGAGATTGCCTCATTTGCCTGTCTTAATGCAAGATATGGTCTTTCCCCTTGATTTCTACTCAGCTTTCCTAAACTCTCATTAAATTCGAACGTCTGTATACCTTGATCAAAAAATTTCATTCCACCATATCCTAGAGAAGGGAAAAATATATTTTTATTAAAATTAAAATTGTTCACTCCTGCTTCATAATAATCAAAAGGATAATTGCTTTCGTCAGGCTTAATCCATCTTTCTATTACCCACTTTTTTTGTGCAAGGTCTGCTTTTTTACATTCTATCGTTAGGCATATTATTCGACCAGCACTTTGTAAAAGCTTAACTAATAAAATATCAATGACACCCTCAAAAGATTCTGAGGTATAGCCAGAATAAGGTTCTTCTCGCAAAACTTTATATTCTGAATTCTTAATTAATAAGTTATAAACTACAGATTCGAGAAATAATCCAGTACCGTTTAGCTCTGTTGTTATATTATTTGAATGTGTAATTTGATTCATAGTCTTATTTTTTCTTCCACGTTTGCAATTGCCCTTGACGTTAATTTCTAGAGTTTACAGACAAATCTATAAATTTGTTATTAATTTAATAATATCTTCTCTCCGGTATCGTCTTTCACCCACTCCGCGCTTATTACCTATCCTAATAGCTTTTAACTTTCCACTATTATCCCACCTTCTCAATGTTGTAGGTACAACTCCTAGTATTTTTGCTACTTGGTTAATATTTAAAAGTCTTGGTAATCTTATCTTATTTTCCGCCATCTTAGTTAACAATTGTTATTGTAGTTTATTATACAGAAAAAACCCGTATCTAACCATAATAAAAAAGAGATAAATAATAAGGGAAAGTGGCTTATTTTTTAATCTCGGGAGTTTTTGAAGCTAATTCTGGTTGTAACCACCATATTAAATCTGGTAAAATATCCATAGACAGAAATATCTCACAGAAATTACGAAGTCTGTTTAATGTACTAAGCTGGTCACACAGATTTTCCTGAGGTTCGAAGCTATCTAACCCCGGGGGTTGGAAATAAATAATTTACCTTATTAAATTCCCTAAAAACTCCAGATATTTTGGATAGAATGAATATATGAGATACCCATTCAGGAAAACAAGACCCGGGAATACAAGTATTTTTTCAATCAAACCCCCTGTTTTTACCCTTAAAAAACTAAATGGAGGAAATCCTATCCTCCAGGAAAACGGGAAAAACCAGGCGACTCCGTCTTTTGTTAGTGTGTCCATCAAAAGGTGGGATATATAGCCTATCATAAAAGCTATCCATACAATTTGCATGTCCACCACAATAAATGAGCCGAGCATATTAAATAGAAGTTTTGATAAAAATCCAAATAAAATTACACCTATCACTGAATGAGAAATAAATCTATGTCCTCCTAAAAGTGGTGCAACCAGCACAGCCAGGGATCCTCCGCCTCTTACATTTTTCCAGAACATTGAAGTTTGCTGATCAATATCCGGAACCAATCCCCCAATAAAGTTTGCAGAAAGAGCCACAAAAGCTGTTGGGATAGTCATTTGCGGAACAGAAGTTGTAACAACAACTAAGTTAAGAGCTGTAAAAGCAGCCAAATCATGCGTCCTCCCGGTCATTAACTCATTTTACTCAAGAACTTATTGATCTTTCAAGTATTTCAAGGATATATTTTGTCTTGTTTTCTTCGTAGTCCTCCCCAAAATATTCATTTTTAAATTCAGTAATTAATTTTTCTATTCTTAAAGTTATATCTTCTATTGGAATATACCGCACTGCGTCAACTTCTCTTTCGTAATCTGCTTCTTCTCCGCCGAACCTTGCTCTATATTCCTTAGCACTTATATCTCCGATTAATCTATTCTGTGTATTTCTTATAATCTCGGGTAAGCTTACTTCATTCATCTTCCTTGCATACATTGAAGCGATTGAAAATCCTGCAATAGCATTTTTAAAGCCTTCTCTCATATCCTCGGAATCCTTAGCAAGGCGTAATATGCCTAAGGCGGTACTTCTAAGTAAATTCTTGTACTTTCTGTTTGAGCTGGAAGGAAGATATCCCTTTTCTTGTAAATATAAACCCATTGCACCTCTTATAACTAAGTCTCCAACTACGTCCGTTACTACCCTATCTCCTCCAGCCACAAGTTTTATACACTTAAGAATAAAGGAATTCAATGATCTTAAAAACGACCAATGTCTTTGATCGTCAGGCTTTGTAGCTTCAGGATAAAATATTCTTTTTTTAGGTAAAAAATTTATATGCAGTTTTTGAAACAGACTTTTAATTACTTCCTCTTTTCTTTTATCATTTTCCAAAAGCGGGTGTGAGAATATCTGGTTTAATAAACCCATTCTTATTTCATCAGAATATAATCTAAACCTGGAAGTGCTAAAGTTATTACCTACAACAAAATTCTGTGCAATTAAGCCCGTATCTATTCTTTTTTGAACCGGAACAGGACTTTTTTCTCTAATAGGTGGAAAAGGTCGATCAAGTATATACAAACTTCCTATTAAGCTTCGTAAAGAGTCAGTCATACTAAAATCACTCTCAGAGATACTTTCACTAACTGGAAGTTCCTGCAAACGTTTATACAATAGATTTTGAACATATTCAAAGGTAAAGGCTTTAGGCAATTGTAGCTCTTTAAAAATTTTAGACAAATTATCTTTTTGCTCTTCTACTATTTTATGAGTTAGAAGTGAGACCATGTATTTAAAATCTTCCCGGGATGAAGTCTTTCTGAAACTATTTATGAATCTATTTACACTTATAACTCTATCAAGCGTAGTGACTGGAGCTGTAAAATTCCCTGCATCGTTAAATGGATTAGAACTACTTAAGAGTTCAACTATTAAACTAGCCTCGTAGTTACTTCTTTTTCTATTTTTTTGAACCTTAAATAATTCATAAATTTTCTCCGCGCCCCTACACAATTCATCTACGCCTTCAAGCTTATTAAGTATAGGATCGTTTGGAACTAAAACTCCTAAAGCAAAAGCTTCCTTCGGAGGAAATTTATCAGGAGTTTCCAGCAATTTATTGTATATATGCTTAATTTCAGAAAAATGCCCGGAATCAATAGAGGGCAAGTACGGCAGTATTTCAATACAGGTTTGTTCTGTCTTCACAATACTTTTATAAATGTCGACAAAATAAGTAAATCTGCGCTCCTGTTCTTTCAAACCAGATAAAAAAACCTGTTCTATAATTGTCTGATCAGTCCAGAAATCTGATGTACCTGCGGTTGGCTGATTTCTTTGATTTAGATCCCGGACAAAGTTCATTCGGGCAAAAATGTCAGCAGATTTTGAAGTGAGAGTCCAGGTTATTAACCCGGTTTCATCTGTTTTATATTTGCGCACAGCTGATCCGTCCAAATCATCAACTAACAAACCTTCTCCGTAGAGTTTATTCCAGACAATATCAGAACCGCGCCTTATTGCGTCTGTATATACAGGAAGTTTCTTTTGAAAATCTTCTTTTAGCCGAATTTTATCCTCTGAGGCTGCATTTTTTAGAAAGTATTCACCGATAACGCGTCTAATAATCTCTTCTGCTCTATCAGCATAAAGGTTTTCATCCTGAGGTATATCCTGTGTAACAATATCACGTTCCGTCATAATAGATTATGGGTTATTATATCATACTCAAGCTAAATATAAAAATTAATTTAGGGACTTGACAGCAAAGCGGTTTCATGCTAGACTATCGGTTAGTATGGTAGAAGCTGAAACCACTGCCCTTGCAGTAATTGATCAATCACCTTCAAAGTCATTAGTTCTTGCGCTTACTGATTTTCGTAATCTGGTAGTAAACCCTCAGGCTGTAGGTATACTTCTTGTACACCCTGAAGCAATACAAACCGCAATGGCTTTGGCATATTACAGATCAGACCTTATTGATGTAGATCCGAAAGCTAGATTAGGTTCGGAGCTTAAAGATATTCGCGAGAAATTTCCAACTGTTATTAACCACCTTACGCATGATGTACTAATAGATGCCCTCTCTGAATTTCCTTCTATGAGCTGGCGTTTGGAAATGGAGAAAAGAGCACTTGCAGAACTTCCTGAAGAAGTTCGTGAAAAAGTAACAGATAGTGAACTTATTTTAAAACTCCTAATCGAAGATGGAGGAAACAGGAATCTTAATATGGATGATTATAGAATTATTTGGACATCCCACCGTTTTTTCGGGGAATTATCCCAGGGATTAACTGATCCAAAAACTGTAATGCTTCCTAGAGAAGAATTTGAGAGTTTTACTGAAATCGGCCAAAGATTATTAATTACAAAGCGGATGTTTGAGGTAAATACACAACTAATTGATTTAGATTACAGTGTAAAAAGGGAAGACAGTGATGATTATTCAGGAATAATTTCCCAGATGGCTATGCTTAGCAGAATAGCCGGAACTCTTACAGCATCCGGTAACCCGGAACTTATAAAAAGAGCAAAAAAATGTAAAAATGACCTATCACACTTATATGATACTGCTTTTATGAGACATCCGGAAAGAATACCTGACCTGAAAAGAAGATTTCCAACCTTTGTTGGCATTGCAGACTTTAAATGGGTAGAACATCCAGGCGGTCCGGATTTATCAAGGGCAGAACAAATTAACTCGCGCTACGGCGGAAATGGTTAATTGTTATTTTATTGATCCTGAAACATGTTCCCCCCGATTTCGTCCAAAGGACGATCAGCCTTTGGCTGATAATCGGGGTTCAGGATGACATAGGTTATTGAGTTGTGTAATAATAAGCTGTGGTTAAAAAGGGCTTAGTTCTTCTTTTTATTTTAGTTCTAGTTTCCACTATTCTCGGAATTTTCTACCTTAAACAAAAAGCAGACAAAAAAGCTTTTGTTGAAAAAGGTAAAGAACTCTCTTCACAGGTAAAATATCCTCCTGATTACTTAGTTGTTTTAGCAGGTGATTCAATGACAGAGTATTTAGGCAATTCAGATGAACTGCGTGTATTTATGAGTGAGCACTACCCCGGGAAAACCTTTGATTTTTTAAATTATGGTTTTGGCTCTACAAATATACTTTCACTTCCTGACAGATTAGTATCCTGGACTGATCATGGAAGACCTTTTAAGCCTATACTTGATATTCCTTTCAATATGATAATTATTGAAAGTTTCGGGCATAATCCCCTTTCTGAATTTCCTCTCGAGGAAGGGCTTAAAAAACAAAGCGAAACCTTGGATATAGTTGTAGAAATGATAAAAAATAAAAAGCCGGAGGCAAAAATAGTCTTTCTTGCAACAATCTCCCCGAATAAAAAACTCTACGCAGGACATCTTCTAGATCTATCGCCCGAACAAAGAGAAATCTGGGCAAAAGAAAGAACTGAATATATAAAAAACCACATTAAATATGCAAATGATCACAGCATTCCTTTGGTCAATGTCTTTGAAAAATCTTTGGATTTATATGGCGACGGAAACTTGAAATATATTGAAGATCACAACTATATCCATCCTTCCCCTGCTGGAATTATTTTCATTAGCCGGGAAATTGCAGATTTTATATATAAGAATAATCTTCTCCCTTGACTCTCCGATTTTGCGGTTATATTATCTTGAAAATTCATGAATAAAATAATTTTACTGATATTTGTAGTATTTTTTTCTGCATTTGTCATAAAGTCCGCTATCAACATGAGCACAATTCCGTTCCACGATTTTGATGAAGCTCATAGAGCAGAACAGGCGAAAAAAATGAAAGAATATTTTAGTTTTCTTGTTCCTTTAACCGGGAGCCCTGCTGACCGGACAGAAAACTTGAGGATTCCCTTAAGAGAAAATTCTAATCTTTTTTTATACTATCATCCCGAAAGGACCCCGTTAGTTTACTGGCTTATAATTGCATCAACTTCTGTTTTCGGAACTTCTGAGTGGGCTTACCGGTTACCTTCTTTCCTGATGACTATTTCAACCATTTTCGTTTTCTTAGCTTCTATTTATTTTTCTAAAAGTCTATTTTCCCCTGTTCCGGCTGCGATTGGGTTCCTTAGTTTAATAACATCAGGTGATATTTGGTTGTCTGGTCAATATGCACAGCTTGATACTTCACTTACTTTTTTTCTGTTTACGAGCCTTCTTTTTCTAATAAAATTCTCCATGGAAAAGAAAAATATTTTTATAACAATTTCGGCCTTAAGTTTTAGCCTTGCTTTTTTAAGCAAGGGACAACCCGCAGTAATTTTTGTATTCCCGCTTATTTTTTTGTTTCTCAGGAAAAAATTAACAGCCCGGGATCTCCTGAAATTTGTGGCATCAGCAGCATTTATTCTTTTACCCTGGCTTTTCCTTCTTGGAATTTTCTTTGGGATAGGTGAATTTCTTGAGATTTTCACAAAATTTGCAGCAGATTCCGCAATTGTTGAGTATTCATTTATTAAGGCTCCAATTTTCTGGTACATAAGATGGTGGTGGGATAGTTTCAGACCAGGCTGGACATTATTTCTTGCCCTGCTTGTGTTCGATTTCTATTACAAGACCTTTACAATAAAAAAAATGATACTTTTAAGCTATATACTTGGCGGGTTGGTTTTATTTTCCCTTTCGGTTAATAAAATCTGGTGGTATGTTTTGCCCCTTGTTCCGGCTATATCGTTTTACATTTATCTTTCAGTAGAGGATTACCTTAAGAAATATCCATTAAAACTAATTAATCTATCTTTTTCAATAGTCCTAGCTTCAGTACCAATTTTTCTTGCAGACAGTAACAAAGTTACACTTGCTTATGGTATTTTACTGACTTTATTAATATTTTATATCCTTCATAGGGAAATAAAGATCCCTAAAAAAATAAGTGCACCGCTGTTTTTGTTTTCCTTAACTTTCTCCCTTTTTGTACTTTTTTTAAATTTTCCGCAAATAGTTCCATATCACAGGAATACAAAATATGTTGCGGAAGTTTATAAAGGTCTTCCCGGAAAGAAGTGTTTGCATCTACTGAATATGCCCCCTGAAGCAGTTCTCTTCTATTCTAATGCGGGTGAGGTTATTCCCTTAACGGAAAAAACTGTTTTGCTTCCTGATTGTGAGGATTTTCTTATTACACCATCCGATATAACGGAAAGTGAAATAATGTATTTACTAAAAGGAGAAACATTTGAATTAAAATACCGGAAAATAATTTTCCAAAGTGGCACTATGAAACTTATTAAACTCTAAGGCAGCTGGATTGGCAGAACTTCACTTAAACTTGTTTCAATCTTTTTAAGGTATATAACATTATAGTTGGAAAAATACAAAAAAGTGGCAGGAGAATCTTCCAGAAGCTGTTTTTGAAAATCTATATATTTTACCTTTCTTTCTTCTTCCATTATCAGCTTTCGGCCGTCTTCCAGGTCTTTATCAATTCTGGCAGAAGAATAGCCGGTCAAGTTAGTTTTTGTTTGCGTTGAGTGCCAGAGGGAATATTGGTCCGGGTCAACAGGTATGCTTTGGGAAATTAGAAGTGCCTGAAAATTTTGAGGAATTCCTGACTCTATTCTTAAAACTGATTTAATTCCTAAGTTGTTCCAGGAAGCAATTACCTGCTTACCAATATTTTCAAGCTGAGGAGTAGCTGTCAGTACTATTTCTTTTTTAAATATTTCCTCACTTGAGGAGTTTTTTGATCTTTTTAGAGCTGCTTTTGCGGACTGGGGGTTATCAAGATAGTCATTAACTTCATCTGTATACGCCCATGAATGCGGCTGCAGTGGAGTTTTTGCGGGTGTTTCATCTTTAATCTCAGGAGCGGAATAACTTAAAGCCTGCCTGAAAGACCGGCTGGAAAGAGCAGGATCCTTTGTATTATAAAGAATTGTAATAATTTTTTCGTAATTTGTAATTTTTGTTAATTTATTCAGGCTGCTATTTAAAGGGGTACTGTTTACTCCGATTAGGGATTGGATTTCCCCAAGCTCAAATGCAAGAAGGGCAGTTTTCTCGTTAGGGTAAAACCTTACAACTATATCAGGAACAGTATTTATAGCGGGATCTATTTTTTTGAGTGTTATTTTTGTTATAAAAATTCTGCTTTTTTCAATTTTTTCTATTTTGTACGGACCAACTCCGGTTATAGTATCTTTTTTAAAAACAGGTTTTGTAAGAAGTGAGGGAAATGCGCTAAAAGCCCCTTTAAGCTTAAACTGAATAGTTGCCTCATCGGGATAGCTTACCTCAACATCCTGTATGCTGAATTCAATATCATTTGATTTAATCCTTGCCCCGTCTGACCAGTAAATATTATTTCTAAGTTTAAACTTATAAACGGTTGCATCTGAGTTTACATCCCACCCCTCTGCGAGGTTACCAACCATTCTTCCATTTTCATCAGTCGAAACCAGGCTCTTTGAAAGGAGATTTGTAACGCTTTCCGGCAAATCGTGCGTTTGGTATGTACCAACGATTCCTTCTGAAATTGAGGTTGGTTTAAAAGGTTTTGTAAATATAATTAAAGAAACTACAAAAGTTAAAATAAGAGTAACCAGAGAAATTACTCTCCACTTTCTTAATATTAATTTTAAGAGAATAAGAAACCCAAGTTTAAACTTATTCAGAAACTCTCCCATGATTAGAATATTAAACCAACTATTGAAGAAATTATAAACAGGACTGAAATAAGAATCGTAAGATTAAAAAGGAGCTTTTCAGCGCCTCTTTTTGTTCTGTAAAACCCTAAGTCCCCCCCGAAAGTTCCGCCCAGCCCCGTTCCCTTTTGCTGCACTAATATGACTAGTACTAAAATTATAGAAAGAATGATCTGTATTAAAAATACTACTTGAGTCATTTACATGATACATGATACATGAAACATGAAACATTTTCAATGGATAACCCAATGAAGGAAGTTGGTAATTATTCCTATTAAAAATGAGGCAACAATAGCTACGAGGAGCGTTGATAGTTGTACTCCGGGAATTGAAAAACCGGAATATTCAAACCCCGGGAAAAAATAAGGCATAAGTTTAAACTGGGATACTGAGGTGGTTAGGGCGTAAAGGGCCAGAACATTGGTGAGCCACGAAAAAAGCCCGAGTGTTAAAAGGTTTAAGGGGAGTAAAAGTACCTTAAGCAGCGGTACAAGTAAAATATTTATTAGACCAAAAACTAAAGCCCCAAAAGCCAAGGATTTTATACCTCCGGTATAGGTCAGTCCCCCAATAATTTCAGTGGTTACCCAAAGAGAAACAAGGTTAATTAAAAAATATCGGAGTAAAGACTTCATAGTAAAACGTTACCACATGTCATTCTGGCTTGTCCAGAATCTTCCCATGTAATTTCGAACGGAGTGAGAAATCTATAGATTTAGTCATGAGATTCCTCGTTTCACTCGGAATGACAGAGCGAAGATGTAACTTCCT
>MFDK01000022.1:153-10611 GCA_001776865.1 Candidatus Daviesbacteria bacterium RIFCSPLOWO2_01_FULL_37_10 | reverse complement strand
CTTGATTAACTGCTGCACTTCCACCTAGAATGTACGTATGTTCAACCATACTTGGGAGTTTAGCCTATAAACAAGAAGTTTGCAACTATTACTTTGCTTCAATGATTTAAATCATTCTTCATAACAATTCTATGTACATGCGGAATATTGTTATCTTAAAAATCATTTGTACTACGACTCGCCTCGCTGAGTCGGCGAAGCGGGCTATTCGCTCGAAGAATAATAGAGATTGCCACGTCGTTCGCTTCGCTCACTCCTCGCAATGACGATACGATTTATTTAGAAGAAAGTTTTCTGTAAACGTAGGCTGTGGCCAGCATATTTGTAGGTATAGCCCAAAATAGTCCGACAAATAATGCCAGAAATCCAAGAATTAAAACTCCAATTAAAGCAAGATTAAAAACAAGTAAATCCCATTTTAACCCTTGAGTAATTGTTGAACTTTGTTTTAATGCATCTATTGGTCCAAGCCCTTTATCAATAATCAAATAGCTATAATATTGGAATTTAATAGACCAGATAATTCCGGGAATAATTAAAAGTAAAAATCCTGCAAATACAATTAATCCATACAAAATACTTCCTCCGACATATTTCCAGAAGACTTTTGTTCCTGAAAAAAGATCCTTATAGTCCACTTTTTGATTGTCATTAAATTTTAAAGCTATTTTAATAAGCCCGATATCTACAAGGTTTTTTACTACAAATGAGACGATCATCGTTATCAGGATAAAAAACGCAGGAATTATAATTTCTATTAAATAGTTGTTATCTAGGGCGCTCTTTGAAGTTAGAAAACCCGCCGGGGTACTAAGCAGGCGCGGAGCCATATTTACAAGCCAAACCAGAATTAAGAGTAATATAAAGAATTTTATATTTTGCTTAGTTTTATTCCAACTGAATTTTATAGCTTCGGATTTAGAAAGTTTATTCACTTTATATAAGGTTAGCATTAATCTGGGGTATTGACAAGTTATTTTTCAGTATGAGTTAATAGAATTAATGTCCATTAAAATCAATCAAAAAGGGGTTTTGAGTGCACCAGTAATACTAGGAATAGTCGCTGTAGGAATTTTGGTCTATATTGTTTTTACAAATTTAGCTTCATTTAAAACAAGTCCAGCAAGCAGTCTTTATACTAAAGAGCAATCTCAGGCAGCCCCACCAGGTGGTACAACAGGGAGTGGAGCACCATCAGGAGCTCATTATAATCTAAATATTATTGGTGTGCCAAAAGGAAAAACAGCTGATATGACAAGTGGTCAAGGTCACAGAATATTTGTGCCCCTTGAAGGAAATTGCAAGATTAATCTTTCAGAAGGAGATTTCCAGGTACTTGACGGGAATTGTACAGATGGGCCAGCCGCTTTTCAGCTTCCCAACCCCGATCCGGAAAATGACGGGGTAACAGAATACTCTGTCTATGCAAGAGCATTAGGCAAGCCGGGAGGCAGATCAACAACTACAACATGTGCCACGGATCCAATAACCGGCGAAGAATGGTGTAGCGTATATTCTATGGTTTTGGTAAGAGAAAAAGGTAAGTCCTCATTTACCAATGTTTCCAAAGTCCTGCTTTATGTATATGCCGATATTAACGGAGATGGGGAGCTGGAAAGATATCCACTCTTTGACAGTGCTCTGCAAGACTATTTCTGGAATTATGATAACAACGGTCTCAAGCTTGCCCAGCTTAGATTTTACCAAATATCCACTAATGTAAATTAACCTTCTCCAATTCAAATAGTTGACTTAAATACCGGAAAATTCGCCGAACATCTAACGATGTTCGTGTAACTATCACCCATTATTAAAGATTAAAGGTTGCAATTGGTAGGTGATAGTTATAGAATATACAAGCGGTGGGCTAGTCCCACCATTATTTATATGGCACAAGCACGAACTGAATTTGCAGCAGCACTTAATCAAATAGCCTCTGAAAAAGGGGTAGACCCCTCTGTGGTCTTAGATGCAATAAAACAGGCTGCCTTGGCTGCATATAAAAAAGATCTAATTTTAAGAAATGAAGAAGTGCCTGAAGATTTTGAGGAATTTACCTCGGAGGTTAACTCTGTTACAGGTGAAATCTCGATATTTCAAGGTAAAAAAAACGTAACCCCGCCTGGCTTTGCCCGAATTGCAGCATCAATTGCAAGACAGGTTATTATGCAGCGGCTTAATGAAGCGGAAAAAGGTGCAATAATGGCTGAATATGAAAATAAAGTAGGCACTATTATTTCAGGACTTATTCAAAGACAGGAAGGGAATACCTATTTTATAGATTTAGGCAGGGCAGAAGGAGTAATGCCTTCTTTGGAACAAGTAAGAAGTGAGACTTATATTACAGGTCAAAGAATGAAGTTTTTTATTAAAGAAATAAGAGAAGGGGGAAGGGGGCCTGAAGTGGTGGTTTCAAGGGCTGACCCGGGGTTGGTTATAGGACTTTTTAAGCTCGAAGTACCGGAAATACAATCCGGAGCTGTTGAAATTAAGGAAATTGCAAGAGAAGCAGGGGGAAGAACTAAGCTTGCTGCAGTATCTTCCCAGGATGGAGTTGATCCGGTTGGATCTTTGGTTGGGCAAAAAGGTGTTAGGGTTCAAGCTGTAATGCAGGAACTAGGGGAGGAAAAGATAGATATTATCAGTTATTCCGAAGATCCTGCAAGGTTTATAGCTGCGGCTTTGTCCCCTGCAAAAGATGTACAGGTGAAACTTATTGAGGCAGAAAAAATTGCAAAAGTCACAATCCCCTCTTTGCAGCTATCTTTAGCTATTGGTAAGGGAGGACAAAATGTCCGCCTTGCAGCAAAGCTTACAGGCTGGAAAATAGACATTGAAGGATCTGAAGAACCCATCTCCGCTGACTCAGCCTTCGTAGCCGAAGCTACTTCGGTGAAGGAAGCAGCTACGGCGGGCGAGTCGGAGGAAAGTGGACAGGTTGTAGCGGACAGTGAACAGTCAGATAAGGAGGGAACTGGCGAGAAAAAAGAAGAACCACAGGGTGGGATAACTCCTGCAGATGATAAGCAACAGGCAAAAGAGGGAGTAGCAGAAGAAGTAAAAGAAGCCGAGGAAAATGCAACTACATCTGAAGAAAAGCATACTGCAGAAGAAGCAGGTGAAGTTTTAGAAAAAGCAATAGATGAAGAAAATCCTGAGGAAGAAAAAGGAAAACTTGAAGAGGCAATTGGAGAAAATAAGTAGAAGGTATTATGTATTAAGTATATGAAAAAATTTACTTTATTCTCCATAATACCTGCTACTTAATACTTGATACTTTTCAATTAACTGAAAGATATATAAAAGTAATATGAGTGAAATTATCAGGTCACCTATTGTAACTATATTAGGACATGTTGATCATGGAAAGACTACGCTACTCGATTTTATCCGGAAAGCTTCTGTAGCATCCAAAGAGCAAGGTGGAATTACCCAGCATATCGGTGCTTATCAGGTTGAACACGGCGGAAAGTTAATAACTTTTATAGATACTCCGGGGCATGCAGCTTTTGAGAAGATGCGATCTCGTGGCGCTCAAGTTGCAGATATTGCTGTTTTAGTTGTAGCAATTGATGATGGAATTATGCCACAGACAACTGAGGCTATAAAACACATCCAGGCAGCCAAAGTGCCAACGATTGTTGCTGTAAACAAAATTGACCTTCCTGGTATCGATAAAGGAGTACAATTGCAAAGAATTAAAAAACAATTATCAGATCAAAACGTGCTAGTTGAAGAATATGGGGGAGATGTGCCGGTTGTGGAGCTTTCTGCAAAGAGTGGAGAGGGTGTGGATAAACTTTTAGAGATGGTAACTTTAGTTGCTGAGATGCATGAGCTCAAAGGTGATCCTGATGCAGAAGTATCAGGAGTAGTAATTGAAGCAAACCTGGATAAATTTAAAGGCCCAATAGCCACAATTTTGGTAAGAGATGGAACTCTTAAAAGAGGTACAGAAATAATAGTTAATGGCATCAGGAGTAAGATTAGAGGAATGCTGAATTGGGAGGGAAAAGTTTTGGAAAGTGCAGATCCCTCTACTCCAGTTGAAGTGTTGGGTTTAGAAACTGTGCCGCCAGTGGGATCCCTTATCGGGAAGGATCAGCTCGCAATTGTGGCTAAAGAGCAGATTATAGCCAGTTTAGTGGAGAAGTTAAGAGCTGGAGAAGACAAAAGTTTAAAACTTGTTATAAAAGCTGATAAGCAAGGTTCGCTTGAGGCAATTGAGGCTTCGCTGGAGAAATTCAATGAGGAAGAAAAACTGGTAAAAATAGTTTCTTCCGGAACTGGAGACATTGGAGAAGCAGATATTAAACTTGCAGCTAGTGTTAAAGCTATAGCGCTAGGATTTAATGTTAAAGTTGCCCCAACTGCTACTAAAATCGCTGAAAACGAACATGTTTTGATAAGAACATACAATATTATATATGAGCTTTTGGATGAGATGGAAGAAGTTATAGAGGGGATGATAAGACCAGGTGAGATAGAGGAAGTTTTAGGGAAGGCAGAGATCATAGCGGAATTTCCATATGGAAAGAATGAAAGAATTGCAGGATGTAGAATACTTGAGGGAGGATTTAACCGGAGTTCTAAAGTAAGAATTGTGCGTGAAAAAGAAATTATAGGGGAGACAAAGCTTAAATCTCTCCGAAAGGTTAAAGAGGAAGTAACACATGTGGATAAGGGAAATGACTGCGGAATGATCTTTGATCCCCAGGTGGATTTTATAGTTGGAGATATAGTTGAGAGTTTTAGGATCATATAGAAGTGTGATATAATCGAGCCATGTTAAAGTACATGCAAAAAGTTTCAGAATACGAATTACCAATTAAAATTGAACTACAAGAAGATGGTGGATTTGTGGTAACTTCTCCTGTCTGGGAAGATTGTTACGCTCAAGGAGATTCAATTGATGAAGCTATTTTAGAAATTACAGCAGCAGCGCAATCTTTAATTGAGCTATATAAAGAAGAAGGTTTAAAAATTCCTTTGAAACTTCAAAAAAAAGAGAATACTACCTCATTAAATTTGCCCATAATTGTGGCAATATGAAACCTCTAAAATACCGCGAAGTAATTAAAAAAGCACGGAGAGCTGGATTTAGTTTTAGAAGAAATACAGGTGGTACTCATGAAATCTGGTGGAATGAAGAGAAAAAGAAAACCTGTGTTATTCCCCATCATCATGAAATTAAATCAGGAACTTTAAAGAGTATTATTCATCAAATGGAATTATCTGAGGAAGAATTTAACAGACTTTGATCCCAAGTTGGATTTTATAGTTGGAGATATAGTAGAATCATTTAGAATAATATAAAGAGTAAAATGTTAAAAAGATTTATAAAAAATCATCCATTTGGTGTTAGTATTGGTGCTAATCTAAGTATTATTGGACTAGTTGTGGGTACGTTTGCCTATCATTCTACAGAAGATGGAGTAAAGTATCTTAATGATACAAAAGAGATATCTGATGGTGTCTATTCAACAATGGTACGTTTTGGTAGAACTTTCCCTGTAAATCAAGTTGGAATCCCTCTAATAGTTAAAACGGATACTGGAATCCCAATCTATGGAGAATTGAAAAGTAGTATATTCGAAGCGGAGTTCCTTAGTAATACCATAGGCATATATGCTAGAAATAAGGAAGAGTTAAGAAATGCTCATGAATATATAGTGGAGTTATGCGGTTTACCCAAATCAACAGCCGAATTGGGAGTGGCAAAAATATCTGAGAGATCAAGTGAAACATTATTTTACGAAGGTTCCACCTCGAGTTGTTTAGAAAGAAGATAATTTTCTATTTACACATTGAAAAAATTATAGATAAGAGTTTTAGGATGACTAGTAACTATTCAGTTCATGCCAGCGGATTTGTCATTTTGATCCGCCTTAGGCGGAGAAGAATATAACTTTAATTATATCCTTCGCTACGCTCAGGATGACAGTTTACTGGACAAAACTGAATAAGTACGATGACTAGACTTGCTTTTTATGGGCTAATGGGTGTAAAATTCACTCATCATGGCTAAATATGATAATCAGTTAACTGAGCTTAAAAGTTTGTTGCCGAATGCTAAAAATGTTTTGATTGCAGTTTCAGCAAATGCAGATATAGATAGATTTGCTTCTGGTTTGGCACTTTTTTTAGCCTTCGAACAATCTGGCAGACAAGTTCAAATAGTCTCTGATGATACAATCAGAGTTGCTCAGGCTCACCTTTTTGGTATAGACCATATTAAAAATACTCTACCGTCTGGAGCGGGCGGAAACTTAACAATTGTTTTAGAAGGAGTTGTTGCTCCGGACGGGACAGTCCCTTCTCTTGAAAAACTTGATTGGCATCCTGACGGGAACAATCTGAATTTGGATTTCCATGCGGTATCCGGCCAAAGCTTTAAACCAGCTAATATAACTCCGAAATACGGGGGAGGAGGATTTGATTTAATTTTTACAATTGGAGCATTAAATTTAAACGCCCTGGGGAATATTTATTCTCAAAATATTCAAATTTTTTCCGGAAATATAATAAACATTGACGCTCAAACTGGAAACGCTAATTTTGGGAAAACAAATATAATAGATGGAAATGCATCCTCTGTTTCAGAGATAATGATAGATCTAATTCCAGCTTTGGGCTTGCCGTTTGATGCGGATATTGCGAGCAACTTGTTAGCAGGAATTTTTGATGCAACAGGAAATCTTTCAAATCAAAAAACTGGAGCGGATACGTATCTGGCTGTTGCGCAGGCTTTGAGGGTTGGAGGCAGGAAGCCTCAAGTAACTCAAACGTCTGAGGCTGGAATTTTAGCGCCTGTAAATCAACCTGGTTCTGCGCCGGTTAAATCAGGATCCGGTTTAGATCTTAGCGCTTTAATTCCGCCTGGGCAGCCTCAATTTTCCTCCACCAACCCGCTGGATTTTAAAGTTCCTTCAGTGGCTCCTCAACAAACACAGCCAGTGCAACCAGCACCATCTGTTGAAGAAAGGCCGCAAATGGAAGGGTTAAATTCAGCTGATTCAATAGAAGTTGAACCTGGCTGGCTAACTCCAAAAGTATTCAAAGGAACATCAGTAGGGTAAATTATGGGTACAGAAATTGATAAGGTAGAATCAAAATTTACTCAAGACAGGCGAAGGTTTTTTGAAAAAAGGCTTATAGGGAGATTAGGAAGAGCTCCAACAAAAACAGAGCTCATAAGAATTGGAGCAATTACTGTAATAGAAACAATTGGAATGTTGGGATTAGTTGTTGGACCGAGTATATGGGCGCATTATAATTTAGGAGAACCTTATTCAACCTTAATCTGGTTGACATCATCTGTAGCTGTAGTTCCTGCAGGAATTTTATTAATGAAATATAGTCCAGATGTAGCGATTAGTATCGATAATCAAATTCTTAGAGCTGCACATTCTCTTTCTCTTAGAAATCATTCTTAAAAGTCTATTAGTATTTCCTATTAGACAGGAATGACAATTGTGGTTTGCTATTTTCTTTTCAATCTGTTAAGATACGCTTGTTAGGTTATCTTCTTGGCACCGAAGTTAATCAAGACCCGCCTTCACTAAAGTTTAGGCGGACAAAGGAGGATGCCATGCCGCTTAACGGAAAAACAAAACAACAGATAATTGAAGAGTTTGCAACAAAAAAAGGTGACACAGGTTCTCCTGAGGTTCAAATCGCCTTAATAACAGAGCAGATTAAAAATCTTACGCTTCATCTAAAAGAGCACACTCATGATGTTCACTCAAGAAGAGGACTTCTTTCGATGGTGAATAAAAGAAGAAGGCTTTTGCAGTATCTTTTAAAAAAGGAAGAAGATAGGTACAAAACTATTATAGATAAATTAGGACTATCTAAGTAGTAGTGGATCTTAACATTAGTTTGTGTTAAACTTAAGTTTAGAATTTAAGAGGTGAGGTTTTGGGGATTGCAAAGAGTTGAATAGCTTTCAGTCTTCAGTCAACAGTCTACAGACAAAAAATCTGTAAGCTGTAGACTGTAAGCTGTAGACTAATCGCCTCTTCCACAGTTTCCAAACCTCAACTGTCATTCTGAGCGCAGTGAAAAATCTATTGAACTGGCTATTCCAGAATCATTAAGGAGATCCTTCGGTCGTTTCACTCCCTCAGGATGACAACAAAAATGAGAAATTATATTTTTGTTGTCAAATATCATGAATAGAGTAAGAACCAAAGAAATTGACCTTAATGGTCGAAAACTAAAGCTTGAAACAGGTAAGCTTGCTATGCAGGCTGACTCTAGCGTGGTCGCCAGCTGGGGTGAAACTGTAGTTTTAGCAACTATAGTAACACAACCACAAGCTGAAGACAAAGGCTATTTTCCTCTGTCAGTTGAATTTGTAGAGAAACATTATGCTGGAGGTCGAATTTCCTCCTCTCGCTTTATAAAAAGAGAATCCAGACCATCAGACGAGGCTGTTTTAACTGGTCGTTTAATTGATCGTTCTGTTCGCCCGCTTTTCCCCAAGGAGTTTCATGATGAAGTTCAAGTGATTGTTACTGTTTTGTCTATTGACCAGACAAACGATCCTGACATCTTGGGTCTAATTGCAGCGAGTGCAGCTCTTTCTATATCTTCAGTTCCATGGCATGGTCCTTTGGGTGTGGCTAGGATTGGAGAGGCTGAAGGAAAGTTGATGATTAATCCAACCATCGAAGAGTTGGAAAATTCAAACATGGATTTGTTTGTTGCCGCAACTAAAGACAAAGTTGCCATGGTTGAAACTAAAGCCTCTCAGGTTTCAGATGAAGTTGTGTTTAATGCCATCAAAGAAGCGCACGTAAATTCCCAGCCTATAATTTCCTTAATTGAAGAGTTTGTTAAGGAAGTTGGAAAAGAGAAACAGACCTACTCAACTTTAGCTGAAGAAGTTGAAGAGGCGCTCCTAAAAGAAGTGAAGCAGGTTACAAAAGAACGTATTGAGCAGGCTTTATTTGATGAAAAAACTGCCTGGCATGATTCTATGGCAGATCAAATTAAGGCGGAATTAACTACTAAATATACTGAAGTTTTAACTCCGCTAATTATTTCCGGAGTGTTTGATAAAGTAGCAAAAGAGATTATGAATGACTTGGTACTCGGACAAAAGAAAAGAGTTGATGGTCGTGGAATGACAGATGTAAGACCGATAGATATTGAAGTTGGAATATTACCCCGTACTCACGGCTCCGCTCTTTTTTCCAGAGGTGATTCTCAAATCTTATCAGTAGTTACTCTAGGTGCACCATCCCTGGGTCAAACAATCGAAGGGATGGAAGGGGAAAGAATAAAGAGGTTTATGCATTATTACAACATGAGTATTAATCCTTTTTCAACAGGAGAAGTTAAAAGGATTGCTGCGCCAAACAGGCGTGACGTTGGACACGGAGCTTTAGGAGAAAAAGCGCTTGAGCCGGTAATCCCGAAGGAAGATAAATTCCCGTATGCAATAAGAATAGTCTCAGAAGTTTTAGGGGCTAATGCTTCTACATCACAGGCAGCAATTTGTGCATCTTCTCTTGCTTTATTTGATGCCGGAGTTCCGATTGAGCCAGTTGCAGGTATTGCGCTTGGGTTAATAACAGATCACGAAAATTCTGAAAAATTCCAAGTAATTACTGATATGAGAGCTGTGGAAGATTTTTACGGAGAGATGGACTTTAAAGTAGCCGGAACCAAAAATGGTATTACTGCGATACAAATGGATACAAAGCTTGAGGGAATTAGTTTTGCGGTCGTTGAAGAGGCTTTAAAGCAGGGTAAAGCAGCACGCGAATTTATTTTGGATGCTATGGGTAAAGCTATCCCTGCACCTGGAGAGATGTCGCCTCATGCTCCCCGTGTAGAAATAATTCATATTAAGCCGGAAGAAATTGGGATGTTGATTGGACCAGGGGGTAAAAATATTAACGGGATTATTGCGAAAACAGGTGCGCAAATTGATATTGAAGATGATGGGACAATTATGGTATCGGCTACAAACCCTGATGCAATTAAAGCAGCTTTGGAATCTATTGAAGGTCAATTTAAAGAAGTGACAGTTGGGGAGGAGTTTACAGGTAAAGTTGTAAGGTTAGCTGCTTTTGGAGCTTTTGTTAATATTTTGCCTGGGAAAGATGGATTGGTACATGTTTCACAGATGGCTCCAGGACATGTTAACAGCCCGGAAGATGTAGTGTCAGAAGGACAAGAGGTAAAGGTAAGAGTGACTGATGTTTCTCCTGAAGGGAAAATTGGGCTTTCTATGCTTTTTGGAGAAGATATTAAACCGGAAACTGAAGGAAGGCCTTCAGGTGGCGGTCGAGGTTTCGGAGGCGGAGGATCAAGAAGTGGATATGGTGGTGGAGGTTCTCGGGGAGGGTTTGGAGATCGGGGTTCATCAAGAGGTGGATTTGGTGGTGGAGATAGAGGTGGTTCAAGGGGTGGTTTTGGAGACAGACCCAGGACTGGTGGATTTGG
>MFDK01000022.1:0-147 GCA_001776865.1 Candidatus Daviesbacteria bacterium RIFCSPLOWO2_01_FULL_37_10 | reverse complement strand
GTCGTCCAGTAGTGAAGGAGGAGGGTTTAGACCCCGTTCAACTGGTGGATTTAACAGAGATCGTGGTGGTAGCAGAGCTCCTTTTGACAGACGCAGACCAGGTGAAAGTGGCGGCGGTTCCCGCGGCGGCAGAGGTGGATATTAATT
>MFDK01000021.1 GCA_001776865.1 Candidatus Daviesbacteria bacterium RIFCSPLOWO2_01_FULL_37_10 | reverse complement strand
AACATACGCCCTCTATTTTTATACCTAGCATCACTCAAGGAGTGGTATGCCCTGGAATTTCTTTTACATGAACCTTATTTAGAACACAATCAAATTAAAAGATTGTCTCTAATAGCTAAAAAGGAAGGAAGAGTTATTGATGCTTTCGAGGGATTACTTCTGGCTGTATTCAAAGAAGATGGTGAATCGGCAATAATTACCTTCACAGATGCGAGAGGTAAAAAATACTACTGTAAAGTTAAGATTGAGAAAGATAGAGCAACTTTAGTTGAACTCCCCAAAAATTTTACTATGTGGAAACGAGGATGGTTTTATTTAATTGGCTCGATGGATAATTTCAGTACTGAAATGAGAGCCAAAGCGAAAAATTTTAGAAAATTTTTATAGACTTTAAACTTATTTGCCAAAATTTTTAAAAAGGTATCTTATATCACTCCGGCCCTATTACTCTAGCTTAGGGTTTAACCCCTTTTTCCTCAGATGGAATTGGGATATTTTAAAGATAAAGCATAAGTTCTAATCCCTATTGGTAGTATAAGCCAGCTTGGGTTTAAAGCCAGACTGTAATATATTATTCCACGCACCTAAAGTATTCAGAAGCTGGTTCCAATTCTCAAACATTTGGGCTACTTTGTGGTAATATATATTCTATGGCAAGTTCAAATACTTCAACCTCAAATCTCATAAATCCTGCCTCCCTTGGAATTATCGGTTATGGAATTGTGGGGCAGGCTGTGGCATATGGGTTTTCCCAACCTGAAATAAAAGATAAATACGTAATTAAATACTTTGACAAATATAAAGAAAGCACGCCTTTAGATGAAGTTATTAAAACTTCAGAGTTTATTTTTATTTGTCTCCCGACTCCAATGAAGGTTGATGAATCCGGAATAGACTTATCAATAATAGAAGAAATGATGGAGGAAATAACTAAGTTAACAGATAATACTGATAAAATCATAGTCATAAAATCTACTGTTGTCCCTGGTACAACACTGAAGTTTGAAAAAAAATACCCTAAGTCGAATTTTGCCTTTAATCCTGAATTTTTAAGGGAAGCAAGTTATCTTGAGGACTTTATCAATGCAGACAGAACAATTATAGGTGCTTCAAACGATTTGGTATCCAGAAGGGTAGTCTCTTTATACAAACAAAGGTTTTCAAAAACTCTGGTTTTTCAAACAGACCCGACAACTGCAGAAATGGTTAAATATATGGCAAACACTTATCTTGCCCTGAAAGTTACTTTTGCAAACCAGATGTTTGATTTGTGTCAGGCTCTAGGAATTAAATATGAAGAAGTTAAATCTATGGTGGCAGCTGACCCTAGAATTTACGATTCACATCTGGATATAACAACGCAGAGAGGTTTTGGAGGCAAATGCTTTCCAAAAGATACTATTGCACTACTTGGTCTTGCAAGGGAATTAAAAGTAGACTTGAGTTTAATTGGGAAAATGTGGGAATTAAATAAGAAAGTTAGAAAAGTTCATGACTGGGAGGAAATACCTTTTGTTGTAAGCGCTGATTTAAAGATTAAAAATTGAAATGCTTAAGAGTCTGTTTCTCCGGTTAAAAGGGCATCAATAATATCATGCGGCAGCGCGGCAGCAGAAAGAAGTGCTTTTCTAACTATTGACCCTGCCTCTGAGCCTATTTCATCAGCAGCCCGAATTGTACCCAGTACAGCTCCTTTTGCAAGAGTACCAGAGTCCACACCTACGTCACCTGCTGCTGCAATTGCACCCTCCACAGCAGAAACAGCAACACTGCCAACATCCCCTCCAATTTGATATGTTGTCTTAACTACAGTCGATGCAGCTTCACCTGCCGCTTCAGTTACATCTACTCCCGTATCTTTTGCTCCGTCAATCGCACCTCTTACCAAACCGACTACTCCTCCGGTGAAAGAGCCTCCGACTGAAGAAAAAGCCTGGACTCCTCCATCTACAACCTCAGAAACTGCTGTAATCCCGGAAACTGCAGCACCTCCTACACCCTGAACTGCCTTTATTACATTATCTTTTGCAACATCCTGCGATGCAGAAACAATATCACCGGCTCCAGAAATTACTGTAGTTATTGCACTTTTTACATCATCAATTATCGAGGACATATTTATATTATAAACAGGTGTTGGCTTAATCTGTCAATATATCAAATTAGGCTCAAAAGTACATTAGTTAGTAATATTTTTAATATGCTCTATTTCATTATTATTTGTAAAATCTACTGCAATAACATCTATTCTGTAAGGGTTTTCTAAAAGTCTATTTCTTAGTAAATAAAATTGAGAGGCTCTTATTAAAAATCTTATTTTCCAGGGGGTTACGGCCTCAGCAGGGGATCCATATTCACGGGTGTAGCGTGTTTTAACTTCCACAAAAACCAGATCGTCTTTATCTTTTGCGACAATATCTATTTCTCCGCCCCTTATTCTAAAATTTCTTTCAAGGATTTTATAACCCTGTTTTTTCAGAAATTCACAAGCTAAAGTTTCCCCATAATCACCTGTTTGTTTGTTATTATTTGTCATTCTGAGCCCCGTATCAAGTACGGGGTAAACTCCGCGAAGAATCTAAAAACTTTTCTAAATCAAATGATTTCCTGTGAATTATTGACAGACCATGTAATCTTATCATTTCCTGATGCAGTTTTGTCCCGTATCCTTTATGTTTATCAAAACCATACTCAGGGTATTTTCTATTCATTTTTTTCATTAATTCATCCCTATAAACTTTTGCAATGATGGAGGCTGCAGAAATTGATGCGCAAATTTTATCACCATCTTTCACAGCTTTTTGATATCTTTTATCACGATGTTTTATGTAAAATGCATCAATTAATACAAAGTCTGGTTTTACCGTAAGTAATCGAAGTGCTTTCCTGAATGCCATTTGAGTTGCATTACCAATACCAAGCTTGTTTATCTTTTTTACACTAATTTCTGCAACAGACCATGAGGCTGCATGTATTTTAATCTGTTTTGCCAGCAGCTCACGAGCTTTGGGTTTTAGCAATTTTGAATCAGCAACTCCATATGAAATTTTACAGTTTTTTGGAAATATTACAGCCCCAACTACAACAGGTCCTGCAAAAGATCCTCGACCTACCTCATCAAGTCCACATATTGCCGAATAACCAGATTTCCAGAGTGATTTCTCAATATCAAGCGTGAAGTAAACCATTAAACCCTGACTGCCCGTTTACCAATTCTGTCCCGAAGATAATAAAGCTTTGAACGCCTGACTCCAGTTGTCTTTTTCTTTACTTCCAGCTTAACTAAAGCTTTAGAGTCCAAAGGCCAAGTTCTTTCTACTCCAATTGCGCCTGCTCCGATTTTCCTAACAGTAAAAGTTGCACTTTCACCCCTGCCTCTAAGCCGTATCAAAATTCCCTCAAAAATTTGTATCCTTGTTTTTCCACCTTCAACTACTTGAGTGTGAACCCTCAACATATCCCCAATATGTATATCAGTATCCTTAACAGTTCCCGAAATCATGTTTGAAGTTTAACATAAATACTCTTCACCTGCAACCACCCCATAGCTCTAGCTTTGCAAAAAGACTCCTGGGAACGTAGAGTATCGAACCAAGCGTATTCGTACTTTGATTATGTTAGGAAGAGAGAGTGAATAAACTTAGAATTAAGCATCTACAACTCCACCAATTATTCTGTGAAAGAAAACTAATTCATCTGGTAATAAATTTCTTCGTAACCTGAAAATTCAAATATATCCCCATCCTGATCATATTTATATCTCCACTCACCATCTTTTAATTCGCGCGGACCTCTGAGTGATAAGAAGTCTTCTTCATCTATACTCATAGCTTTTTTCAAAAAATCGAAGGTCTTATCTGCTAACTCTTCCTTACCATTTAACATCCCACCGCCATACATAGAAGCCCAAACTGGTTTCTCTTTAAATCTCACAATTCCATACCTCTAGATCTGTAATAGCCTGTAAGCTATCTATATAGCTCCATTCACCCTCCGCATATTCTAGTTCCTTAAAACCAGAACGCTCTGGTTGCTCAGATTCTGCCCCACCACCAGCGTACGTAGCTTTTCCTGCTCTATCTATAAAAGCATATATTTGCTCTCGAGAAAATAGTCTTTCAGCCATAATGTTAAGTATATCAAGACATTAAATAGATTGCCACAGCCACTTCGTGGCTTCGCAATGACGAAGGTTTATACCCTCCTAAATGCTCCTTCACCTAGTAGTTCCTTTATTTGGGATTCTAAAGCTTCAGCTGGATCTACTGAAAACGGCAAGATCATTCTTTTTGGTATATCCCCACCGTTTGGTAAAAGTATGGAAACAGATGTATCTCCGGGATAACCCCGCAGTGTCTGATTAATTTTTTGTAAAATATCCGCTCCAGTTCCAGGAGGAACAGAAATCTCAACATTTTTTTCCATTTTTTGGGCATTTTCAGGCTCGAATAAAGATGTATTATCTACAACCAGGGATAAACTATCTTCCCGTTTATCAATTCTTCCCCAAACTAAGATTACATTATCCTTAAATAAAAATTCCTTAGTCTGACCAAAGGTCTGAGGAAAAATAACGCATTCGATTTCACCAATTCCATCTGAAATTTTTACAAATGCCATCTCAGCCTGAGACTTTTTTGTCAGTACTTTTTTTACATCTAAAATTACACCACCCAAAGTTAATTTTTGTCCGATTAATTCATCTGAGAGTTCAGATATTTTATATGAAACATATTCTCCAAGAGCAGTAAGCTTTAATAAATACGGCGGTTCATGAAGGTAAAATCCCAAAAACTCTCTTTCAAAAATAAGCATTTGCTCCAATGGAAGTTCATCAACTGCCGGTATTTTAACGGAAATACTCTCGTCCTCACCTCCAAAAAGGGAAACCTGACCGGAATTTCTGGACTTTGTAAGTTTATGCGACTGCTCCAGGCATTGGTCTAAAATTATAAGCTGGGCAGCTCTTGATCCCAGGGTATCTAGAGCACCCGCTTTAATTAAACTCTCAAGCGCTTTTTTATTTACAAGCCTTGTATCAACTCTTGAACAAAGATCCATAATACTTTTAAATTCTCCACCTTTTTTTCTTGCATTAATTGTGGAGTTTATTGCCAAATCCCCGACATTTTTTATAGCGGAAAGGCCGAAACGGATACCCTGCCTAAGCTTAGCGTCTACCTCTGTTATACCTCTTTCTAAATCTGTTTTAGATAAGCCTTTCAAATCCTGGATCGTAAATCCTAAATCTGAATGGTTTATATCAGGAGGCAGAACCACAATCTCCAGCCTCTTACACTCCTCAATGGCGTGTGCAATCTTTTCCGTATCACCGGATTCCGCAGTCATAACTGCAGCCATAAATTCAACCGGAAAATTCGCCTTCATGTAAGCTGTCTGATATGCAGTCATCGCATAGCTTGCTGCATGGGGCTTATTAAATCCGTAAGCTGCAAACGTTTCAATAAGTTTAAAAAGTTCTTCAGCTTTTTCCCGCTTCATACCATTTTCAACGCAGCCTTCAACAAAATGGTCTTTTTGTTTTGCCATTTCTTCCGGCTTCTTTTTTCCCATAGCTTTCCTGAATTTATCAGCTTCAGTCCAGGAATAACCTGCAATATTAATAGCTGTTAAAATAACATCTTCCTGATAAACTAAAAGCCCCAGGGATTGATCCATGTATTCTTTCATTCTAGGATCAAGGTAAGTCACTTTGTCAGGTTCATGTTTCCTGTCTATGTACTCGGGTATAACACTCATTGGTCCTGGTCTGTAAAGCGCAACCATTGCCATAATGTCGAAAATGTTATTGGGTTTAAGATCTATTAAATACCGTTTCATACCATCAGAGGAAAGCTGGAATACGCCCATGGTTTCACCTCTTGAAAGCAGGTCGTATGTCTTTTTATCATCGAGCGGAAGTTTTTCTATATTTACATCTTTTCCCTGATTTGCTTTAACAAATTCAACTGATCTGCCTAGAATTGAGAGATTCCTGATTCCGAGTAAATCCATTTTAACAAGCCCAATCCCCCCATACTCATCAACTGTAGAAAACATATCATATTGTGAGACCAGTTTATCACCGTTAGCTTCCCTTTGAAGCGGCACGTATTTTGTAATATCCTCCGGTGTAATTAAAATTCCGGCCGCATGGACGGATGCATGGCGTACAGTACTTTCAACTTTTATTGCAAGCTCAAGCATTTTTTTATACTGCTCGTTATTCCGGTACAATTCGGCAAGCTCAGGAACTTCCTTTATTGCGTCTTTAAGAAGTTTGTGGAAACCCTGATGCGGAGGAGGCACGAGTTTTGCAATCCTATCTACTTCTCCGTATGGAATTGCCATAACCCTTCCAATATCACGTATTGCAGCCCGTCCCATCATAGTCCCGAAAGTAACAATATGTGCTACTTTATCCTCACCATATTTGCTCATTAGATATCTGATTACATCATCTCTTCTGTCGTCTGCTAAATCTACATCAATATCCGGCATGGTTGGTCTGTCTTTTGTTAAGAATCTTTCAAAAGGAAGGAGATAGTCAATCGGGTTTAAGTTTGTAACTCCCAGTGAATATAAAACCAGTGAGCCTGCCGCAGAACCGCGGGTGTTTGTAATAATTCCATTCCGGTGCGACCAGTCTATAAAATCAGCAACAACCAGGAAATAATCTGCGTATTTTTTATATTCAATAATATCAAGCTCATAATTTAACCTGTTTACAACATTATCTGACAATTCCATTTTTTCTTTTGCTTTTTCAAAGGTAAGTTCTTTTAGAAATTCCATGGGCTGTTTATCTTCAGGCGTTTTAAATACCGGAAAGATTGCCCTTCCTGTTTCAATTTCCAAATCCACCATTTCTGCAATTTTGGCTGTATTTTCTAAAGCTTCAGGGATAAGGTAAAACGCCTCCCCCATTTCCTCAGAGGACTTAAGGTATAGATTTGGAGTATCAATCATTCGGAGTCTGTCTACATCTGAAATAAACTTTGCAGTTTGAATGCAAAGAAGCGCATCTTGAGCTTCCGCGTCATTTTCTTTTATATAGTGGGAATCATTTGTTGCAACAATCCCGATTCCTGTCTTTTTTCCTATAGTTTTTGCTGCCTCCCATGTTAAGTCCTGCAGTCTAGCCATATTTTCAAGATCCTTTTTTACTCCCTGGTCTAAATTTTTGCCGGTTTCCATAATATTTTTATAAAAATGGTTTTGAATCTCCAGATAATAATTTCCTTCTCCAAAAATATCCAGATATTGTTTAACTATTTCTTCTGCCTTTTCATTGCCTTTTGAATCTAAGGTTCTTATAAACTCACCAGCCGGACAGCCTGATAAAGCTATCAAACCCTCATGAAACTGCTTTAAAAGTGCCTTATCTACTCTTGGTCTATAGTAAAAACCCTCAAGATGAGATATAGAAACAAGTTTCAAAAGATTTAAGTATCCCTGATAATTTTTTGCAAGAAGAGTTAAATGATACGGCTCGGAATCCATCTTTCCCTCTTTTGATTTATGTGATCTTGGGGCAACATATACTTCCACTCCTATTATAGATTTTATATTCTGACTTTTACATTCTTTGTAAAATTCTATTGCCCCGTACATAACACCGTGGTCAGTTATAGCCAAAGAATCCATTCCGAGATCTTTTGCAGCTTTTACAAGTTTCGTGATTTTTGAAAGACCGTCTAGAAGTGAATATTCACTGTGAGTATGAAGGTGAACAAATTTAGTCATGTCTGGTATATTCTACCAGCACTTATAAGAAGAGATTCAAGTAGGCAAAACTTGCTTTTTTGCTTCAGTTTGTAACATAACTCTATTTACTCTTTTACTTTCCAGCTTATATACATAAGCCCCGCATAAACTACCTGCATAAGTAAATGTGTATGTCATTAGAACAGAACGGATAAGCGGTGTACTTTCTGAAAAATTAGCAAAAATTCCTGTTAACATTCCTACTCCAGCTCCGCAAAAAATTCCCGTCATTATGGCAGTAATGCGTGCTTCTCTTGCTGTATTTATATTACATGCTTCTTTTGGCTCGTATATATAAGCACTTGGTAAGCAACTTAAAACTTTGTTAAATAATCTTACCCTGAAAGACTCAGGTTTTGTTAAAGAAGTATTTTCAGGTTCCTTAGTTTCTACCGTAGTCTCTACCATTTAAGATTTTAAAACTCCTTCCAGTATTTCTTTAACTTTTTTTATTTCTGCTTTACCTTTTGTTTTTTTCATTACAGAACCTATTATAACTTGAAGTGCTACCTCTTTTCCAGCTTTAAAATCCTCCACTGCTTTAGAATTTTCATCAATAACTTCTTTAACTACCTTTTCCAACTCTTTTTCATCAGAAATCATTCCAGTGTTTTGATTTACAATATCTTTTATTAGTTGCTCAGGATTAATATCTTCAATATTAACTTTCTTGTTAATTATAAAATTTGCCACCTTTATACTTTCTACTTTATATTTGCTACCAACTTTTACTGCTTCTTCAAAAAATTCAGCCATTTCTTTTGAATCTGCCATCATGGCTATTTGCGCTTTATTTAACCCATATTCATCAAAAAATCTCTTAACCTTCTGAGCAGGTAACTCCGGGAGTTGTTTACGCAGTAACTCCCGGAGTTGCAATGTGTCAATTTTCAATTCCGGGAGATCCGGCTCCGGAAAATACCTGTAATCGTGTGCTTCTTCCTTGCTTCGTTGTAAATAAGTCTCTTTTTTGGTTTCATTCCATCCTCTGGTTTCTTGAGTTAGCGTTTCACCTCTCTCCAAAACCCAAATTTGCCTCTTTATTTCGTATTCAATAGCTGCTTGCATAAATCTAAAACTGTTAATATTTTTAAGTTCCACACGATATGGTGGTAACTCTTTTTGCCCCACTGGACGAACCGAAACATTTGCCTCCAATCGCATATCCCCCCGCTCCATATCTGCATTGGAAACTCCTAAATATCTAAAAATCTGCTGAAGCTTTTTGGCGTAATCTTTAACCTGGGCTGATGAATGAAAATCCGGTTCGGTCACTATTTCCACCAAAGGCACTCCTGATCTATTAAAATCAATTAAAGTCTCACTGCCAACGTGAGTTAACTTACCGGTGTCTTCCTCCTGGTGGACTCTATTGATTCGAATCATTGAAGTCACGCCACTTTCATCCTCCACCTCGAGCTGACCATTTATATTCAAAGGTTTAACCAACTGAGAGATTTGGTAACCCTTGGCTAAATCCGGATAGAAGTAGTTTTTTCTTTCAAAATATGACTGTTCATTAACTGAACAATTTAAGGCTAATCCAATTCGCATGCATTTTTTTATGGCTTCCTCATTTATATAAGGCAATGCTCCGGGAATACCTAAACAAACTGGACACGTATGAGTATTCGGTTTTTTCCCAAAGTAATCCGCTGAGCATCTGCAAAACATCTTTGTTTTAGTGTTTAACTCAACATGTACTTCTATACCTATAACTGTTTCATATACTTTATTCATAGTTTATTTTTGTCATTCTGAACGAAGTGAAGAATATATCCTTCGTTTCACTCAGGATGACATGTTGGGTTTTTTATCTTTCCAATCTGTGACATTTTCGTAAATTTCCCCTACATTCAAAACTGTTTCTTCATCCATATGTTTTCCCAATATTTGGAGCCCTACAGGCATTCCATCCGCAAATCCACAAGGTACAGAAAGTCCAGGAATTCCAGTAAGAGACCCTGGAATAGTATAAGCATCTGATAAATACATTGTTAGGGGATCGTTAATTTTTCCACCCAGATTCCAGGCTACCGTTGGTGAAACCGGTCCTACTATAACATCACACTTTTCGAAGGCAATATCAAAATCCTTCTTTATTAAAGTTCTTACCCTAGCTGCCTTTGTAAAATATGCATCATAATATCCGCTGGATAGCGAAAAGGTTCCAAGCATTATTCTTCTTTTTGCTTCGTCACCAAACTGATCACGATTTTTTCCAAATCTAATACCATCATACCTTGCTAAATTAGCAGAAACCTCTGAAGCCATAATAATGTAGTAAGCTGCAACTGCATACTCAGTATGCGGTAGTGCCACTTCTACAATCTCCGCTCCCAAGTCTCCCAGCTTTTTTATTGCATCTCTTATTACCTTTTCGACTTCAGAATCTAATCCCTTACCAAAATATTCTTTAGGTACACCAACTTTTATTTCTTTTAACATTCTGTCATTCTGAGGCGAAGCCGAAGAATATATACCCTTCGTTTCACTCAGGGTGACAAACGGTTTAGCATGACAATTTGAGTCATGACCGCCACCACCTGAAATCCATTCTAAAACCAACCTTGCATCAGCCACAGACTTAGTAATTGGTCCAATCTGATCAAGAGAACTAGCCATAGCTTGTGCACCATACCTGCTAACCCTTCCATATGAAGGCTTAAGTCCTACAACTCCGCAAAGGGAAGCTGGTTGTCTGATCGAACCGCCAGTGTCTGTTCCGAGTGCAAAAACAGCCATGTCAGCCGCCACTGCCACTGCAGAACCTGAGGAAGATCCCCCGGGAACCTTAACCAGGTTCCATGGATTTTTGGCTGGACCATAAGCTGAATTTTCTCCAGAACTTCCCATTGCAAACTCATCTAAATTTGTCTTACCACAAAAGGAGACTCCTTGTGAGGCTAATCTATCGATAACTGTAGCATTGTATGGAGGTATATAATTCTCCAGAATCTTTGACCCGCAAGTCATTGGCATATCTTTAACAGAAATTAGATCCTTAATTGCAACCGGAATCTCGCCTGAATCTTCATTTACAAAAAGAAAAGCATTCAAACTGGGATTTAGCTTTTTTATTCTCTCCAAATAAGCTTTATTTAACTCCTCTTTAGACAGCTTTTTATCTTTTAGAGCTGCCAGTGTTTGAGTTAAAGTTAGAGAAGTTATATCTGTCATTTATCCGTCATTCTGGCTTGTCCAGAATCCTCCTATTAAGATTCTGGAGTCGTTTACTCCCCAGAATGACATATTGTGATTATTCATAGTTAAACACTCCCTTAGTTACAAAAAATCCATCTTTAATATTAGTTCCATTTTTAGTAGCATCTTCTTGTGGCAGTGATTCACTAACCTCATCTTTTGCCATAATATTAGTTAATCCGGAAACATTGTATGTCGGCTCCACTTTTTCAGTATCAGCTTTACTCAGCTGGTCAGTATAATCCAAAATCTTGGAAAGTTGTTCTGAATATTTTTCCTCCTCCTCAGAAGTAAGCGGCAGATTAGCAAGCTTTGCTACATGTCTAACTTTATCTTTGGATAATTTCATATAGTGAGGTTGATTATATATCTAATTCTCCTTCCCGTAAACAATTATTTGAGTATTGACTGAAAGAATAGATAAGTGCTATGTTTTATTTATGGAGAATCTGTACGCCATGGGTCTTACTGTAATAGTAATTTCCTGGCTTCTTCAGTACTTGTCAATTACTCCTAAAAAGCAGGACTTTAACCCACTTTTTTTGATGTTCTATGCTATAGGCACAGCAGTTTTGGCTTGGATAAGCTACATTAGCGGATCACCCTTAACAGCACTTTTAAATCTTGGAGCTTTTATTTTACCAATAGCAATTCTTCTAAAAATTAAGAAGTAACTAAATTTTTCCTTCCATTTCGTGTAAAGCTTTAATTCTGGCCTCTATTGGAGGATGAGTGTTGAACATATTAGCCATGAAACCGGCTACATCACGACCTTTGAGTGGATTCACAATGTATAAATGCGCTGTACCGCGGTTTGCTACTTCCAAAGGTTCACGGTCTCCGGAAATTTTCCTAAGCGCAGATGCTAAGCCCTCTGGATACCTAGTTAAAAGTACTCCTGATGCATCAGCAAGAAATTCCCTTTTTCTGGATACTGCCAGTTGAATCAATGTAGCCACAATCGGTGCGAGTATTGCCATGACTAGAGCCAAAACCATAAATACTCCATTCCCTTTACTATCTCTATCATTATCACGCCCTCCAAACCAAAGACTTCTTAAATACCAGTCAGCTAAAAGTGCAATTGTCCCAACTAAAACAGAAACTACAGTCATAACCAGAGTATCTCTATTGCCTACATGAGAAAGTTCATGTGCTGTTACCCCTTCCAGCTCCTGCTTATTAAGTTTTTCCAGGATACCAGATGTAAAAGCAATAGCTGAATGTTTTGGATCGCGTCCTGTTGCAAAAGCATTAGGAGCGCTATCATCTATAACATAAATTTTAGGCAAAGGTAACCCCGAAGCTATGCAAAGATTTTCTACCAATCTATAAACTTGAGGATTATCCTTTTTCTGAATAGGTTTTGCGCGGGAAATAGAAAGAACTATCTTATCTGACCACCAATACGAAACAAAGTTCATAACCCCGGTCATAATTAAAGCCATACCTACAAAACTTAAGCCAGTTGCCCCGTCAAATCCCCAGGCTCTTGCAATAATATAAACCACAGCTATAACAAAAAGGCTAAAGAAAAACATCAAGATCCAAGTCTTAAAAATATTTGAACCAACATGATCCCAAGCTGTATTAACAGTTGCCATAAATTGTATTATAATACAAATAATCTTAAATGGAAAACCTTAGACCCAAAATGACTCGAAGAGAACGACTGGAACTCCTTAGTCAAGACGACCAGCTACAAATACTAATTGGTGCATGGTTTAGCATAACAAAATCACCTCAGCGACCGGAATTTTGGGAAAGTATAAAAAAAAGAAGAGCTGAAATATTAAACTCTCCAAATCCGAAAGCATTAATTGACAAGTCAAACCTAGAACTTTTAGAACTTGATAGAATATCAGAAGAAAAATACGATTTCGAAAATGATCCTTACTAACTCTTTCTTTCAAACCAAAGTGGAGCTTTTTTACTGAATGAACCGCTATAATTAAAAAGTAGCTCTTCGTCTCTTTTAATATTCTTAATTGTAGTAAATATAATTATCTTTTCATCTTTCAATATTCGGTATTCAATATTCGCATTTTCAGAGTGGTTATACATTGACCCATAACCTAAAGCTAAAACAACAAAGTCATCCATCCAAAAGTAATATTCAAAAAGTAGATTCCATTTAGTATCAATAAAATCACTAAATTCCAAAATTAAAATCGGAGCCACTTCTATTACTTCTCCTTTTCTAATATTTTCACCTGCGAAAACCCCTTTTCCAGTCTTAAATTCACTATTTCCAGCTTTGGATACTTTTGAATCTGCTATATAAATTTTCTTCGGAGGAGAAATTAATTTCATTTAAAAATTAGACTGGAGGATTTTGTGGGTAAGGATATGTCCTTCTCAGACTATTAGCAAATAGTTTTACTAGCTCATCATGAGCCCATTTTTGTACATCACTTTGACTCACTTCCAAACCACAAGCAACACCCATTGCTGACCAAAAATCTGTCTCTCTTTGAGCCAAACTTAAAACTTGATCATATCTTAAGGGAGTACTCAATTCAGGGAATTGGGGTTTTTCTATACCAGCTTGCAAGGATAAATCTAATCTCAATTGTTCTCTTTCATCCATCTTAAAATTTAACCTCTACGTCTTTTTTCTCTTCTTCTGTAGCCTTAAAGAAGTCTTCTTTTTTGAAATTAAACCAACTTCCAACTAAACTAGAGGGGAACTGTTCCAAAGAGTTATTTAAATCCAAAACATTTGTATTATAAAACTGTCTTGCAGCTGCGACTTTTGTTTCTGTATCAGAAAGCTCATCCTGTAACTCCTTAAAATTCTCAGAAGCTTTAAGATCCGGATAAGCTTCTGCCACAGCAAATAGCGATTTTAGTGCACCGGATAATACATCATTTGCAGCAGCTTTCTCATGTGGGGATCCAGCTCCAACCATAGCGGCACGGGCTTTAGTTACATTTTCAAATAACTCTTTTTCGTGTTTTGCATAACCCTTAACAGCTTCAACTAAATTCGGAATTAGGGAAGCTCTTCGTTTGAGTTGCACATCTATTTGAGACCATGCTTCTTTAACTCTATTTCTAAGAGTCACTAGACTGTTATAGGTAACCAAAAGCCACCCACCAATGATAACTACGACTCCAATCAGTATATATAAAGTGTTCATAATTCAGATAATATATAAAAAGCTTCGCTTTTTGGAAATACTTACGTTGCTATTGAAATAGTTTTTTCAATAGCACTACACCATTTTAAACCATTTTGCAAATTTTGTCCAGCCCCAAGTATTAACTATGTCTTTTTTCTCTGTCCATCCCCTTCTAGCAACTGAAACCCCAAAAGGCATATTATCCATTTGTTCTATTGCATGGGCATCAGAATCTATAACAAATCTGACTCCAAAGCCAAGAGCCAGTCTTACTAAATCATCTCTTAGATCAAGCCTGTTTGGATAGCTATCAATTTCCAGAATTTTGTTATTTATAGCTGCAAATTTAAAAATAGTTTCCCAATCTGCCTCTGAAGAATCTCTTTCATTTAGAAGCCTATTAGTAGGGTGAGAGATAATATCAACATTAGGGTTAGATAGGGCGTTTAGGAGTCTTCTTGTTATAACTTCTTTTCCACCACGGTGGTCTGAATGAATTCCTGCAATACAATAATCCAGTGAAGTTAAAGCTTCGTTTGGTACACTTAAACTTCCGTCCGGAAGTATATCTATTTCGAGTCCATTTAATACTCGAATACTTTTTGTTTTCTTTTTTATTAATTGAATAACATTTGTCCTCTTCTCGATTGCCTTAATCATTTCTGCTTTAGATAACTTCCCATGGCCAGGAGCGTGATCAGAAATTCCAATAAACTCATATTTTAATTCTTGGGCTTTCTTAACAATTTCTTCAATTAAGTCAGCACCTGGGCCGTGCGATGGATTTGGAAAAGGATAGTTTGAGTGAGTATGTAAATCCCCTTTTATAACTTCAAGTTTAATTAGGTTCGGTAAATCATGCTTTAAAGCTACCTCAATCTCTCCTGTATTCTCTCTTATTTCAGGTGGTGGAGTATCCATTCCGAGAATTTTGTAAAACGCTTCTTCTGTCTTTGTTTCTATTAATTCTCCATTATCAATTATCAATTTTCCATTCTCAAGTTTCCTTACTCCATGTTCACTAAGCGACAAGCCTTTTTTTTCTGCTAAAGTCCTGAGCTTAATATTGTGCGCTTTTGAACCCGTAAAGTGTTGTAGAAGTGCACCATATGTTTCTGGAGACCCTACCAGCAAATCCAGCTGCAATCCGCTTTGCAGAATTACTGTAGCGCTACTTTCACCTTTTTCTACTATCCTATCTATTCCCGGCATCTTGCAAAAGTAATTCACCACTTTCTCCGGGCTTTTAGAAGAAGCTGAAAAATCTAGATCTCCCACAGTTGCAACCTGGCGCCTTAAAGATCCCAAAGGGTGGGCATCAATGACATATAAGCATTTCTTTAAATATTGCAAAATCCTATCAGCCTGAGCTGTAGCATATGGAAGTAGCATTCTTCCTTCCCTTTCACCTAACTCTTCCAGTCCACCTAAAATCTTCTCAGCAATTTTCCCGGAAAAACCTTTCTTAACAAGTTCCCCTGATTTTATTTGGCTCACTAATCCATCAAAGCTTCTAACGCCTAATTTAGCAATCTCTTGAGCCGTTTTTGGCCCAACTCCTGGCACATCTAAAAGCTCAAATACAATACCAGGAATTCCCTTTTTCACAACCTCAAAGTGCTTAATCTTTCCTGTTTTAAAAAACTCACCCAAATAGGCACGTAGAGATTTACCCAGTCCAGGAATTTCATCCAGTTTCCCCTCAACCCAAAGGTCCTTTGCCTCAGAAGTTAAATGTTCAATAGAATCCGCAGCATTTTCATAAGCCCGAATTTCAAAAACATTACCGGATTTTTTTATAGAATAAGCAGCAGCTATTTCTCGAAGAAGCTTTGATATATCAGCATTAGAGGTACCCATCTTCTTGATTTGCCTCTTCAATCCGCTCTTTTAAATTTATAACTCGTTGTCCAACCACAACATCCTGCTTTGTTTGATTAGAAAAGAGCAGCTTAATTGTTTCCTGAAAGCTAACCCAGGAAAGAGTGTTATTACTGAAAGAGTCAAAATTTGGGGTTTTTCCTACTTCAGCATAAAATACATAGTTAACCTTATCTAATCCTTCATGAAAGTAGTCATAAATTGGATAAATATGTTTTGAGTTAAGATCCACATTAATCACCTCATGAACTACCCGGTGAAATGTAGCCTGTGCATCCTCTCCATCCAGGCTATCCCCTCCCAGTGTAGACCAAATAGTAACTGAATCATCACCAGATTGAGTTTGAAGCAAGAGAATTTGTTTAGTTTTTAAGCTGTAAAGGAATCCGCTCGCATAAAAAGTTTTATGCATATATGCAGTATACCACACCTTTTAAGTATTAGATATATATCAAAAACAGATCTCAAACACTGCGCGTTGCATAAAAAAGAAAACTTTAGTAAAATATCCCGGCTGGAGTTGGTTTTACGATTTTGGGGCCGTAGCTCAATTGGTTAGAGAGATCCGATGTACATCGGATAGGTTGCGGGTTCGAGTATGAATTAAGGTTACATGCTTGTACGGGAATTGTCTATATACTTAAGTCATTGCCAAACGAACGTTATTATATAGGTTCAACAGGCGATTGACAGAGCACAATAGTGGAAAAACTAAGTCGATTAGATTTAGTAGACCTTTTAAATTAGTTTTTAGTCAGAAGTATAATTCTATAGGTGAAGCAAGGAAAATAGAAGTAAGGCTAAAAAAATTGAAGAGCAGAACGATTTTAAATAGAATAATTAAAGAAGAAAAGATTAATTTGGGGCCGTAGCTCAATTGGTTAGAGCGCCTCCCTGTCACGGAGGAGGTTGCGGGTTCGAGTCCCGTCGGTCCCGCATAGGCACGAAATTCTAATAGTTTTGTAAAATCCTCATACATTTGAGGCTAAAAGTATTCGAGTCCTGTTAGACTGAAACAACGATTTGCTACATGTCAAAAATTTATTTTAGGGATTTTATGCGGTAGGGTTAAAGTTAAAATAGTGTTCTGTGTGTTATCTGGATTATTCGTTTGTTCCAGTTGATAGGTGGTTCCCTCTGGGAGAACATCAACAGAACCACTGGTATCATATATATCTCCTTGTAAATAGAAAGCATGTACATATCTTTCAACTGTACCAATTTTAGATTCATCTGAGTCTGGTTTAAGGTAATATATTGATTGTTTCAACCAATCGGACCCTTTTTCTTTAGCTAGGACTCTAACAGTATATCTGTATCTATATCCCTCTTTTTCTTTAACTATATCCATTATTGGTTCTAAAACCCCACCTTCTAAAACAATCTTCTGGGGTTGTATCTCAGTACTATCAATGGGCTCAATCATTTAAAAGAATTATATCAGAAATTCAAGCTAAAAACCTAGAATAGCAGAAATTAGTTAATAAATTATGATTCCTAAATCTTGCAAAGTTTTGTACTGGTATATTAAACTTCTATACAGGTGTTCGAAATTTTCACCTTCAAGCATTTTTGACATAATCTCAATCCACCTGAAGACACTATTTGGCAGCCATAACTTTTTCTTTACCAAAATTTTCTACGACTACATAATTTTCTACAATATAAGTTTGGACTTTCGGCAAACTATTGGATGATAAATTAGCAAAGTTCATATCAGGATTATAGATTATATACTTTGGCTTATTCGCCACAATCTGGCTGACCATTTGATCCTGATAATCGGGAGTAAAAAAGGAATACGGGGTATCAAATTTTGTGGCGTTTTGCCGGTCAGCCAAAAAATAAATTTCAGGCTTCCAGGGAAAAGCAAATATTTTATCACTTGTGCTGGTATTATTTTGTATAAAATCAATTAACTGATCTGTATCACTTACCGGCGCATCAATATCGACGGCAATTTTAGCTCTTGGTGTTTGATAAATATTAAACCTTTGAGAGATATTACTATATGAGATTAACTTAAATAGCTGATTATTTATAAAAACCTGTGAAACTATATCTCTTGAAAATACAAGCATAAAAAAGATCCAAACAGTAATTGATACATACTTTAAGTTTTCCATTTTTTCCAAAGATTCAATTACGTATATGAATGACAAAATAATCGGAAGAAGCAAGAAAAGTAAATGATACCAGTCTGACTTTGCTAAAATAACTCTGCTAATTATTGTTGAATATACAACTAGCATTAATAACAGTTTATCCTTTAGCATAAAGGTACCTTTCCTGAAAATTGCAATGAGGTACATATAAACGGCAGATAATGCAAACATTGCTATTGTCCAGATCATGGCATCTGAGCCTAAGAATTTGTCTACTCTCCACCATTGCAGCATATTTTGTATTTCCGGGGTTGGCATGGGACTATTAAAATAACCTGACGAGAAAGCCATTGCATAAAAAGATAGTTGTGAAATAGCATTTAAAAGGCTATTCTGGAATAAAAGTATCCCTATAATCAACCCTGATATCAAGCTTACCCCAGCTACCCAAAGAGAAAACTTTTTTATAAAGTCCGAAAAAGTTTGTCTATTTGTTACAAGTCCAATTAAACAGGCAGAAAAAGCGGCCAACCCCGATTCAATACTGGTGAAAAAGGAAATAGCAGTAAAAATACCGGAGAGGAACAGCCACTTGAAAGCCTTTTTAGATAAATAATTAAATAGAAATAATATAGCCAAAAGCCCCAACCCGACTCTAATTTCAACATTGTTTTTAACCAATGTAGAGAGATAAGCAATCATTAAAATCAAGAGCATTACTATATTTAATTTTTTCTGTAAAAGTTTTAGAGAGAGCGCAAAAAATATCATAATTCCGGCTAGCTCAAGAATATGCAGATAAAGCCTGACAAAATAAACAGATGTTCCAAAAATTTTAACAAATAAACCCATTCCCCAGGCGATTAAAGGAGGGTGAAAAACAGCTACATCGAGGTAAAGGATCTGACCATTTAATAATCTTTCTAACCAACCCAACCAAAAACCCTCTTCTACAGAATCCAGATTACCATAGTAAAAAAGCGGATTATATGATAAGTAAAAAATAAAAACACTTGAATAAATTAAACTTAAATTTTTTTCTACAAATTTAGGACACTTATTAACTAGGATTGAAACACAACTGGCTATACCTAAGATTATTAGAATAAATCTGTTCCAAGGGAAAAAGATAGAAATAATAAGCAATAGATGGCTGGGGTTACGGACAATCCAGGCAAACTTAGAAAAACCTAAAATATTATAAAAAATTACCGTTGCTAAAATAACCCCTATATTTATCAAAAACGAAGTAGTAAAAAACCTAACGAAAAGCACCAGATAAAATCCTATTAAGAAACCATTTGCTGACACTAACCAACCCCTAAAACCAAGAGATTTTGGGAGTAACTTTTTAAAAACTAGAAATAATACTTGGATGAGAATAAAACAGGCAATTGCTTCTTTGCCGGAAAATCTAACAAAATGAGTTTGCAAAAACATTAAAACGGCAAATAAAAGGAAACCAATATTTAATAAATTATTTTTATAAGTCGTTTCTTTTTTTAAGTTAAAACTATTTAACAAAAATATACAAAGGGATAGAAAAATAGTCATCCCAAAATTAATCAGGTCATCAGTCTTAACAACAGCCAGTTGGCTGGAAAATGCAGGAATGGAAGAAGAAAACTGGCTGGAGAAAAAGTTAAGACCAAATTTGGAAATTATACTTTTGGTAAAAATTTCTGATAAAGAAGAACCAAAAAGAAAACTTGCAAGTATTAAAGTTAGCATAAACCCTACTCTTTATTCTGTAAACTTATCTGCAAGAAGCTGCAGAAGATCTTCTCTTTTACCATCAAATCCAAGAGCCCAAATTCCAACTCCACTCAAGTTTTTTTGATTAATAAAATCATACTTTAAGCCGAGTGACCTTGTATTTTCAAAGTGTACCACCCGAAGCCCGGTAGAATCTCTATACGAATACCAAGGGGTTTTAGCATTTTCATCCCATTGAATTTGAGTATTTTTTGTAGCACCTGCAATTTCCGCATACGGAAGAATTTTTACGGCAGCTCTTTCTCCGGATACGCTTGCATTTTTACCTGCTTCAGAAACTGGCCAGTCATAACCATAATACGGCACTGCTAAAATCAGTTTTTCAGGAGGCACTTTTTCAAGATAGCTTCCCAAGAGTCCAACAATGGAATTTCCATAGCCCTCCATAGGTGCAACTGGACCTGCAGTGGAAGACTGGGGAGTATGAAAATCATATCCCATTATTACCAAAGCATCTGTATGTTTTGATAAAACCTCTACATCATGTATTCTTGTATTGGAAGCACCATCAACAAAAGTATCCACTGTAAGCTTGGCATCTTTATTTTGTCTTTTAAGTTCCTCGTTTAACTCAATTATTAGAAGAGAAAACCCTTCTCTTACTTCCTTTTCCGGCTCGCCTATATATTCAAAGTCGATGTTAACTCCATCAAGATTTTTAGAATCTACGAGAAATATTGCATTATTTACAAAATTTGTCCGCGCAGTTTGAGTAGTAACAAGATTTACAATATTCGTCTGGTTAAAGCATTTAAGTGTAACAACAACTTTTATTTTATTAGAGTGAGCTTTTTTTATAAAATTATCAAATACGCTGGATTGAAAATAGAACCATGGGGTAGTTGCCTTCCCCCCTGAATCATTCTTAATTATATTTCCGTTTTTATCAACTTCCAATCCAAAATAACTTACAGTTGTCAAAAGCTTTATATTAATTTCATCCAGTTTAGGAATAACCCAATAAGGCAAAAAACCAAAAACCGCTCTTTTCAATTTTCCGAAAGAAGTAACATGTATGCTTCCTCTATCAGCCTCAAAAGCCTTACTAATATCTATACTCTGCTCATTAATAAAAACAGGAAAAGGCTTTTCTTCCGAGGCAAGTACAACCCGTTCAGGAATTGATTTCAACTCTTCTGTAGCTTGCGGTATGAAACCTGCTTTATCCTTATTTATAACAAAAAAAATAACTGCAGTAATAATTAAAACTCCAATAAAAAGGTTTATAAAAATCCCTGCCTTAACGATTTTCTCAAGCGTAGACAATTTCTTGTCCTGCTGATATACTTTCTCAAGTTCACCGCGAATCTTTAGTGTAGAATCGTCTTCTAATATATTCATGGATTTGGGCTAAAGGTTACAGCTCTTCCTGTAATACCAGCTTCATTACTGCAATAAAGAGAATATCTATAGACTTTTGTACTGCCAAGTACAAAATTTTCAGAAACGTTAGTTTTTCCAGAATTTTGGTACATAGAAGGCCACGAGCCTGAAGCAAAACAAATCGAATATGGCGTATTTAAATTTAAACCCGACCATTTAACTTGTATCTCATCACCAGGCGTAAAAATAACCGGCTTTTCAGAGTTTTCTAGTTTATCCTTTGTAATTTCAAACGAAGTTATGTATGGAACTTGAGATAATAAGGGTGCTCCAACATTAACAACAATAGCATCTCCACTAGCATCTCCGAATTCGTTTGCGCAATCTATTGTATAAACATATACATTATTATGAGTAAGCGGTATTGTCTGAAAAGTGCCTCCTTCCGGATCTTTTTCGCCTGACCAGCTAATATCTTTTTCTGAAATTCCAAATGATCTTCCAATACAAGACTTAACATTCGCTGTTTTCCACCTTAAAGTTAAACTGGTACCCTGATCTGCATTTATTTTCTTTTCAGGTATCCCTTCAATGACCAGTTCAACGCCTGGAATACCTGATCCTTCCGAAGCCTGAGACAGCGGTTTCGCGTATAAAATACTGAAAACTTTGCTTTTAAAGGGGGCTACAGCAGTAGCCATTACAAAAATTAATATACCAAGGGAAGAAATAAGAAAAAGCATAAGTCTTGCCATAATTTCATTGTAAAGTATTTTTCCCCTCTTGACAAATATTTTAAAATGGTTTAAAAAGTAACCTAGAACTTGCTAACTGCTTCAATTGCCCAAAATTAGATGGCTAAAACAACTAAATCTTCATATTTTGATAACATAGAGTCTGATATTAAAACTAATCAGTCAACTTTAAGTCTGGTACTGGGAGCTTTAATTATTTTAGTTGTAGGGGTTTTAATATTCAATTATTTTAACAAAAACAAAGATGCCAATTTAGGACCCTCACAAACAACTGAAGGTGATGTTGCACCGGAAGCACTTCCTGGTAAATATACTGTTAAAGAAGGAGACACTCTATTTTTAATAGCGGAAAGTTATTACAAAGATGGTTATAAATACTCTGAAATAGCAAAAACAAATAATTTGGCAAATGCAGATGCAATTGAAGTCGGGCAGGTTTTGGAAATTCCGAAGCTGGAAAGTGAAGTGGCACAAGCTGAACCAACAGTAGTAGAGCCAACTGAAGCTCAAGATGTAAAAATTGCAGACACTGCGGATACAGAGGCAACAGGAGGCGGAAATACTACTATCTGGGGACCCAGGATTGAAACAAATGAGTACACCGTAGTCGAAGGAGACTGGTTGTCAACAATTGCTGCAAGGGCTTATGGAGATATAATGGCTTACTCTAAAATAGCAGAGGTAAATAACATTCCTGATCCAAATATCATTGAGCCTGGAATGATTCTAAAACTCCCAAGATAAATCTGCAGAACCTGGAGCCGAAGGTGGGAATCGAACCCACGACCTAAGCTTTACGAAAGCCTCGCTCTACCACTGAGCCACTCCGGCACAAACATATTTTACCTGAATTTCGCAAATTGTGTTAAAATTTTGGCATGACCAGGAAGGAAAGGGCTCTTGAAATAATAAAAAGACTCCATAAAGTTTATCCAAATGCTAAAATTGCCCTGAACTTTAAAAATTCGTACGAACTTTTAATTGCAACCATTTTATCTGCGCAAGCTACAGATGTTTCTGTAAATTTAGCTACTCCTGCCCTATTCAAAGAATTCCCATCTCCAGAGGCTTTAGCCAAAGCAGAAGTTTCAGAAATAGATAAGTTTATAGCTAAAATCAATTTTCACACAAATAAGGCTAAAATGATTAAGAAAACGTCGCAAATGCTCGTGGATAATTTTAACGGAAGAGTTCCGGATAATATGAAGGATTTAATCTCTCTTTCCGGTGTCGCCAGAAAAGGTGCAAATGTTGTACTCGGTTCAGCATTTAATAAGGCAGAAGGAATTGTTGTGGATACACATATGATAAGGCTTTCAAATAAACTCGGGCTTACAGATTCCAAGGATCCAGTGAAGATAGAAAAAGATCTCATGAAAATTATCCCCAAAGAGCATTGGATAGACCTTCCCTTAATGCTAATCCTCCACGGTCGGCAAATGTGTACTGCAAGGACTCACACATGCAATAATTGTCCATTAGGAAACTTATGTCCGGACGCCAGCTAACACCTCCGAGGTGAAATCTAAGGTTACACAAGATCACACCTCGGAGGTGGACATAAATTGTATGGATTTAGCTAAACAACACTGTGTTTCTTGTAAAAGTGGAGTAAAACCATTTTCCAGGAAAAAGGCAGAAGATTATTTAAAAATGGTCCGCAACTGGGAACTTTTAGCCTCACAAGGAGACTCCTGGAAGCCTATGAGAATCCAGCGGAAATTTGTTTTTAAAAACTTCCAGGGAGCTTTGAGTTTCGTAAATCCAAAAAAGCACTGGTTAGTTATATCCAAACAAACGTTAGTTTAGTCAAAGGCATGAGCGGTGGTCCTTTAACAGACCAGTGTGGGAGTGTTGTTGGCATAAATACCCTTCCCCTAGCAGGATTATCCCTCTTTATAGCAGCAGATCAGGCAAAGTTTATGATCTCTTCATTTACTGACCAGGAAATAAAAAAGATTAATGTAGATCCTTCTATTTCACCGGAGGAGGCGGTCAAAGCATTTTATACTTACCTTAAAGCCAGACGAATGGAAGATGGGTTTAAACTTTTAAGTCAGGAATATTTGAAGAAAACAAATTTTGAGGAATGGACAAACAGATTTACTGATATTCTGGACGTTGAAGTAATCTTAACAAAGCGTAACGGTGATACCAAAGATATGGCATTTGTAAAATTTTCAACCAAAAATTGGGTTGATGGCGAAGCTAAAATCCATTACTACGAAGGCACATGGCAAACGATATCAGAAGATGGAGTATATAAAATGCTAAAAGCAATATTAAAGAAGTAGAAAATCCGGATTATTCCTGGTTTTATGAATAAGGTCTCGTAGGACTCTAATCCACGGGAGCGGCGGAAGGGATTTGAACCCTCGACCTTCTCCTTGGGAAGGAGACATTCTACCACTGAACTACCGCCGCATCATGCAAATTATACCAAAATACTCTATACTATTTTTATGTCCTACCGAACCAGGTCTACAAGAAGATTTGTTAAAAAATCGAGAACAAATTTTTTAACAACTATTATAATTTCCGCTCTCCTTATTTATGTAACTTTCTTTTGGATTTTACCGAATCTTATAAACGGGCTTGGGAACATTAAAAACTTTATAAATCCGAATCAAAAAAAAGGTCAGGACGTAAGTGAAAATCCATCCTTTGCTCCTCCGGTTTTAAACATTCCTTATGAAGCAACAAACTCATCAGTTATTGAAATTTCCGGATTTACCAGCCCGAATTCAAGAGTAAAAATATATGTTGATGATAGCCTGGAATCAACAACTCAGTCAGATGAAAACGGTAGTTTTACTGCAAAAAATGTAAATTTAAATCTCGGAACTAACAATATTTATGGAAAAAGTGTTGACGATAAAGACAAGGAAAGCCTTCCCTCTAAAACAATTCGACTAATGTTCGACAACGAGGAACCAATCCTGGAAGTATCTGAACCAGAAGATGGACACGCTTTTCAAAGTGAACGAAAAATTAAAGTTTCCGGAAAAACAGAAGCTGGAGTTAAGGTTTTTGTAAACGATGCTCAAGCAATTGTAGCTTCAGATGGGAGTTTTAATTTAATTTTTAACTTAAACGACGGAGAAAACATTTTAACAATAAAAGCTGTTGACCTCGCTTCCAATTTCGAGGAAATTACTAAAAAAGTAACTTTCCAACCTTAATCTTCTTATCCTTAATTTGGGAAATTATATAGCTGTCAGAAACTACTTTTAAATCTTGTACCATTCTTCTTTTTTTGAAAAGATCCTGGATGTGTATCAGCAAGTAAAACTCAACCCTTATAATATCCAGAAGCTTTCCTTTAAACAATAAATACCTTAAAGTATTAATATGCACAAGGATTATTTTCAACCAGTTAAAATGATACAGGAATAGACTTTTTGGAAAGTTTTTTATTAGCATCACCGTCATATTCCTAAATACTAAGGCTTCAAAGTTTTTAATATATTTTTTAGAAGTACCCATTCTTTTGTGATAGATTTTAGCTTTTGGTTCAAACCAACCTTTAAATCCTGCAATTTGTGCCCTGAAACAAAAATCAGCATCTTCCATATAAAAAAAGAAGTCCTCGTCAAAAGAACCAATAATCGTAAAAACTTCTTTTTTAAACAAAGTTCCGCTCCCTGTCCCCAAAAAAATATAATCACCTCTATTAAATAACTTCTCACTTTTTCCAAATCCTCTGGTTAAAAGGTGTCCTGAGGAATCAACATAATCTCCCGCATTATCAATTTTATCTATATTATCAAACTGTAAAATTTTAGCAGAAATAAAACCTGCCTCGGAATGTACTCTTGCGCTCTGCACTAAAAATTCTACACATCGCCTTTCAACTTTAGTATCATTATTTAAAACCAGTATATATCTACCCTTGGATTTTTTAACTCCCTTATTTACGGCAATAGAAAATCCGTAATTTATTTTTAATCTGATAACAAATACTTTCGGAAACTTTTCCACTAAGTATTTAAGAGATTCATCTGTTGATCCATTGTCAACAACTATTATTTCTATATTCTTGTAAGTTTGTTTCAAAAGAGACGGGATGCACTCTTTAAGATGTTCCAAACCATTAAAGTTTGGAGTTACAATAGAGACCAAATGTTTCATATATCTATTGTGTACTCCTCATTTTTTAAAGTTAAGTTTTTATTGTAATAAGGATCATTTTTTAATAGATCCCCCCACTTTTTATGCATCAAGCCAACCTCTCCTAAAAACTCTTTCACAAGTCTGCCTTTTGCCCCAGGAATACCAACTGAGACCGATTCGAAGTGTCTTAGAACTGAATATGGAGTATATACATTAAACCACCCTTGTTTCAGGCATTTAAGATTTAAGTCTACATCATTGAAAGCTATTCTTAAATTCTTATCAAACCCGCCAATTTTTATAAACTTGTTTCTTGATATTAATAGACATGCTGCTGTTACTCCTGCAACATCTCTTACACTATCAACAACCTTTGCATAACCTGGATTTATTTTTTTGTTGTAGAAGTTTTTAAAAGGATGGCCTGCAACGCCCTTTTTTACCCTCCCACCTTCAATCCCTAGAACAATTCCTGCATGCTGAATCCTTTTATTCGGGAACAAAAGCTTACACCCTACTGCTCCAACATCTTTAAGTTGTGCAAACTCAATCATGTTTTCTATCCAGCTTGGAGTTATTATTTCCGTATCATTGTTTAGAAAAAGTAAATATTCTCCATTCGACTTTTCTACTCCAAAATTACAAACTTCCGAGAAATTAAATTCCTTTTCCCAGCTTAATACTTTTAGATTTTTATATCTTTTTTGAATTTCAGAGTATAAATTCCAAACCCTTTCATCCCTGGAGCCTGTATCAACAATAATCAACTGGTAATATTTATATGTTGACTTAGAAATTACTGAATTTATACATTTACTTATATACTCATACTTATCCTTAGTTGGAATAATTATTGAGACAAGCGGCCTATTCAAAATTTTATATTTCATTCTCCAAAGCCCTAGGTTTTGCGTAGATAAAATCTTTCCGCTGTAGCCCCGACTGTTTAAATCATCAGCTAATACTTTTTTTTGATTAGAAAATGCATAACTTTTTACTCCCATGGCTGCAATATTAGATGACGCCGAATTTTTGGATTTCCTCCAACTATATAAAATCTTATGTATATGAAAAATAGTTTCTTTCTTTATTTGCCTTGTAACTCTTAAAAACAAATCCCAATCCTGTGCACCATCAAAGTCTTTTCTAAATCCTCCGACTTTTTTCACCAATGCCCTCCTAATTACTGTAAAGTGGGTTATATAATTTACGCTTCTTAAGTAGTGCGGGCTAAAATTCGGTTTAAAAAACGGTTCTGTGTGAAATTTACCATCTTCTTCTATTTTATCTTCATCGGAATAGATAAAATTCACATTTGAATTTTCGTTAATTACTCTTACAATTTCATGTAAGGCATTCGGCCAAAGTATATCATCATGGTCAAGTAAAGCTATATATTCTCCTGTAGCAAGTTCCAGTGCGGAATTCGAGGCCTCCGAAATATGACCTTTTGTTTCTCTAAAAATATATTTGATTCTTTTATCTTTTTTTGCATATTTTAAAACAGCTTCTTTTACAGATTCTTCAGTCGATGCATCATCAGATATACAAAGCTCTAAATTATCATACGACTGAGCCAAAACAGATTGTACGCATTCTTCTAAAAACTTAATTGGCGTATTATAAACCGGCAAAATAATAGAAATCTTTGGAGAATATTTAAATCTTGTATATCTTTGTTTGGCTATTTCTTCTTTTGTTGGATAATTTTTTCTAATCCACTTAAGATACTGTGTATTCATAAAAGCGTTGTAATCCTCTAAAATATCCTGACGTTTTATTTTTTGAGCAACAACTTTCGGTCCTTCCTTAAAAAAAATCCAAATCGCTTTTATAACTTTTAAGGGGTGGCTCTTCGCTATTTTCGAAAGTCTAATAAGATCATGGATTTCCATATTTATGGGGCAGGGGAACTCTAAGTAATCAACTTATTATAAGCCGCTATAACTTTTTCCGGTTTACCTACCTCTCTAATCTTACCCTTATCAATAAGTATGGCTTTCTCACAAAAAGTGCTTACTATATCCATCGAATGGGAAATAATTATTATAGTTTTCCCTTGAGAGTGGAATGAATTCATCTTATCAATGCATTTTTTCTGAAAACCCAGATCACCTACTGCTAGGATTTCATCAATCAAAAGAATTTCAGGGTTAATGTGAATTGCTATAGAAAATCCAAGCCTCATATACATTCCGGATGAATAATGTTTAACAGGTGTATCAATAAAATCAGATAGTTCTGCAAAATCAACAATACTTTCGAATTTTTCCTCTAGTTCCTTTTTTGATAAACCAAGTATGGTTCCATTTAGGTAGATATTGTCTCGACCGCTAAGTTCAGGATGAAAACCCGCACCAAGCTCTATTAGCGGACCTATCCTGCCAATTACTTCTACTTCACCTCTTGTAGGTGTTAAAACACCGGCAATGAGTTTTAGTATAGTACTTTTACCTGAACCATTTACCCCAATTATTCCAACACTTTCTCCTTTTGATATCTTAAAATCTATGTTTTTAAGAGCCCAAAATTCTTCTGTTACATTTGGCTTAAAGAAATCTAAAAGAGCCTGCTTTAAATAAAGTTTCTGGCCTTTCTTAAATTTCTTACTTACATTATTAAATTCTATAATAACTTTATTTCTCATTTTTTGCAAAAAGTATAGTACTATGTAGTAACATACTTTTGCATATAAAAATTAAATCACATCCGCAAAATATTTAGCCCTTTTCCTAAAATAAATCCAGCCTAATACTAATAAACTTAGAGCAAAAATAAAAGAATATCCCAACTCCCCTATATTTGGAAATTTTCCATATATAATTGTATTTCTATATGCATCCACAATAGGTGTCATTGGATTCAAAAAGAAAAGAATTCTTAAATTCGAAGGTATTAGTTCTGAGGGGTATAAAACAGGTGTTAGATACATCCAAATAGTTAGGAAAACTCCCAGAATATTTTCAATATCACGGAAAAAAACATTTGTTGCTGAAAGAATAAATGAAATTCCAGTTATGAGTCCAAGCTGGATAATAAAAATAAGAGGTATTAATGCTAGTGTGGGTTGAAATTTTATTTGGTAAATAACCATAAAAATCATTAGAACAATACAAGTCAACAAGAGGTCTACCATCTTAGAGGAAATTGCAGTAAGCGGAAGAATTTCCCTTGGAAGTTTCACCTTAGTTATGAGTGAACTATTTGCCATTATGGAACCTGTCGCTGATGTAATGGAGTTTACAAGAAATAACCACGGAACCAAAGCTACAAACAAAAAAATTGGATAAGGTACATTTCCAGTGGGGACTTTAAAAACATATGAGAAAACTATGCTTAATACTAAAAGATTAAGGAGTGGAACCAAAATTGCCCAGGCATAGCCCAAAACCGATTGTTTATACCGGGCTTTTATTTCCCTGAATGTAAGCTGCCAAAAGAGGTCTTTGTACGAAAAAAGGGGTTCCATGATGAATATCATATGCTAGGCTGCAGATAAAATCAAACGAAAGTATATTTATAATGGATAGCAGCCTTAAATCTAATTTTATATCATACCCCTTGCATCTCAAATGTACCTTTGAGATAATTCACTTTATGGAAGACGATGTTTACTCACCAAAAGTAGATTATTCTACAGGGCAATCTGCTGAGGAACAAAAGACTTTTTTTCAGAAAATAGGGGCAAATCTTGTGGATTTTATTCAGACTTTAGTTGTTTTTGGTGCAATTTTTGCAATAATATATCTTTTTGTTGCTCAACCTCATAAAGTATCCGGCTCATCAATGGTTCCAACCTTTATAAGCGGTGATTTTATACTTACAGATAAAGTAAGTTATAGAATAGGTGCACCAAAGGATGGAGAAATAATTGTTCTAAAAAATCCCAGAAATGAATCTCAGGATTTTATAAAAAGAATAATTGCTACACCCGGACAAACTTTAAGAGTCGAAGGAAGTTCTGTTTTTGTGAATGGAGTTAAAACCCCTGAAAATTATCTTCCAATAGAAACCCCGACAAGATCCGGAGCATTCCTCCATGAAGGGGAAACCGTAACGGTAGCGCCTAACCAATATTATGTATTTGGAGATAATAGAAATCACTCATCAGATTCCAGGGAATGGGGATCAATTACAAGAGAAGAAATTGTCGGAAAAGTTTTTTTCAGGTACTGGCCGCCTAGTAGCTTTGGGTTGATCCGCCACTCTTCAGATTAAAATATCCCAAAATTGCCTGCTTTACATCCTGCAAGATGGGGGTAGTCTTATTTGGATCTCCCTCAAAAAAAAGTTCAAGTTTCGCACCTTTTCCCGTTTGCACACATTTTGTCCTTGTTTTGGCATAACTAGATAAAGTATCAGACAGCTGATTTTCCATCTGGTCAATTTCCTCAGACATAACTCTCATAGCTTCTACAACAGCTGTTTTCCTTGGACCAAAGCCCTGCTTAATTCTAAATCTTCTAACCAAATCCTCAGTTCCACGAACAGACAAATTTCTTTTTAATACTTCTTTATATGCTTCTACGATAATATGCGGATCTTCCAGAGAAGATAGCGCTCTTGAATGACCTTCTGTTGTAGCGCCGGACATCAAAGCGTCTTTTATTGCATCTGGAAGCGTTAAAAGCCTAATTGTGTTTGAAATATAGGAAGGGCTTTTCCCAACTCTTTCTGCAATATCATTTGTGCCAAGAGCAAACTCATCCATGAGTCTTTTGTAAGCCTGAGCTCGTTCTAATGGGTTTAAATCAACTCTTTGAACATTTTCTACAATTGCCATCTCAAGCATACCCTGGGGGGTAGTTTCCTTTATTACTACAGGAACTCTCAATAGTCCCATGAGTTTCCCTGCCCTCCACCTTCTTTCTCCTGCAACAATCTGATATCCTGCTGGAGTTTTTGCAACAACAAGAGGTTCTAAAATTCCGTGGGCCTTGATTGATTCTGCAAGTTCAGCTAAGGATTCGGGCGTAATTAAACCTCGAGGTTGCAAAGGATTGGGTTCTATCAGATCTATATCAAGTTCAAAAATCTGCTCATCCATAATTTGAATTCAAAACAGTTTGAAAAACAATCTACAGTTATTAAACTACACTAACTAGAGTTTTTCCCATCTTCTTTCTAAATTCCACTTTTCCTGTTGATATTGCAAATATTGTATAGTCATTTCCCTGTTTTGTTCCTATACCGGAATTAACCTTATTTCCTTTTTGGCGCACAATAATATTTCCAGGAGTTACATTTTCACCGCCAAAGCGCTTAACGCCAAGGCGTTTTGATATTGAGTCTCTATTTGTTTTTGCTGTACCTCCACCTTTTTTATGTGCCATAATATTTTTTGTCTAATTTATACTAATCTCTGTGAAAAATTATGTCAACCCCTCAATTTTCACAACCAGTTAAATTGCTATGGTTCCAACAAAATTCTTGTCAATTTCTTCCTGGAACCTGTTACTTTTCTGTAATTTGCTTTTGCATGAAATTTTGCAACTCTAATTTTTTTCTTCTTTATATCTTCAAGCTTATTTATCTTAAGCTTCTCATCAAGATACGGCTTTCCTAACTTAACTTTATCATCATCCACAAGCATCAAAAGCTTTGAAGTAATATTTTCTCCTTCCTGCAAATCCACTTCCACAGGAATTTTAGGTAAAATCTTATACTGCTTCCCTCCAATTTCAAAAACTGCATATTTAATCATAAACGAAGTATAACTTAAAACCCCTAAAATTTCAACAGTTTCTGCCTGCGCCTAGATTTTATTTGCCCTTTTTACTTTTGCAACTGAGGCCACAAGACCGAGTGAAATCATAGTAGATATAAGAGAACTTCCACCATATGATATAAGCGGAAGGGTTATTCCGGTTATAGGAAGTAGTCCAATATTCATACCAATATTTACAATGATCTGGAAAATCAGCATTACAGCAACTCCGCAGGTAAGAAGTGACCCTAAATAATCTGCAGAAGATGCAATTTTTAAACAATATCCTATTAAAAAAGAATATATTCCAATAATTAGAGTCGTTCCAAAAAACCCAAATTCTTCTCCAATTGCTGCAAATATGAAGTCTGTTCTATATTCAGGTAAAAATTGAAGCCTGCTTTGTGTACCATACCCAAGCCCCCTGCCTAAAAACTGACCTGATCCAACAGCTATTGTTGATTGGATTAAGTTGTATCCTACTCCTAAAGGATCATTTCTAGGCTCAAGGAAACTGGTTATTCTGGATTTTTGATAATCCTGCAGTGTAAACCAAAATAGTGGAATTAGCAAGGAAACTAAAATCAATACTAGAACTATTTTTTTAAGACTTACTCTTGATGCAAACACAATACCAAACCAGACAGCAGAAATTGTCAAGGTCGTACCCAAATCCGGCTGTTCAAAGACTAAGAAAACTACAGGAAAAAGTATCAGCATGCTTTTTAAAATACTTACCCACGAACCTTTAGCTTTTTCCCAAAAGCTTGCCAGGAAAAGTATAATTACGGGTTTTGCAAATTCCGAAGGTTGTAAATTAATAAACCCGAGAGGTATCCATCTAATCGAACCTCTTGTTTCAAATCCGACAAAAAGTACAAGAATTAAAAGTATAAGGATTATAATATACGAACCCTTTACAATATTTTTAAGTTCAATGTAGCTAAGTTGAGATATGAAAATGAAAAGAGATATCCCGGCTCCGGCAAAAATAAGCTGCTGGAATGCCAGTGTTTTGGATGAAGAATAGATAACAAGTATTCCAATTGATAGAAGCAGAAGCATACATGTTGTGATAGGAATATTTATTAGCTTATTTAACATTTAACTTTAGAAATCTTAAGTTCGCTCCCTTTAACTATTGTAATCGAAGCTGTTGATTTTAAGATTTGCTCTTCGTAATTTTTTGGCCAGTCCGGAGCGGTAACAGTTGTCTTATCAGCCAAAGTGTAGTTTTGATCTTTCCTAAGTTGTTGTATGTGCCTTATCAGATCTCGAACCCTGCCTTCTTCCTCAAGCATCGGGGTAATTTTTGTATCCAATTTAACTTTTGGATCAGTACCTGAGGACTTTTTGTGTACAACATTTTTAACATTCAGCTCATTAGCAAGAATTTTTGACAGTTTGTCCGGCAGGTCATCCTCAGAAAAATAAGTTAAACTGGAAAGTGGTTGTCGAAGTTTAATCCCAGCTTCTTTTCTTTGAGCATGACCGAGTTCAGCAAGTTTCCTTACTATTACCATATCAGAAACTAACTTTTCATCAAGTAAACTTTTGTTTACGGCTGGATAGTCTTGTAAATGGACAGAGTCTTCTCCTGTTAAATTTCTAAACATTTCCTCAGTTATAAAGGGAATGAGTGGTGCTGCCAGCTTTGTTAAAGTTACTAAAACCTCGTACATCACAGAGAGACAAACCTCTCTATCTTTTTCATCAGCCTCCGACCCAACTCTATCCCTGGATCTTCTTATATACCAGGTTGAGAAATCAGAAACTGCAAAGTCTTCAATATTTCTTGAGGCGCTGTATGGATCAAACTGTCCCAACTTTGTATCTACCAAATCAATTAGCTGATTTAGTCTGGAAATTATCCAATGATCTAAAACAGAAAGTTCTTTTGGTAAACCTTTTGGCTCAAAAGTAAATAAACTTGCATAATCTATAAAAAATTTATAACTATTCCATAGAATTAAATAAAATCTTCTTTTAACTTCTGCCGTAGTATTAAATCCAAACAAAAGATTGCTTTCCGGATTTTGGGTTACAAACATCCACCTCATTACATCAGCACCGATTTTATCCGCGGCTTCATTAAACTCAATAGAATTACCTTTTGATTTATGCATCTCTTCGCCTTTTTCATCTTTTACCAATGCATAACCATAAAGATTTTTAAATGGATTTGTCTTTTTTAATGCAGTACTCATTGCAATCATGGCATAAAACCAATTCTTAAATTGTCCAGGGAAAGATTCTGAAACCAAATCCGCAGGGAACCAATCTTCTGGTAATGTAGAAAATGGAACAATTCCAGCATCTAACCAAGGGTTACCAACATCTGGAATTCTGGAACTTACATTCTGACATTTTGAGCATTTAATTTTTACCTGATCTATCCAGGGTCTATGAGGTGAATTTCCTTCAAATTTTTTCCAACCTTCAACTGATTTGTCTTTCAATTCGTCTTTTCCTCCAATAACTTCAAAATTTCCGCATTTTTCGCATTCCCAAATAGGTAAAGCTAGTCCCCAAAACCGCTTCTTAGAAATCAACCAGTCATGCATATTTTTTAGCCAATCTAACTCTCTATCAAGCGCCCATCCCGGAATCCAGTTTATCTTTTTAGCCACCTCAATCATTTGCTCTCTGTATGTTTTACCACTCTCATCAGTTTTACCATCTTTAGATGGCAAGCTTCGCTTATCCATGGCTATATACCACTCATCTACAACCCGCCAGACAAGCTCTGTTTTACATCTCCAGCAGGTTGGATATCTATGTTTATATTTTTCGATTTTAAAAACCCAGTTTTCTCCTTTCTTATCCTCATTTTCTAGAAAATCCAAAATGACTCTGGGATCCTTTTTTGCATTCTGCCCCGAAAAATCCCCTAAATCCTCCAAATAATTAGCCCCTTCATCTATAATATCTATCATGGGAAGCCCTAATTTTTGACCTAATTTAAAATCTTCTACACCTGCTGAAACGGCAGTATGAACAAGACCTGTTCCTTCACTCAAATTAATAGGCATCAGTAATTCATCTGTTGCAATAACAATATGAAAATTATTTTGAGATTTTTCTGAAACCTCTTTCACTCTTGGCAAATCATCAAATGCCCATTTATATTTAAGCCCGACCAGCTCTTTTCCTTTAACTATCTTTATAGCTTTATAATCACTAATAAATATTTTTTCAACTAAATCTTTTAAGACCCAAAACTTATCTCCACTACTACCTTCAACTAAGGAATAGTCGAGCTTTTCATCGACAGCCACTGCTATATTACCAGGCAAAGTCCAGGGTGTTGTAGTCCAGACCAATAAGTATTCTCTATCCCGACCTTCGATTGGTAGTTCAAAGTAAATTGATTCATGGATCACCTCCTGGTATCCATCAGATTCTATCTCGTGCTGCGAGATAGCAGTTCCACATCTTGGGCACCATGGCACAGAGTCATGGCCTTTATAAAGCCAACCCTTTTCGTTAACAACTTTCATAAAATTCCAAATCGCATAGTTATTGGTATCTGAGGAAGTGTGATACGAATTATCCCAATCCATAAAATAACCTAGCCTTTTACTCTGTTCCGTTTGTATTACAGAATATTTTTTAACCCTCTCTTTACAAAGATTTACAAATTTTTCAAGTGAGGCAAATTCATCACCTGAAACCAAATTTAGAATGTCTTTCTTACTTTTTAAACCAAGTTCTTTTTCTACTTCAACTTCCACCCAAAGGCCCTGTTCATCAAAACCGTTTTGAAACCTTCCCGCATAACCTTTCATATTATGAAATCTTTGCCAGACATCTTTCAGAGTTCTTCCCCAAGCGTGATGAACACCCATAGGATTATTTGCAGTAATTGGTCCATCTAAATAAGCAAACTTATTTAAAGAATTATCATTCCTGTGTAAATATTTCTCAACTATTCCGCCTTCATACCAGCTTTTTACCAGCTCATGTTCAAGAGCTGGAAAATCAACTTGTGATGAAACGCTTTTAAATTTAGACATGAGGTAATTGTATCTAAATCTGGCAAACCTAGCAACAGTTAGAGTTTAAGCTTCTTATTTATCATCGAAATAGCCTCTTTGATTGGAGCAAATGCAAAATCTTCTGTTTTATTTACAGGAATCCATAAAAATTTTCCGATTTCATCAGAACCCTTTGGAATTATTTTTGCTTTAAAATTAACAGTGTATATTATATTGAGCGTTGAATATACTTCTCTTTTAAATGGGTATTTTCCCATAAATATTCCCAAAAATTCTAAATCTTTAGCTTTTAATTTGATTCCAGTTTCCTCATTAAATTCCCTTATTCCACCAATAATTGGATCTTCTCTATATTCTAAAAATCCTCCAATTAAATCCAGTTTCCCAATAGATGGCTCAAATGCCCTTTCATAAAGAAGTATCTCATTTTTATATATTGGAATAAATGAAGAAGTGGGCTTTGGATTTGCATAAAATGAAAAACCACACTTACATACAAAGCTTCTGTTTGTAGCTTTATTAATTTCAATTCCGCATTTAGGACAAAATTTATACATTATAAAAACTTTCTCTGAAGCTAGAGCAAATCAGAATATTCCGTTTATTTCAATCTTCTTCGCCCATGCGGAAGATAATTTGAGCTGCTGATAACTTTCTTTCCGGTTTTCTGTTCCAGTTCCATCCTGGCATTTTTGGCAATCCGTCCGCCTTTTTTGGCAGGGATTTTATTTTCTTCCAACCCCTTAGACTGATCTACCTCTGCAATTTGCCTGGTTGATAATTCTGCCAACGCTGTAAAGATCAATTCTGCTTCATTCATGTGATCCCGAAGATTTTCGGTTTTCAATCCTTTCAGGTTTTTATGATCCTTAACTGATAAATCACTCCATTCCTCATGAATAATATTTGTTAAAATTGCATACTCATTCTCTTTCCTGACATCATGGGTTTTCCAGTAATCCGTAAGCTTATTTCTGGTTTCCTGACCCATCATTCTCTGCTGAATCCATTTCGCACTTCTGCCCATTCTTTGCCAGTTTATTCTTCCTCTATCTATGGATTTTTCCGGATCTGCTATTTCTTGTATTCTTTCGAAACCAACTTTTGCAAGCCAAAGTTTAATTGGTTCGGCTTTAGGACTAGGGACAGATTGAATAAGCCGCAAGAGTGTTTCTACATC
>MFDK01000020.1:4432-7343 GCA_001776865.1 Candidatus Daviesbacteria bacterium RIFCSPLOWO2_01_FULL_37_10 | reverse complement strand
AGTATTTTGTAGGCTCTCATGTATGAGCCATTATATGAACCTTTAATTGTTAATTAAACCGTTCTGAATGTATAGGGACCTAGACAGTAGTTTTTTTCTTCCCAACAAGTTTTTCGAATTCTTCATTATTCAGGGTTTCTTTTTCAAGCAGCTCTTTTGCAACTTTGTCTAGTTTGATTTTATTTGATCTCAAGAGAGTTTGAGCCTGTCTGTATGCTTCGTCAATAATCCTTTTAATCTCTGAATCTATTTTTGAGTGCATATTTTCCGAAACATCTCCTCCTTCATTTCCCATTCCTGGATATCCAAACATTGAACGTGGTTTTATATTGATTGGTCCAATTGAACTCATTCCATATTCTACAACCATTTCCCGGGCTATTGCTGTTGCAGTTTCTATGTCATTTGCAGCTCCGGTTGAGATATCTTTAAAAATCATGTCCTCAGCAGCCCTTCCTCCCAAAGCTGTTGTGATTTGTTCAAGAAGACGGGATTTTGTCTCGTTTGAACGATCCTCAGTCGGAGGGAACATTGTATGTCCCCCGCTCATACCACGGGATACTATAGTTATCCTGTGAACCGGGTCAACATGCGGAAGAAAATGACCAACCACAGCATGTCCAGCCTCATGATATGCAGCAAGTTTTCTATCTTCTTCTGTTTGCATTCTTTTTCTCTGGGGACCCAGCTTAACCTTCGTTGCAGCTTCTTCCAGATCTTTATGGTCAATTATTTTTTTACCTTCCCTTGCTGCCAAAATTGCAGCTTCATTTAACATATTTGCCAAATCTGCACCGGAAAACCCAACAGTACGACGTGCCATGAGCTCAATACTAACGTCTTTTGTAAATGGCTTTCCTTTCATATGAAGCTCAATAATTGCTTTTCTCTCTTCCAGATCAGGAAGAGCAAGTAGTACACGTCTGTCAAAACGACCAGGTCTCACAAGAGCCGGATCAAGTAAATCCGGACGGTTTGTTGCAGCAAGCACTATGACAGACTCATTAGGGGTAAATCCGTCCATTTCCACTAAAATCTGATTTAGAGTCTGTTCTCTTTCGTCATGCCCTCCTGACATTCCAAAACCTCTCATTCTTCCAATTGATTCAATCTCATCTATAAAAATTATTGAAGGAGCGCTTTTCTTGGCGTTTAAAAAAAGGTCTCGAACCCTGCTTGCACCAACCCCCACAAGCATTTCCATAAATTCAGATCCAGCAATAGAGAAAAACGGAACTCCAGCCTCTCCGGCTACTCCACGGGATAAAAGTGTTTTTCCGGTTCCTGGAGGACCAACAAGTAATACTCCTTTGGGAGTACGTGCACCAATTTCTTTATATTTTCCAGGATTTTTAAGAAAATCTACAACTTCTTCAAGCTCTTTTTTAGCTTCAGGAAGACCTGCAACGTCTGCGAATTTAACTTGAGGTTGATCTTTTGTAAAAAGTCGGGCGCGGGACTGGGCAAAAGAAAATATCCCCTGTCCTGCATCTTTAGCCTGCCTAAACATTAAAAACATAAGTCCTACCAAAAGTAATACAGGTAAAATTGCACCTAAAACTCCAAACCAGGCTTGCTGCAAGGATATATCTTTTACCTCAATTGTTAAAGATTTCGGGTCAACTCCGCTTGATTCAAGTATTTTATAAATAGACTCCCCGTCTTCTTTTCCGGCTACAACTTCTTTTTCCTCTCCTTTGAGTTTTGCAGAAACTTTATTCCCTTCCACACTTATCTTTTCTACTTTTTCACTCTTTATATCATTTATTATTTGGGATATAGGAACCTCATTTTTATTTATATCTCCACCTCCGGAAATATTATAAAAAAAGATCAGGGCTGCAAAGGCAATTAATGCGTACATTGCCAAGCCTTTTAGAATTCCCAAAAGCCTGTTCCGGGAATTTTTGCCGGAAGGTATTATTTTAAAATTTCTTCTTCCATTTGCCATACAGGGAAGTATACAACAGATAGCTTCAAAATACTACCTACTGTCATTGCGAGCGAACCAAATCCCCTACTAATTTAAAACCCAGTTTTTTATACCAGTCATCAAATGAAAAAATTGCATCTGCTTCTAACTTTTCAGCTGATGCCGCAACTATGGCATCAAAAAACGTATTTTTCTTGGAAACAGCTGTACCAAAAATCTGACTAGCTCGTATTATAATTTCCTCAGATATATACTCAATATGGAATTCTCCTTGCTGTAATTTTTTGTTAAGCAAGTGCGCCTTTTCTGGTTGATTAATGGATCTCTTGAGCGTAGTAATTGCCTCAGGAAAAACAGTAACCGGAAATATTATTGTTACACCTTCCTCTGTCAGCGAAGCTACTATAGAAACAGCCTTTTTGTGATGAGGATCTTCATCAAAGGAAAGAGCAATCAAAGCATCTGCGTCCGCCACAACGACTTTACTCACTTACGCTTTTCTCCTCCCCAAGTATAATAATCCATATTTTTAATTAAATCCTTAGGGATTTTACCTCTGGTTGGTATCTTCTCTGCCTCCCGAGCAAAATCCAGTAAGGCCTGGGCAGAACTGGATTTAGGGTGGATCACATTAAGACCCTCATCTAAAGCGTCTCTAATAATTTCAGATTCAGCTTTACTTTTAGCTCTAGCTGCCAAATTAATCCTTTGTTTAGTATCTTCAGGGATATAAACACTTATTCTTTGCATAAACTTATAATATCATACGTATGACGTATGTCAACCCCGATTTAATCGGGGTCAACTAGCGGATCTTGGTACCAGGGAGAACTTTTTTTGGCACAGTTAGAAATACTGGGCCAGATTCACTGTCGGCTGCCAACATCATACCCTGGCTTTCCATATCCATCATGGTGCGAGGTTCTAAATTTGCAACAACTACAACCTGTTTACCAACCAGATCTTCGGGAGTATACC
>MFDK01000020.1:0-4412 GCA_001776865.1 Candidatus Daviesbacteria bacterium RIFCSPLOWO2_01_FULL_37_10 | reverse complement strand
ATCTGACGTGGTGTTTCTTCTCCAAGATCCACCATAAGTTTAATCAGCTTTTCAGATTCCTCCACCTCTTCAGCTTCCAAAACAGTCCCGACACGAAGTTCAACTTTTGCAAAATCATCTATGGATATCATTTCTCTTCCTGGATTATCTTTTTCCAATTAGGGAGCTCTTCTCTTACGATTTGAGCAATAAATTGACTCCTCTCTCCACGAGGAATTGCTCTTTTAAACTCCTGGGCTAATTTATATGGAAAGGTGAGTTGTAATCTCTGTGCTTTCATGTTAAGAAATGAAGAATATTCAAGATTTAAATGCCAATTTACCTTCAGTAGTTCTATAAATATTTTCATTGCGAGTTCGTTTCTGATCCATTAATCCCCAGAAGAATGCAAAAGAAGATCCAAATAAAGTTGCCATACATGTAATAGGAAGAGTAAATATAGTTCCGTATGCTCTCCATCCCCGATCATATGCTTTATCACCAAACTCATTTATATATGCAATCTTCTCCTTGCCTAATTTAGTGTACAGTCTTTTATCTCCTTGTATAGATTCAAGCATTTTTATCTTAGTTTCTGAAGATAAATTACTATACCACTGTCCACCTAAATCCTGCACAATTGCATCTGTTTCACCAAATTCCATAAAATGCCTGGCTTCGTGAATTGTACTTACTAATCCTAACAGCCCCAAAGCAGAGGATGCAAAGAAAATCTTTTTATTTTTGATAAACGGTCTTCTTGAGAGTTCTTCATACATTAAGCGCAATGACTCAGAAGCAGAAGAATTTAAACTTTCTCTCTCATGATTTTCTTGTATACCTTCAGGAGTTGCCATTATGGTTTAGAATATATACCTCACAATCCATTTTGTCAATCAAAGTAGTCAAGCTTCATAGCTTTTTTTACTTCTTCTAAAGTTTTTTTGGCTTCTTCTCTTGCTTTTTGGGTTCCTTCTTTTAAGATTTTATCCACCAATTCCGGTTGTTTTTCAAATTCAGCTCTTCTTTTTCTTATCGGATCCAGGAAATTATTGAGGATTTTGGCCAGGTACTTTTTTACCTCAATATCCCCCACTTGGCCTTTCCTATATTGATCTTTGTATCTTGTTACTTGTATCTTGTCACTTTCTGTAGCAAATGCATCCAAGTAAATAAAAACGGGATTTCCTTCTACTGTCCCAGGATCATCTGCATGTATCCTTTTAGGATCCGTATACATACTCATAACCTTTTTTTCTACTTCTTCTGAAGAATTAGATAACTTAATATCATTCCCAGCAGATTTGCTCATTTTTCTAACACCATCAGTGCCTGGTAAAAGTGGAATATCCTCCGGGATAAGTGCTTCTGGAACTGGGAAAACTTCCCCATAAGTTCTGTTAAAATCCCTTGCTATTTCTTTGGTTATCTCCAAATGAGATACTTGATCTTTACCAACAGGCACTAAATCAGCTCTCACCATCATAATATCTGCTGACTGCAAAACTGGATATCCTAATAATCCATAAGAAGGAATTTTTAACTCCGCATCTCTCATTACCTCTTTTAAAGTGGGCATTCTTTCCAGTCTGGGGACAGTCGTAAGCATACCAAAGATCAAGGCTAACTCAGCCACCTCCGGAATCTGTGATTGGATATAAACAGTGCCCTTACCAGGGTCAATTCCCACAGAAAAATAGTCCAAAACCTGATCTCTAATGTTTTGCTCTAACTTCTCGGTATCTTTTTTTTCTGGTTTAGTAGTCAAGGTATGCAAATCAGCTACAATCAAAAAAGTTTCATATTGATCCTGCAAAGCCACCCGGTTCTTTAACGAACCTACATAATGGCCTAAATGCAGTTTTCCAGTTGGCCTATCCCCAGTAAGAATGCGTTTCTTCATGTTTTTACCCTCCTTAGATTTTCCTGCAATTTCTCCATCAGCCACATTCTGGCTAAAGTTGATAAATTTAGCCCCATGCTTCTGGCTTTCTTATCTAATTTTTCTTTTAAGTCTTTCTGTACCCTTAGAACAATAGCCTCATCTCTTGGCTTATTAAGTTCGAAGACTATTTCAACATCCTCTAACTCATCTTCAAACTCCGTGAATTCATGTGTATCCCAAAAATTGGCTTCTTCTTCATAAGTCTTAAATTTAGGAATTCTGCTTTTTTTCTTTATCATATACTCTCCTCCTTTCATTTTTTCCACTATCTCTAGCTGTAACTGGATAATATATTCCAGTACTTTTTCTATTTAAAACCATCGATATTAATCTGGAACCAACTCTGCTCACAACGAGGTATCTATTTGTATGAGTCTTCCAATGCAAGATAAAGTTTTTGGCCTCCTCAGCTTCTTCTTTAGAAACATTGTGCTTTTTTATATGTTCCAGATTAACCTTATCCCATACCAACTCTTTAACAATAATTCTAGTCATATTGTATTACACTGTTATACAAAAGTCAAGCTGGCCTATCCCCAGTCAAAATTCTTTTTTTCATATTGTATCCTTTCATAGTTTATCATAACTTCCGCTCACCTGGGGCCAAAATGACCCCAGGCTTACCAACCAATACGCATACCATATCCAGGTGGGATTGGATAATTTCCAGGTAAGAACTTCTCACATTCCTGATTACCCTTAAAACCATCTAATCTTTTCCCATTATCATCTATTTGCCCTGTTGTAATACATCTTTCTCTCCCCTCTCTTATCTTAAAAGATATACTACAGGTAGCAGCAACATTTAAGCCTAACAGCGCCGCTAACAGAATTATTGGTGCTGCTTCTTTCTTTAAATCAGACTCATTTTCTACCCTATTCATTTTCATCACCCCCTTTCATCAAAAGCAGAAAGTTTTTGAGGATTTGATAGTATTGCTCTAAACTTTTTATACTTACACATTCTTCGTCACTCCCAATATTCCAACCTTTTGGCCCGAATTCAATTCCATCAATACCTACTCTAGTAAAATGTCTGGCATCAGAAGTACCCTGTGCTCCATAAAGACCCACCTTCTTTCTGGTAACTTGTTCACCTACACTCTGAAGTATTTTTAAGTACTGATTATTTTCAGAAACAAATAAAGCAGTCTCTTTTGCAACAATGTCCAACTTAAAACCCTTTGGTAACAACGTTTTTATGCTATTAACAATAGTATCCGCGTCTTTTGGGACATACCGAATGTCGAGCTTGATTTCACAATCATCCGGAATTTTATTAAAAACTTTATTGCTAGTTTCAATCCGGCTCAAATTAACTGTTGTGACCCATTCTTGTTTAGAAGGAATTGGATACCTATTCAACAAAGAGTTGAGAAATTGGTTCATTTTCCAGATTGCATTATCTCCTTTCCAAGGGTAGGCTCCGTGAGCAGTTCTACCGTTAGTAAAAATCTTTAAAAGTAAAACTCCTTTTGCCCTATTTGCAATCTGAAGACCGGTGCTCTCGCCAGCAATAACGAAATCCGCTTTGACACCCTTTTCTACTTGATATTTTGTGCCATTAAAACCTCCTGGCTCCTCATCAGTAACCAGCTGCAAGGCAAGTGGATAGTCAACTTTACTTGCTACTTCTTTGAAGACCATAATAAGACAAGCAACACTCGCCTTCATATCCATTGACCCAACTCCATAGAGTTTGTCACCTTTAACTTTTGGCAAATATTGATAGTCTTTACCTGGAACCACATCTAAATGTCCATTAAGTATAATCCTAAATTTTGAGGGTCTTTTTTTAGCATTGTAGTCGCTTTGCTCCTGTAACCTACGGTTATAAACTAAGGCACTCTTAACACCTTTATTTTCAAATCGTTCAATCGTATAACCTTTTAGGTTCGACAAGGCAATTTCTAATATTTTATCTAGCTCAGTTGCATTTTCTGAGTTTGATTTAATAGAAACAAACTCTTTGGTCAAAGCTACAATTTTGTTTAACATAGTTTTATTGTTTCATAACAAGAACTTTAGTTCATTTTATATTATCTCAGCATAGACTGAGGAACTATTCCCGTGAACCCTATTATTTTGGGCTTCGTTGGAATCTATAGGCATTAGTGTCCTTTCGCCGCCCATAAACCGATAGTTCTGACCATCGTTGGAGAAAAAGACTCTATCTATATACATGTAAGAGCGTCCATCATCCTGGTTTGTTAAAGTAGGATTTTGTAACTCGGGTTGGACAACGTAAGAGCCTCTCTTTAATAGAGCATCTCTTAGATCTCGTCTAAATCTTGCATCTCCTAAAGTACCTCGAAAATGACCATATCCTCCATAAGTTCCTTTCATGGGTTTAACACACAAAAGTCTCTGTCCAGATTCCACTTGTTTTGGGTCTACTCCTTGTGATCTTAAATAATTGTTAAATTCAGGAGAAGTCAGGTCTTCTCCGTAATAAACAGGGAAAGCCATGCCCATTGCACCAAGATAC
>MFDK01000019.1:26608-26999 GCA_001776865.1 Candidatus Daviesbacteria bacterium RIFCSPLOWO2_01_FULL_37_10 | reverse complement strand
CTTCCTATGGTATGTTATGTGAAACCTGTGGGCTTCGTCGCGGAGCTTTTGTAAGAGTTTTGATGCAGGATGCGATTTTGGTAATTTTATTATGCTTCCATCCGGAGAGTAAAGCCATTCCATTCTCTTAGCAATTCCATATACGGGTATATCCATTTTGTCATGCCGAACTAGTTTCGGCATCTCTAAATTAGATCCTGAAACAAGTTCAGGATGACGATGTGCTGTTAACTCAGTACTCACTGCTCGCGCCTGTGCTATTCCCCCATCAACTATTATTAAATCAGGAAAAGGCCATTCTTTGTGTTTTAATCGCCTGCTTATCACTTCTCTAAGCATTCCAACATCATTCGGCTTACCAGTTGTTTTAATTTTAAATTTTCTATATTGG
>MFDK01000019.1:19058-26598 GCA_001776865.1 Candidatus Daviesbacteria bacterium RIFCSPLOWO2_01_FULL_37_10 | reverse complement strand
GATCCTGTAGCCTCATGACCTTGTATATTTGAAATATCATAACATTCAATCCTCTCCGGCAACTTCGGGAGTTGCAGGGCTTCTTGCAAGGATTCCAAGGCTTTTTGCCTTTCATCCTGCAGGAAGTTAGGATTTTCCAGGTAAAGGCTGGTTCTATTGGTTTGAGTTAAATAATTTATTCCTGTCAGAGTCTTTTTTACTTTAGCTGCATCCTCAAATCTCTGCTGCCTAGATACACTCTCCATTTCCGATAAAAGTTCACTGACTAATTTTTCCTTCTTACCTTCTAAAAGCTTTGCCAACCTGAAAATATTTTTTCTGTAGTCTGCTTTGGTGATTTTCCCGATACACGCTCCCGGACAAAGCCCTAGGTGATAGTAAAAACATGCCCTCCGATTCCACCCCCGGGGTGGATTTGTATTTACACCCCGGGGGTGTGCATTCGAACACCATGAGAATACCTTTCTTAAGGCTTTCAGAGTATCTCTAACGGTTCTTGAAGACGGAAACGGGCCAAAATTCTTTAAAGATTCCTTTAACTCGTTTTTTCTTGCAGTAATAACTCTTGGATAGTCTTCCTCAGTTATTTTAATGTATAGGTAGTCTTTGTCATCTTTGAGGCTAACATTAAATTCCGGGAGATATTTTTTAATCAGGTTTGCTTCCAGAATTAGCGCTTCCAGCTCACTCTCCACAATAATAGTTTCCACAGAAGCTATTTCATTCCTGAGGTGTGAAGCTATCACACCCCTGGTGTGTGTTACGTTCACACCTAGGGGATAACCATGAAAATACGATAAAACCCGGTGGTAAAGATCAATCGCCTTACCAACGTAAATGATTCGGCCAGACTTATTTTTAAACTGATATACTCCTGGTTTATGCGGAATCTGAGATTTATTAATAAACACAGGAATCATACCTGCATATTATAGCTTAATTTGATTGCTTTTCTCTTATTAAAAACCTTTTTCGATACACAAATCCCCCAAGAACACCAAAGTATATAACCCCTACCCCCCCGACTATGCCAATTAATATCCAGGGGAAATATTGGAAGGCAATAAACGGTCTTATTTGGATATCTTTCCTGTATTTTTGTCCGGCAAATACAACTTCTATAACATCATCGTAACTTTCTATTAAAGATTTTGTTCTTGTATTAATTTCAAACTCAGCGTATCCAAATGCCGGGATTGGTCCAGTTGTAATAGTTGTTTCATCAAGGAGTGTTAATCTGCCCGCATCTATCCCTAAAGTTGAACTTTGTTGTAAAGCGTTGCCTAAATTCGAAATTTTTACTTTAATTTTACCCGGCAAACCTGCAGTAATCGGATTCCTGGCTTCAACAGAAATATTAAGTTGAGGTTTTCCTAGAAGCTCTTCCTGCGCAAAACTTACCCTTACATCCTGAGTATTAATTCCGTCAAATTTATATGAACCTGCTGGGGATGGAGTTTCTGATGAAAGTCCCTTAGTAACAAAAACAAAATGATTAAGGTCAAATTTATTAAAATAATCCACACCGCCTGTAGTTGCCTCCCAAGTTGGGTCAACCATAATCCAGCCTCTCTCCTCATCATAAAACTCAGGCCAGGCATGTAATACATCCTGGCTTAGAGAAAGAGGCCTTAAAGTTGGATTAGCTGTATATGCATATCCATTTAACTCCCTTGCTGGAATTCCCCCGGCTCGGGCAAGTGCTATAAAAAGGTCTGTAAATTCCATACAGACTGCAGCTTCAGGGTTAGATAAAGCTGTAATTGCACCCAATCTTTCGATATTTTTCCCGGAAAGCCTGGAAGAGTCATATTTCAGGTTATTTGCAATATACCTGTGAATCAATCTAGCTTTTTCAAAATTACTTATATTTTGATAATTACCCAGTATCTCGTTAAGCTTAAGCTTAACCCCATGGTTATCTTTTTCCCAAAATTTATCCGCTTTAAGATATTTTTGCCTTAAGGAAGGATCAAGTTTCGGCGATTTGACCTTGGATTTTATATAAAGTTTGGCTGATCCAACAACTTTTATGTCCAGTTTTTCATTCCTGCTTAGTTTATACCAGGCAAGATAATTTCCATCATTATCTACGGTAACGTTAATAGGATAGGGATCTATTCTTGTGAAAAAAACGTCCTGATAGGCTGTATCCGGGGGAAGGGTAATACTTGTTATCCCCGGCACTAAGTTTGGATTTTGGAGATGGTAAGTAAGGTCAAAATCAAAAAGCTGTTTTTCTCCGAAGTTAGCTGACACACCGGAATCTGCAAGCTGACTTTTATCAAAAGTTAAAAATAGTCTGTCAAACGACGTAGTTTGCTTGTTGGGGTTTGGAGCTATTGAGGTAGGTGATCCGAAAAGCGTTGGTACTGAAAGCGTTACATTATAATCTTCCAGATTTGTAGTAGAAACTATTTTCGGCAAAGTTACTTCCCAGATTTTTCCCTGTGCAGATGCAAAATCCTTTGATTTAAAACTTAAAGTCCAGGGAAGTTCTTTCCCAAGTCCTGCAACCTGCTGATTAAATTTAACATTGATAGTTGTTGATGTGCCTTTTTGCTCTTGTGTTACCTCCAAAGAGCCGGAAGGGTCCGAGGCAGATACATCGGAAATTTGCGTTGCTCCAATTGTAAGAGAAAACTGAGTGGCATAGTATTGGGAAGTTAGGTTTTTCAGAGTTACTTTTTCTGTTACATTTGTAACTCCATCTACTCCTACGTCATAAGAAACATCATATGATGTTGAAAATTCATCAGCAGCAAAAACCACACCCGGTACTCCCATTATAAATGTCATTCCCGCGCCAGCCAAAGGCTTCAGCCAACGGCTGATAGACCTTTGGTCTAGATCCACCTCTGGCGGAAAAGCAGGAAGCCATACAAATAAAAAGGTGAAGATAATTATTTTTCGAACGAAGTGAGAAAATGTTTTAATATCCACAAATATAATTGTAGCAAAGAAGTTTACTTATTACTAACATGTCTAACATGTGCTATACTAAATTTATGGCACTTAATCCGGAACCAGTTCTGTCTGAAGGTCTAGTATTCCGGGTAGTTGAAAGACAACCCGGAGATAATTTAGAAAAACTGCAAAAACTGGCTGGTAGCATCAAACTCAGCGCATCCCTACCAGAAGATGCCACAAATATTTTTGAACCCCGCAAAAAATAGTAGACAACTATAAAACCTAATAGCTAAGAACTTGTAATTCTGTACAAAAAGAATTATTATTGCAGCATGGCAGCTACTAAATCTACAGAAATTAAGGAACTATTAGAAATAATTAAGCACAAAATTGACATACTTGATGTGAGCAGGACAGATCAGTCAGCATCAATATACCTTATGCGTGATCAATTATCTGTGATGAACAGCAAATTTGATGAAATGGGAAAGACATTAAATGATCCTGCTACTGGTTTGGCAGCAATAAATAAACAATTAAATGACCCGAGTACAGGATTAAAAAGACTGAACGAAAGAATTGATGCTATTTGGGAGCAAACAACTGATTTAACCGAAGATATGGCTGAAACTCAGGACATTTCAAATTCGCATACTAAAGCATTGAGGCAAATTATGGCTGATACCCAAAACAGTAGAGATAATACTAAAAAATTGGATAAGAGATTGAACTTAATAGAAGAAAAGTCTGGAATTAAAATTCCCCCAGAGTTTCAACTTGCCGACGTAAGTTAATTTCCCTCCAAAAAGTCTTTAAAGCTTGACTTCAAAAATATTCCGTGTGGTAGAATATATTCATGATTAAAGAAAGAGATCCTGAGTGGCAACAGAAGAAATTGAATATAGAAAGTACCTAAACGGTCTAGAAAAGTCTGCTACAGTTGATGGAAACGACCGCATGTTACGAGCGGTTAAGATATTCCAAGCATATACACATGACTATGATTTGTCTCAGAGTCCACTATATAATCGGCAGACGACTTGCACGTATTCCCCTTAAATAATTTTTGCCAGATATTGACCAGTGTAGGATTCCTTAATTTTAGTTATCTGTTCCGGAGTGCCCTCAGCTATTATTTTTCCACCAGCATCACCGCCTTCCGGACCAAGATCTATTACCCAATCCACATTTTTAATTACATCCAGGTTATGCTCAATAATTATTACAGTATTTCCAAAATTAACCAGTTTTCTTAAAATGGTTAGCAGTCTTTCTATGTCTGCAAAATGAAGTCCAGTTGTAGGTTCATCCAGGATATAAATGGTTTTACCAGTTTGACGTTTTGAAAGCTCTGATGATAATTTTATTCTTTGAGCTTCTCCACCTGACAAAGTTGGAGCAGGTTGACCAAGCTTGATATAACCCAATCCCACATCATTTAGAACCTGGATTTTATTTTTAATGTTAGGTATATTTCCAAAAAACTTTAAACCTTCTTCAACTGTCATATCTAAAACATCCGATATATTTTTTTCTTTAAAAAGTATTTCCAGGGCTTCCCTGCTATATCTTTTCCCGCTGCACGCCTCACAAGTTACATAAACATCAGGCAAAAACTGCATCTCAATCTTTATTTGACCCTCTCCTTCACAAACCTCGCAACGCCCGCCCTTTACATTAAAAGAAAATCTTCCAGGTCCATAACCGCGTATTTTTGCTTCTAGTGATGCGGCAAATAAATCTCTTATGTATGTAAACGCACCTGTATAAGTAGCCGGATTAGACCTCGGAGTCCTTCCAATCGGGCTTTGATCAACCATTACAACCTTATCGACATACTCCATTCCCTCAATCGATTTATGCGCCCCTGCTTTTTCTCTGGAGTGATATATTTTGTAAGCCAACACCCGATATAGGATGTCATGTATTAAAGTTGATTTCCCGGATCCGGAAACTCCGGTTATAGCAATAAACTGTCCTAAAGGAAATGAAACATTAATATTTTTTAAATTGTGTTCAGAAGCACCTAAAAGCTTGAGCATGTCACCGTCATTCCGAACTCGTTTCGGAATCCCAACAGATCCTGAAACAAGTTCAGGATGACGAGATGGCTTAAGGTAATCATCAATAGTCACTTTTTTCTTCCCTGATAAATACTTACCAGTTAACGAATTCGGATTTTTCATAATTTCCTCTGGTGTACCTATTGCTACAATTTTTCCTCCATGTTCGCCGGCACCAGGCCCAATTTCCACTAAAAGATCTGCATTTTCCATTGTCTCAGCATCGTGTTCATTAACAATTACAGTGTTACCCAAATCGCGAAGTCTTTTTAAGGTATCAATTAATCTTGTATTGTCTCTTTGATGAAGTCCGATTGACGGCTCATCCAGCACATACAGGACTCCGGATAAACCTGAACCTATCTGGGATGCTAATCTAATTCTTTGTGATTCACCTCCTGCCAGTGTCATTGAAGCCCTATCTAAGGTTAGATAGTCCAACCCAACATCTACCAGAAACTGAAGCCTGGATATAATCTCTTTTAAAATAGGTTTGGAAATTTGCCTTTCCCGATCACTAAATCCAATATCCAACTTCTTAAACCAGTCTAGCGCTTCTTTAATAGACATTATCGTTGCCTCGGAAATGTTTAACCCGTCAATATCAACTGATAAAGCTTCATCTTTAAGCCTTGCTCCTTTACATTTTGGACAAATTTCTTTAACCATATATTTTTCTATTTCCCCTTTTACAAAATCACTTTCGCTCTCCTTATATCTTTCTTTAAGATACGGAACAAGTCCCTGGAAAGCTGAATAAAACGATGTCCATCTGCCCTGCCTGTTTTTTCCTTCTACTTTAAATTCCGCATTTCCTGCCCCATTTAGAAGAACTTGTTTTGCTTTTTGGGAATATTGCCCAAGCCTAGTATTTAGATCAAAGCTGTAATCCTTACCTACAGCTTCAATCAAACGGGTAAACCAGGTTTCGTGTGTTGCAAGTTTTGACCAGGGTAAAATCCCGCCTTCTGCAATTGATAGAATTGGATTTAAAACAGCATCTGAATCTATCTCTAAAAGTGTTCCGAGTCCCGTACAAGTTGGGCATGCACCGTGGGGTGAATTAAAAGAAAAAAGCCTTGGTTCTATTTCGGATAGGGCAATATTATCAATAGGACAAGCAAATCTCTCACTGTATAGATGATCTTCCATTTTCTTAGGATTAGTTGGAAATTCTAAGGAGGCATCTAAAACGTCGCAAACTATAACTGACCCTTCCCCCATTTTAAGTGCAGTTTCTATTGACTGGTGAAGCCTTGTGATAGTAGAATTTATATCATGTTCTTTTTTGTCATCCTGAGGCTTAGCCGAAGGATATAATTTATTTATATCCTTCACTTCGCTCAGTGTGACAGTTTTATCAAGTACTAAACGGTCTACTACTAGGTCAATTGTGTGTTTGTTAGTCTTAATTAAAACAAGATCGTCAGTCAGATCTCTAACTTGATCGTCAACCCTTACCTTTGAAAACCCCTTTTTAAGTAAATCTTCAAAAAGCGCAGAATACTCCCCTTTTCTGTCTTTCACAATCGGAGACAAAACCATTATACGGCGACCCCTAGATCCTTCGACTCGCTTCGCTCGCTCAGAATGACTCCTTACATTCGTCACCTGCTCCACTATCTGATCCACACTCATCTTAGAAATCTCCCTTCCGCAAACCGGGCAATGAGGATGGCCAACCCTGGCATATAAAAGCCTTAAGTAATCATAAATTTCTGTAGTGGTTCCAACCGTTGAACGAGGGTTGTGTGAAGCAGACTTTTGATCAATTGAAATTGCCGGAGAAAGTCCTTCAATGTTATCCACATCCGGTTTATCCATAACCCCGAGGAACTGGCGGGCATAGGCTGATAACGACTCCACATAACGCCTTTGCCCTTCTGCATAAAGGGTATCAAACGCTAAAGAGCTTTTACCTGAACCTGAAATTCCAATCAACACAACCAGTTTGTTTTTTGGTATTTCCAGGTCAATATTTTTTAAATTATGTTCGCGTGCACCGCGAATGATTATTTTGTCATTTGTAGCCATATCAAACCCGAAGGAAACAATGGGACTTAGTATACCAGCTTTTTAAAACTTTGAAAAGTCCTTAAGTTTAATCCCGGTAATAATAAAATTTGACTATTGGATTTAATTGGTAGATACTTAAATTGTGACCGCAATTAAAGTTGAAACATGCGCACCGGGTCTTTGTTTTTCGGGGCGCATGGAAGAAGTTAGAGGTGGTGAACCAATATTTTTTAGGGGCGATCTTGCCCAGAACGCCTACAGAGTAATCCAGGGTCAGGTTAGGTTATTTGCTCCAACCGATTATGGAGGGAAGTTTTTACCCCAGGTGCTTAAGCCACCTTCTTTGTTCGGAGTTAACTCAACCAGATTCGGAGGTTTTTATCGCTTATCTGCCGAAGCAGTTACTGAATGCAGACTTCTTGTGATAAGCGCTCAAGACTTGAAATTGCAAATGGCAGGTGATCCTGAATTTGCTATTGAAATACTTAAAAGTGTTGCTGCAAAAACACGCTCTGCTGAAATACGCAAAGCAGCTATCTTAAGAAAGAAGC
>MFDK01000019.1:192-19050 GCA_001776865.1 Candidatus Daviesbacteria bacterium RIFCSPLOWO2_01_FULL_37_10 | reverse complement strand
CTGGGTCAAACACTTAATTCCTTAATCTGATCCCGAAGTTTAGCTGCAGTTTCAAAATCCAGCATTTCCGCTGCTTCTCTCATTTGGGCTTCCAGGAGTTTTACCATCTTATCGCGCTCTTTAACTGGGATATCATCAACAGTTAGCTCCTTGCCAGCCTCTTCCTCTAACTCTTCAACTTTTTCTATCAACCTATCCCTCAGCGCTTTTTCAATACTTTTTGGTGTAATATTGTTCTTTTTGTTATATTCAGCCTGATATTTACGCCTGCGGGTTACCTCATCAATTGCAGCCTTCATGGATTTTGTTACAGTATCCGCATACATAATTACTTTGCCGTTTATATGCCTTGCTGCCCTACCCATGGTTTGAATAAGTGAAGTTCGGGAGCGTAAAAACCCCTCTTTATCTGCATCTAATATGACAACTAAGGATACTTCGGGTAAATCAAGTCCTTCTCTTAAAAGATTTATTCCTACTAAAACATCATATTCACCGAGCCGGAGTGACTGGAGAATATCTCCACGCTCAAGTGTTACAACATCTGAATGGAGGTAATGGACTTTTACTCCATGCTCCTTTAAGTAATCAGCTAAATCCTCTGCCATTCTCTTGGTTAGTGTGGTTATTAAAACTCTTTCACCTTGTTCCACGCGTTTCCTGATTTCCTCCATTAAATTCTCAATTTGTCCCTCTGTTTTTCTAACTTCAACCTCCGGATCCAAAACTCCTGTCGGCCTGATCAACTGCTCTGCAACCCCGTCATATTCTTTGTCATCCTGAGGCCCGCTTCGACGAGTCGAAGACGAGGCGAGCGAAGCCGAAGGATATATACCCTTTGCTCCGTTCAGGGTGATAGGATAGGTCCGAGTCAAAGAAAGCTCATATTCATCCGGGGTTGCTGAAACATAAACAGTTTGATTAATAATCCTTTGAAATTCATCATATTTAAGGGGTCTGTTATCTAATGCTGATGGTAGCCTGAAACCATATTCCACTAGGGTTTCCTTTCTGGATCTATCTCCATTATACATCCCTCTTATTTGTGGGATACTCATATGACTTTCATCAATGAATAACAAAAAGTCCTTAGGAAAAAAGTGCATCAAGGTATACGGCGGATCTCCTGCGGATCTTCCGTCGAAATATCTGGAGTAATTTTCAATTCCATTACAATATCCATACTGTTTTATCATTTCCAGATCATATTGGGTTTTCTGTTCCAGTCTTTGTGCTTCCACTAATTTTCCCAACTTTCTTAGTTCCTTTAACCTAGTTCCTAGATCTATTTCAATCTGCTTAATTCCAGGAGTAAGCCGCTGCTCAGGGGTAATATAATGTTTGGCCGGATAAATAACTTGTGTTTCCGAAACATCCTCAGTATGTCCGGTAACAGGATCCAAAGCAGCCACCCGTTCCACTCTATCTACTGTAAACTGTACCCTGTAGCCTGAATCTTTATATGCCGGAAAAATATCAATTGTATCCCCCCGAACTCTGTAAGTCCCCCTTTTAAAATCAATATCATTCCGATCATAGTACATTTTTTGTAAAACCTTTAGAACTTGTTGAAAAGTAGCTTTCATCCCCTTTTTAAGTTCCAGGATTGCCTGACCGTATTCAACAGGAGATCCAAGGTTATAAATTGCAGAAACAGAGGCCACAACAATTACATCCTTCCTGGTCATCAGTGAGGTTGTTGCAGAAAGCCTGAGTTTTTCAATCTCTTCATTAATAGAGGCATCTTTTTCTATATATGTATCAGATTGTGGAATATATGCTTCAGGCTGGTAATAATCATAGTAAGAAACAAAGTATTCTACTGCATTATTTGGAAAAATGGATTTAAATTCCTGGGCCAGCTGACCTGCAAGGGTTTTATTGTGGGAAATAACAAGTGTTGGACGCTGAACTCTTTCTACAACGTTTGCCATAGTAAAAGTTTTCCCGGATCCGGTTACACCGAGCAATACCTGATGCTCCCGACCTTCATTTAAACCAGCAACAAGCTTCTCAATAGCTTGTGGTTGATCCCCGGTTGGTTTAAAATCAGAAGCAATCTTAAACTTTGTCATGTTTTGTCCTTTTTGTTCGAGCGTAGTCGAGAACTACATCTTAAAATTATCAATTAAAATACTCTTCTTTTTCTTTTGACTCCAACCCTTAATTTGTTTTTCTCTGGATCTAGCCTCCTGATAATCAAAGTGTTCCTCGTAGTAGACAAGTGATTTAACTCCGTGAATAGATGTGTATTTTCCACCTAATCCTGACAGATGCTGATCATATCTTAGCTCTGGTTTCCATGTCATACCAGTATAGAATGTTCCATCTAAACACTCGATTATGTAAACATACCATTTCCACTGACTCATTATTTATATGTACTTCTCCACTCGTCGCTTTGCTCCTCGGTCGAAGAAAAAGTTTTTATTTGACTTAAATGGACAATACTGTATTCTACCACGAAGAAGACCCGAAGAAAAATATCCTTACCTTCGCCAAATCCATTCTGCAGATGCCGGAAGCACCAGAGGTAATCCAATATATCCTAGAACTCCATCGCGGACGCATCTATCCATAACATAAGTTCTGAATGAATCTCTTAATTGAGGCTCATATCCTGATAAGAAAGTATAATGGTGTAAAAATAAATCTGAAACCGGCGAAAGAGTTGGACTGCTTATTACAGAGTGTGGATCGCCAAGCACTTCAGGTAAAGGTCTAGTACCATTAATCTTTCTAATAATGGGATCCACCTTCTCTTCGGAGATTTTCAGTCCAAAAGCAAAATGTGCAAGCATACCAGTTTGTTCATCGGGTGATAATCCAATGGATCGTGTATGCAGTCTAGATAAATCATTTCGTAATTTCCAGAACGGCTCATTTGACCATGAGCGGACATAGTCCCATTGAAATACTTTGCTTCCTAATGCTTCCCAGTCTCCAGCTAATCCGTCTACAAATTGTATATGTTTATCTCTCTTTGCTCTATGTGTTGCATTGCCAACCTCTCTAGCCAAACTAGATCCTGGATTACTTTTTGCTGCTTCTCTAAACGCTTCTTGCATACAAATATTATATCATAGTTTTGATTCAGTTTGCCCTATTGGGACGTTTGTATTTCAGTTCCCGTAGTAATCACAACATCAAACTCACCATCTGTTGAATCATCCTGCACTTCCACCTCAGTAAAGTCTTCCTCAAGTTTTTTGCTTATCTCATCGCGGTAATTTTGATTCACGTTTTTAGAAAATATAATCGTAGTTTTCTCTGTTTCCGTAATACTAGCGTTTCCCGTTTCTGTATTGATATATCCAAGCTTAGCTAAACTATCTCTTACTTTTGCTGCTTGACCAGCTATTACGCTTCCATTAAGAACCTGAATACTTATTTCTATCCGTAAAATCGTTGAGGGCAAAGCTTCATTCTCAGAAGCAGAGGGTGTGCTTTCAATCTTCTCTACAACTTTTTGCTGGTTATTTTTGCTGCCAAGACCCGGCATACCTATTAATTTCAAACGAACCGCAAGAAGAGTTGATAATATAACAATCAAAAGAAGTATAAATACTAAAAGAGCTGTTAGTTTAAAATTGAAACTTTTTTTTATAACTTTACCCTCCTGAGTTTCCGAAAGAAAATCGCATATTTTAATTAAATCCTTCTCAGAAAGTATTTTCCCGACCAGAGAGGAAGTTAACTCACTCCCTTCCATTCCCAGCTTGTCTGTAAAAAGTGCTACAGGTATAACAGCGGATATGTCCCATTCGTTATCTTTTAAAATTGCTGCTGTTTCCTGAAATATTTTCTTATTAGCTCCTAAAAATAAAACTCTTTCCCCGAATGTAATTTTTTTTATAGCAACTTTTTCAAAGGATATGGGAAGTGCGTCCTTAAATATCCTGTATTTTTCATTTAAATCATTTTCATCTTTTGCAACTACTTCTTTCTGGAAAATCACCTCATCGGACAGTACGATTATGGCTCCTTGTTTTTTAATTTTTAGATTTGAGAGAAAACCCCTGAGAAGTTTCTTAAAATTTTCAGAGTCAATAATTTCAAGGTTCTGTAAAATAGTTACAGGAATGATGAGCTCAAATTTTTCCTCCCCATGGAAAATTTCCAGAGCATTTCTTTTAATATAAATCAGGCTCTTCTTATTACTAAAAAGCATAGTTGAGGTTATCTTGAAGCGGAAATTGTTGTAGTGCCATCAGTATAACAGGCCTTAATAGTTACAATTCCATTCGTATCCCTTTGTACTGAGTAACCAGTCTTGGTTGCACTTCCCAGAGTTGTATCCGGATCAAAAGGCATAGTTTTTAAATATTTGCTTACATTTTGAGTGCCTGCCATAAGATCCGTGCAGGCTGCTGTAGTAATTGTGCAGTTAGTATTACTTATCGTACACGCTGCTGCAGCAGTTCCAAGTTGTGTCTCAGTAGCAACTGCAGGCATGTTTGTTGGAAGCGTACCCTTGTTATCGACAATAGATTGATGAATAGCTGTTAACACTGAATCAATATCTGCTGCCCGGCGTGCATCTTTAGCGTCTTTTAGCCTTTGCGCAGGATTTAGTGCAACGAATACGGAAACAGCAAGTATTGCAATAATTGTAAGTGTTACAAGAAGCTCAATTAATGTGAACCCCCGGGCAGAAATCTTCATCTGACTTAATGATTTCAGACTCCAAATTATTTGTCAAGTATCAAATCTCTTTCCAGCTTGTTAATGTTATTCCTGCAGGGTTTCTTGTAAATTTAACTTGTATTTTTCTTTGCACACTTACTGATAAGGAGGTAACAGTTATATCCCAGTTTGGATCTGTTGCGGTATAGGAAATACTGCAGGTTCCCTCAGGTCTTGTTATGGAAGTTCCGCTAAAAGTTGGATTTGAACGGATTTTTAACATAACATCATCAACACATCCTTCAACAAAATCTAAATTATCCTCCCCCTGGAATAAAATTAAACCGGAGCGCGCCTCATCAATTGATAAAAGCGTCACAGTTGTTCCAATTGCCACAACAACTGAAACAAGAATTAACACTGTCGATATTGCAATAAATCCGTTCATTTAATTACTCCTAACTTCCGCACTTCCTTCTATGGTTTGTGCAGGAACATCATATTCAGTTCTGCCGCTCCCAAAATTATCATCAATTACAAATACAAATTGAATATGTTTTGTTTTATTATCACCTGAAGTATAATTTGTAAAAATTAAACTTGTAATATTTGTATCTGTTGAGTTTAAATCTACATCTGCTGCTGCACCTAGCTTTATTCTGATTCTACCCCCGGATAAATCAATAATGGTTGGATCATTACTCGTACCTGGTGGATCCAGGGATATACTTGCTGCTGCGACGCTATTTATTCCGTCAGCATTTCTTACTTCATATTTTATCCTTTCAGAAATAAACCTGGCTTGTGAATTTACCTCCTGCTCAGCCGAGGATTTTACACTTCCTCCAATCACATTCCATGCAAAAGGTACAAGTGCCACTAAAATAATAGAAACTATGGATACATATAGAATAATTTCTATAAAAGTAAAGCCCCTGTCAGTTTTCAATTTTCTCATATTGGTTTAAGTACTCCTGTCCAAACATATCCATCATCACCTGAAGCTCCGGCTGCTGACCAAGCTCCCGGGTCTTCACTTCCGGCAGTTGCTTTCTTAAAATACGCAACTCCTGCGGAAGCATCACCTCCGGCAGCACTCGAATCAGATCCAGCCGATGTATAGCCTGCCGGTACGGTTATGCCTGAGTAGTCATTATTCTTACCGAAGACAGGAAGAACCACAGCATTGCTGGTAACAGTTATAACAGCCGGTGGATCGGGACTTGAGTTATTGGTAAAGGTTCCAGGAGCACCTGATTGGGCTTCAAAGGGGTCACCGGTGGTATCAACTCCTCTAAATACCGAGGTACCCCAAATCACTGTAGAGTTGGTCGCTGAAGAGGATGTCCAGGCAAAGGTGGAATCTCCTGATTGCAGTACTCTGTAGCCAACGTAGATGCGGCCAAATCCGGAGGCATTTACCTGTTGTTTTTGAGTTAAGGTTGCGGGCAAAATGATGGTCTTGGTATTGGTGCGGGTATACCACCAGAATACTGCGGTATCTCCTGACTGCCATCCGGAAGGCAGGGTAAATGAGCCGGAGGTAGTGTTATTGCCGGTGGATGTGGCTGAGCCAATAAATTCAATTCCGGTTGCAATCGGTTTCCTCCAGTCAGAAAGATATGCAACAAAATTCAAAGATTCCGACCTGGCTGAGTTAAAGTTCCAGGTTACTGTCGAAGTTATTTTTTTAGTATCAGGATCCAGTGTACCACCTGTAGCCACTATGTTTCCATCCGGCGGAGTGCCATCCCTGTTTACAGACTCTACTTTAATTGTTCTTACAAAATTATCGCCGCTATTATGGGTAAACGTGTCATTTGCTCCCCCGAAAACCCAAATACTTCCAGCTCTATCAATCCCGGTTCCGGATGAGTTTACCAGATTAGCATAAGCCTGGTTTTTAATAGATTTAACAGCTTCTATTCCTTCTGAGGCAAACTGGCTGGCCACTGAAAACTCTCCCCCAAGCCTGTTGGAATTATAACTGTGCACAATCAAGGTCAAACTCCCTGTTGTAAGGGTTAAAAAAAGCGCAACAGCGAGAATAACTTCTAATAAAGAAAATCCTTTCACCTGCTTACCACTCCTTGAGAGTTCACATTAATTATGTCTGAGTTAGTACCTGAACTTATAGTTATACTTGATGTAGAAGGAGCAGGAACTCCAGTTAACCTTGTAAAATTAATATCTGTAATCCCTGATACTGAAACATTTGAGTTTACGGAGAATTTCTCATCAAAACTAGCATCTCTTGTTGCAAAGGCAGTTCCTTTATATACAGTAATCGTGCTGGAACTGAAATTGACAGACCAGGCGCTATTTTGCTTACCAACCATGCTGTAAATTTGCGCTTTTCTTAAACTTCCTGCAAGTTGATCAGATGAATTAGAAACAGCATTTTGAAGTAAAAACCTTGAGTAAAACGCAGGCGCCATTACGGAAATAGTTAGCATTATGGCAAGAACCAGTATTAGCTCGATTAAAGTGAAACCACTTCGACTTTGCTCAGTGTAAACTTTCATCTTTTTATTCCGCCTGTTAGCTGATAAATAGGGGAAATAATTGCCAAAGCCATAAAAGCAACAACAGCTCCTATTACAAGCAGTAAAATTGGCTCCAGAGTACTGGACAAATTTTTTGTAGCATCATCAACCTCCTCCTCAAAAAAATCTCCAAGGTATATAAATACTTCATCCAATTTCCCTGTTCCTTCACCCACACTAATCATTTTTGGAACAATTGATGGAATATAACTAAATTTTTGTGAAATCATCTCATCCGAGAGTTTTTTCCCTTTTTCAATGGCCAGCTTGAGCCTCTCGAGATAATTTTTATACACCAGATTTTCAGTTGCATCCTTTTGGGTTTCCAGCGCTGTTGTAATTGTAAGCCCGCTTTTTAACATTATACCGAGGTTCCTGCAAATATTAGTAAGTTCCACATTCTGATTTAATTCCCCAAATTTTGGAAATGACAAAATAACTTTATGCCATTCTGGCTTGATAGCTTTTGTTCGTATTAGCAGGGAAAAAACTCCCCCGGTTGCAATTATTCCGCCTATAATGAAAAATCCATAATGTTTCATCAAATTTGCAACAAAAAGCAAAATTTTTGTGGAGAGGGGTAGAGTTACATCTAAAGATGTAAAAAGGTCAAACAGCTGGGGAAGAACAAAGAGAGCCATTGAGCCTCCCATGATAAACGACGCGGCAAGTACGAGTTTGGGGTAAAGCATTGCTCCTGAGACTTTTTTATTAAATTCATATGTTTTTCTTTGCTGAGAACCTAAATATTCCAGATTCTCTTCCAGCTTTCCAGCTTTTTCTCCAACAGCGACCAAACTCAAGTAAAGCTTGTCAAAAACTTTCGGGTATCTGGACAGCGCTTTTTCCAGAGGTTGACCATTCTGAATTTCCTTTACAACATCAGTTAAAACCTCTTTAAACTTCGGGTTTTTTGTTTGATCCCTGATGGATATAACTGCTTCATCAAGAGGAATTCCGCTTTTTAGCATAACAGATAGATGTTTTGTAAAAAGCATCTTATCAAGAAGCGTTACTTTAAAAAGTAATTTATTTAATATGGACAGTAATTTATTCACTTGTTGCTCTTAGTACCTCCTCTATTGTTGTAATTCCAAGTTGAACCTTGTTTAGCCCGTCTTCGTGCATTGTAACCATACCTTCTTCCCTTGCTTTTTTATCAATTACATCAGAATCCGATTTTTGAGTAATAAGAGCTTTTATGGCTTCACTTACTGCAAGCACCTCAAAAATACCAACTCTGCCGCTATACCCGGTTAAATGGCAAACGCTGCAACCCTTACCCTGAAATAATCTAACCTCAGGACCTGTACCCAGGAATTTTCCTACCGAGTCTTTTGGAAATTGCTTCGCGAGCTCATCAACGGTTTTTGTAAAAGAAAATTTACACTTTTCGCAAATTTTTCTAACAAGCCTTTGGGCAATAATAACATTGACTGTTGACGCCACTAAAAACGGTTCAATGTTCATATCGATTAGTCTTGGAAAAGCTGTTGCCGCATCATTTGTATGAAGAGTGGATAAAACAAGATGCCCGGTCATGCTTGAGTTTATTGCAATGTCAGCTGTTTCATTATCTCTTACTTCTCCAACATAAATAATATCCGGATCCTGGCGAAGTATGGAGCGCAAACCTTCAGCAAATGTTAAATTAGTTTTAGCGTTTACTTGTATTTGATTAATTCCTTCGATCTCATATTCAACAGGATCTTCAATAGTTGCAATATTTTTCTCTCTGGTGTTTAAAATTTTTAAAATAGAATAGATTGAAGTGGTTTTACCTGAGCCTGTAGGCCCGGTTGATAAAATCATTCCGTATGGCTTTTCAAATCCCTTCTTGACTTTTTCCAGAGCATCTTTTCCCATACCAAGGTCAGTCAGTCCAAATTGCCTGTAATGGGAAGTCAGCAGCCGTAAAACTCCTTTTTCCCCCTCCACTATAGGAACAATGGATACCCTTACATCCAGTTCCTCTTCCTTTAGTTTCATCTGAAGTTTTCCATCCTGGGCGCTTAAGTGTTCGTCTGTTCTTAAGTTTGACAGAACTTTTATTCTTGTTATTACCTGATCATGCAACTTTCTCGGGATCTTTAACTCATCATGTAGTATTCCGTCAATCCTGAATCTGACAAGGGAATATTCTTCTTCCGGTTCAATATGAACATCTGATGAATTGCTTCTGTAGGCATACTCAATCAGAGTTTCAACAATATTTGCAATCGGAGCTTCCTTAACTGCCGCCTTCCCGGCTTCATCAACCTGGCTTTTTAGAAGCTCATCAAATGTCTTTTGCAGTTCTTTTTTATAAAGATTCAGGCTTTTTTTTATACTTCGCGGTGTTGCAAAAAAAATATCTATTTTTTGCCCCGCTTTTTTGGAAACCATGCTGATGAATTCAGAATTTTTTGGATTAAAAATTGCAAGTTTTAATCCTGTTTGGCTTTTTCCGAATAATATAGCTTGTTGCTTCTCTGCAATCTCTTCGGGAATTATACGTAATAAATCAATAGGAATAGTTTCTTTTTCGAGATTTACGTAAGGCAGTTGTAGATAATCCGCAATTAGCTTGCCCAGATTTTCATCTGAAATTAAATCGTTCTCGAGGAGGGTGTCGTAGAGTGGTATCCTTTTTTCTATAGCTAAATCCCAAGCAGTTTTTAACTCTTTCTCGCCAATTATCTGGTTATCTAAAATTAGTTTGAAAAGATCCTTATCAGTTATACCTGCGGGCATAACATAAGTGTAGCATAATGTGAGACTTTAGTTAATTTTGAGTATAGATTTGGATTTTGCAACTACTTGTGCGGGAGTTATATCTGACTTAACTAAAAATCCCGCTGCTCCTTTTTTAACAGCTGTTGAGGCGTCTGCTGCAGTTGAAAGATTGGTTAAAATTAATACCGGAATTTTTGAAATTGAAGGATCTGCCTTTGCCTTTTCCATGGCTTCAATGCCATTTAACCTTGGCATCATAATATCCATCAAAACCAAATCCGGGGAAAATGATTTCATTTTTTCGAGGCCGGAAACTCCATCACCTGCAACCTCCACTTCAAAACCCCCAATCTCAAATTTCTTCTTATACATTTTTGATAAAAAAAGATCATCCTCTACAATTAATATTTTAGTCATTTTTTGTATCTAAAAGGTATTTTTTAGTATCTTCTACAACTCCTGAAGGTTTTACTACATCCTTCATCCAGTAATATACAATCTGATCTGATAGTTCCTTCGTTAACCCGGAGGCCTGGTCCTGTGGAATAACTGTAAGTATTGCAACAGGAATATTTTTAGTTCTGACATCTTCTTTCAGTTTTTTTAAGGCCTGCACTCCATCCATTTTAGGCATCATTAAGTCAAGAACTATAAAATCAGGCTGATCGTTTATGGCTTTGAATAACCCTGCTTCCCCTTCGACTGCGGTATCAACATCAAAATCGCTTTTCTCAAATTTTTCCCTATACATCTTAAGAAGTATAGGATCATCTTCTACAATTAAAACTCTCATATCTATATTTTCACTATAACACACTTAAATTTCCATATCAACAAACATTTGCAAACTTTCACCTACCTTTTTAGCGGCAGCCGTACCTGATCGGGTAGAGGAAAAAACAAAGGTACTTCCCTTACCAATTTCAGAACTTTCGATCCAGAGATCTCCTCCTAATTTTCTTGCAAATTCTCTCGATATGTAAAGACCCAAGCCTGTACCTTTGGGTCTGCCGGTTTGGGTTGTACTGATTTGTGTAAATTTACCAAATAGCTTTTCCCGGTCTTCTCTGGAAATCCCTAGTCCGGTATCTGAAATGCAAACACATAAATACTCTCCATTTACCCTAAACGAAACAGAAATTCTTCCGGAATCTGTAAACTTTATTGAATTGCCAATTAGATTACTTAGTATCTGTTTAAATTTATTCGGGTCAGTGTAAATTTTTTCCGCTGCCGGCTGAGTTTCCAGTACAATACCCTTTTCATCTGTTAAAGGCTTAAGCAAACTTAAAATTTCAGAAGCCAAATCTCCTGCAGAAAAATCTCCCAAAAGAAATTTAAGCCTCCCTGCTTCAATTCTTGAGGTATCAAGCATATCATTGACAAGTTGAATTAATCTATCAGTTGAAACAGCTATATCACTCAACGGGTCTTTTAGCTCCTCACTGAGGCTTCCAAAATCTCCCTCGAAAATCATAGATATTAACCCCTTTACAGCAGTCATCGGGGTTCTAAGTTCGTGGGATGCAATGGAAACAAATTCATCTTTAACCTTATCCAACTCCTTTAGTTTTTCATTCGCATTTTGCAGTTCTTTTTCTTTAATTTTTTCACTTCTAAGTGATGTAGCCATACTTTGAAACGCTGTTGATAGATTTTTAACCATCGTATTAATATTTTGTCCAAGCTCACCAAGTTCATCATTTGATAAATATTCAATTTTCCTGCCCAGGTTACCTGTTGCAATTATCTTTGTAATTTTATTGAAATATTCAATAGGTTTTACAACATACACCCTTAATAAAAACCATATCAAAAGCGTAATTGGGGTAACAATAAGAATGGTTATAATTATTAGTTTTATAATTGTAAATTTAACTAAGCTGGTCATGTCCTGGAATCCGGGATTTATAATCGGGTCAATGAATGGCAGGGTGAAGAAAGTTACCCAAATGGTGGAAATAAAAATTCCAAGGAACACAAGAAGTGCTAACTTTTTGGACAGGCTCATATAAACTTAAGTATAACATGATAAAATTTAGGGTATTGACAAGTTCGTATTATGTTTGGTAAAGTTATGGAGAACATATGCCGGTAACACTTTACAGAAAACAAAAACAAATTTTAGATTTTATTAAGCAGTATATTGATAAATACGGCTATTCCCCAACTCTTGGTGAAATTGCGGAAGCAATCGGAGTCTCATCTCTTGCAACTGTTCATGAACACATTGGAACCCTTGCCAAAAAAGGCGTTATTAAGCGTTTTGACGGAGCAATAAGAGGTATTGAGGTTCTTGATCAAAATATTTCACATGCGCTTTCCGGAATTGAACTGCCTGTACTGGGCTACATTGCAGCCGGCGCCCCGATTATGGCCTATACAGACCCTGATGCAACTATAAAAGTCGGTCCTACTATGGTAACCGGTAAAAAAAGATCCTATGTTTTACAAGTTAAAGGAGACTCTATGATTGAGGAGGGAATTTTAGACGGCGATTATGTGATTATTGAAGAGCAAAATACAGCTGCAGACGGGGATATTGTTGTAGCGCTTTTAGAAAACGGGCTTGCAACTTTGAAGCGGTTTTTTAAAGAACCGGATAGAATACGCCTTGAACCTGCAAACTCCTCCATGGAACCAATTTATGCAGCTTTTGGAGATGTTCAAATACAGGGAAAATGCTCAGGGGTTATCCGTAGGTTTTAATATCCTTGATAGCTCCAGTCCATATATCTTGACAATAAACCAACAAAAGAAGTGTATGCAGCTAAAAGTCCAAAACCGATACCTAACCGCATAGCCACATCTCTATGCCCACCTTCTTCAAGTCCAAGATTACTAATTTCCTCCTTAGCTACCCGGTAGCAATCAAGAGGCTGACGAAATTCAGGCTTACTTGCTAATTCAATTACCGGGTATTTATCCAATAACACTCCTGAATTAGTTTTCAGAGGATAATATTCCAAGGTTATTCCTTGGCACTCAGGTGTATTTTGAAGTACAGATTGACGAGTTTCCGGTGCATTTATAAATCCTTCCCATGTTGAAATTGCGAGTGTACCTAGCGCAGCTATCTCAAGCGTTACAAGAGACATTGTAGTTTTATTTATTGCGCGTTTTCCTGGTTTAGCAACTTCTGTTTGCACCCGGAGATAATACACAAAGTATTTGTAAAAGTCAACAATTCCGGATATACTAATCTTTATGCACTTTGATTTGCAGTCTTTGATACAAACTGTAGGTTACTTTGGAGTTTTTACAATAGTGTTTTTGGAATCCGGGCTTATGGTTGGGTTTTTCTTTCCGGGAGACTCACTGCTTTTTACTGCAGGATTTTTAGCTTCACAAGGGTTTTTGGATATAAAAATACTAATTCTTGGGTGTTTTATCGCGGCAGTTGCAGGAGACAGTATAGGATACTTCCTTGGTCAAAAATTTGGTCGGAAACTTTTTAGTAAAAGTGATTCAGTCTGGTTTCATAAAGATCACCTTAACCGTGCCCAAAGTTTTTATGATAAACACGGAGGAAAAACTATAATTTTAGCACGCTTTATTCCTGTAATTCGTGCTTTCGCCCCGGTTGTTGCGGGCGTTGGACTTATGAGGTACAAAAAATTTGTTATTTTCAATCTGGTTGGAGGGGTTCTCTGGGCAATAGCAATTCCTTTGGCAGGGTATTACCTTGGATCTCTAATCCCGGACGTCGATAAATATTTACTTCCAATCATCGGACTGATTGTAATTGCCTCCATCCTGCCAGCAGTTCACCACGCCCTAATGGATGCGGAAATCCGTGCAAGTATAGTAAACAGAATTACTCGTAGGAAGAAAAAATAACTGTCATTCTGAGCGAAGCGAAGAATATAAGCCCAGAATCATATCCTTCACTACGTTCAGGATGACAATATGTTATATATTGTAGCAACACCTATAGGCAACCTGAAAGATATTACCCTCCGGGCACTTGAAGTTTTACAGTCTGTGGATTCCATAATCTGTGAAGATACAAGACGTGCTTCCATACTTTTAAATCATTACCAAATTCCATTCGGTCATTCCCGCCCGCTTCGCCGGAGCTTCAGCGAGGCGAGCGAAGGCGGGAATCCAATTAATAAATCCTTGATCGTTTTAAATGATTACAACGAAGCAAAAATGGTTGAATCAATAATCCGCCGCCTTAAATCCGGAGAAAACTTTGCACTCATTTCAGACGCAGGAACTCCACTTGTTTCCGATCCGGGATATAAACTTGTAAGATCGTGCATTGAAAATGGCATACAGATAGATTCCATCCCAGGATCTTCATCAGTTATAACTGCACTCACATTATCTGGTCTTCCCCCTGATAAGTTTTTATTCTTAGGTTACCCCCCGGAAAAACCCGGTCAAAGAATGCAGCTTTTCAAAAGTCTTACTCTAATACACGAGAGTATTAGAGTAACATATATAGCATTTGTTTCTCCTTATAAATTACTTAGGACTCTGCAAGACATGAGGGAAGTTCTTGGAGATATAGATATAGTTTTAGCACATGAACTTACCAAAATCCACCAAAGTGTAGACAAGAAAAAAATTTCCGAGTGGCTGGAAACTTTAAAAAACCCTAAAGGAGAATATATATTGCTTTTTAGAATTTAAGGAATTATAATTTCTTCATGAAAGAAAGATCTGCAGAATTAAGTGCTTTGGAAATTCCGAATACATCTACTGTAGTTCAACATCCATTGTTAGAAAAAATAGGAGCATATTCCACTAATTTGGTCGGCGCTGCAATCCTAATTAATGGAGGTGGTACGCTTGCAAGTAGTATAAGTCATAATAGCTTAGTTTTATTCGCATTTGGATTTGGTATAGCTACAGGAGGAGCCATATTGATCTCAGTAGCAGATGAATGGAAACAAAGAATATGGAAAGCAGAAATTACATCTGAACAAGAATAGTATTTAGCTACTCCTATTTAAAATCATTCTTTTTTCTGCCTGATGAAGCAAATCGTGAGCTGCCGGGGCTTCATACCTTTCTGCTACTATTCCATAAACCCCTTTTTCTACAAGAAATTCCAAAACAACCGGATTCAAACATAAACTTCCTTGTGCAATAAATGGGATTTTACTTTTATGCATAAGTTTTATTCCATCCTCAAGAAATTTAAGAAGTCCGCTCACTTCATGCTTATAAAAACTTACATCTTGCGAGTTGTGATCATAACCAGCAAAGTGCGCAGAAAGTTCATCAAGATTTAAAACCACCCCGTCAATCCCTGTTATTAAATACTCATCCAGGTTAATAATATTTTCAGGTACTGCTATTTCCAGCCACTGCTGCAAAGAATTTTTTCTCATTAGTTTTTTAACTGCAAGTTCTCTTTTTATTTGCATTAGTTCATTCACTCCCCGGACAAATGGAATTACCACATGAATATTAATTAGATCCTTTTTATTTCTTGCAAATAAAATTGCCTCACAAAGAGGATCAAGTAAGCTTTTTTGATGAAGAAGTCTGAGTGTGCCACGAATCTTTCCCATGCCTTCACTCATGTCTGCCAGTTTTACCAGAACTGGGCTCGGTGAAAAAGTAGTTCCACACTCCACAAGCTTGAAAATGAGCTCTTCAAAAGAAGTTTGAGGTTTATTAAGATCAAATATTTTTTCAGAGGAAATAAAAACACCATTTGCATCATCTACTGTTAATCCGGTTGAAAGATCCAGGAAAACTTTAACTGCACTCCTCGTGTGCTCACCTGAGAGGTGTAATCTAGAAGAATCCTCAACTCCACCTCCCAGGTGGAATGTAGACACATCGGGGGTGTTTTCCTGTATACCCGGCGTATATGGCAAAACTTTTGTTAACTTTATTCCATTATCCAAAATCCACTCATATTTATGCGGAATCAAGAGTCTTTTATTTGCAAGCTGCACCATCTCATCCAATTTCCTGCTTTCAAGCGGCAAAAGCTGCCCGGATTTTGAATCTATAATAGTTTCATCCAGCTCCGGTTCATAAAAGATAAGGCCAAAGCTATCTGGTTTTTTTGTAAATATTACAACTTGAGGAGCTAAATTTTCAGTAATGCCGATGTAAAACCCATCCTTCCAAAGTCTGTCTTTAATTTGATTTATCCAGCAGTAAAGTAATACGAGCCAAAGTTTTCTAACCCCTTTAATTTTTTCACTATTCACCAAAAAATTATCGTGTCCTTTGGATTCTTTTTCTAAAATTTCCGGGACAGGTGTCTTTTCTATTTCCTTTTTAACTAAGCTCAGGCTTTGTTCAAATAATTCCTTATCACCAAAATCGAAATGCTCAAGAGTTGTTTTTAAATGAAGTACGGGTGGAGTAACAACTATTCCGTCAGCAACCGGAACATCAAGTCTTGAAAGTTTTCCAAGAAAAACATTTAGTTTACCAAAAATATTGGCATCCTCATCTCTTAAAACTTTTATAGGCAGAATTTCTATCATGGGGCTACTTCCACTATATCACCTATCTTGATTCCATTACCATCCGCAAATCCCCCATTTACTTCCAAAACCATATCCACTTCTTCTCTTGGCATATATATTGGAAGATCTTCATCCTTAGTTCCTGTCTCAGGTACCAAGGCATTTTTAATAACATCCACAACTTTTTTATCCCTGACCCAAATCATATCCAAGGGAAAACTTAAGCCCTTCATCCAGAATCCATATTTTCCAGGCTTTTCAAATATAAAAAGCATTCCGGAATCTGTTGCTAGAGATTGCCTTCCGCCCAATCCTTTTCTACGCTCTTCCGCACTATCTGCAATTTCGATTTTTACATTTGAGGTACCAATTTTTAGATTTTTATTTTCTGGAGTTTGCTGACCAAAGGGTAAAGAGGTTTGTCTTCCAGGACCAAAAAGAGCTATAGCAGCTAAAGCAACGCTAATTAAAAGAACAGCTTGAATTACAAATTTCTTCACTAAATTAAGTGTACCATAAGATGAATTTGTCATTCCGAACTTGTTTCGGAATCTCTGTAAAAGAGATCCTGAAATAAATTCAGGATGACGTTCAACAACGTCCCCAAAGCCCCTTTTTACCTTCCCTTGCTTCTCTTTGTGCTTCCAGAAACTGTTCACCGAATTTTACATCAGGCGGAATAGTTAAAACTTTTGCGAAACCTTCGCGTATAAGGTAATCATTTACAAACAGATAACTGCCATCAGAAAGCGGAAGGTAAATAAACCTTAACCATCTTTTATAAAGATCCGTGTCTGATACATCTTTTTGTAATATAACTTCTTTCCCTGTAAGCAATTTTTTTGCCTCATTTGAAGCCTCTTTACCAAAACACTGAACACTCTTTCTTGGATCCACAGTTTCCGGTGTATCAACCCCCAAAAGCCTTACTGTAAATTTACTGTTGCCTATTAATACTTGAACTGTATCCCCATCAACAACTTTCGTAACATAGGCTCTTTCTCCTTCGATTCCAAAAACTTCCGGTTCATCAGATGTATGCTCCGAACTGAGAGTTTCACTCCCGGCATAAACTTTCTGTTTAACTTCGGTAGACACACCGGGAGTGAATTGAACGTTTTGAGAAATATTTAACCCTAACCAAATTAAGATAAATCCAGATACTATAATAAATAAACTGAATAAAACCGGAAATTTAGCATTATTGACCATCAATTTGTAAACACTTGTGTAAACATCTTCCCATAAAACCCCCCATCAATCACTCCAATCCCTATTTTTTTAAAATCCGGGGATAAAATATTTGCTCTGTGTCCCTCTGAGTTCATAAGCCCCTGGTGGGCAAGTTCAAGTGAGGGGGCAAAAGCAAGGTTTTCCCCGATAACCTGATACTTTATGTCAAACTCTTCTGCTCTGTCTGCAACTGATTTACCATCAGGGGAATAGTGGGAAAAGTAACCTTTTTCAAACATGTCTTTGCTGTGAAACCTCCCGGCTTCTCTAAGCTTTGAGTCAAAAGTTAAAATAGGAAGTCCGCGAGAAGAACGTTCTTTGTTTACAAGTTCAATCATTGCAACTTCAGTTCCCTCATCTACATTAAACTCAAGCGTTTGAAAACCCAAATTAACTCTTTCGTTTGTTTTTGGCTTAATTGTCAAAAAAGTAAGGCTATCTTGTGAAATTCCCCCAAAAACTCGCTTTACAGGAGCTTCAAGCTGATAAGCCTCTTTTAAAAGAATAGTACCCAGTTTTGATGAATCTACAGCCTTTTTAACTTTCGGTTGAATAGGAAAAGTTGCAATTAAAACTAAAACCAGGGAGATAAAAATTAAACCCCTAAGAACCGCCGGCACAATAGATAAGTAAACACTTCCAGGCAGCCTTATTTTTGGAATGGATGGAAGAATCAACCTGATTAATATATAAAATAAGGCTTCAGTTAAAAACCATGCAATCATAAATCCAAAAACAAGCGAGAGACCATGAGGAAGACCGAATTGACTTCCTATTAGTTTAGCCGGGAAGTTATAGAATCTAAAAGAAAAAATCAGTGCTAAAAGAAAACTAAAAAGATCCAGCGTTTCCAGAAGAAATGGTCTCCCGACAGCTTCATATGCAAAAAAAATTAAAAGTGAAATAATAGCAAGGTCAACCCAATTAAGCCCCAAAACCATGTAGATATTCTACCACAAAGTTGTAACCCTAGATTCAAGATTGTATAATATAAAGTGGTCCGGTAGCTCAACGGCAGAGCAGGAGCCTTTTAAGCTCTTGGTTCGGGGTTCGAATCCCCGCCGGATCACTGATTCAAAAAATTCGCCGCAGGTGAGTTTTTTTGAATCATTTGATTTGGTAAGGGATTAAACCCTAGGTCCGATGTATATCGGACCGGTTCGCTTTTTTCCGCAGGAAAAAGGGTGTATTATCCCCGCCGGATCACATTTGCATCAAAAAAATGGCGCGTTCGTCTAGTGGTCCAGGACGCCTCTCTTTCAAGGAGGAGATCATGGGTTCGACTCCCATAC
>MFDK01000019.1:0-178 GCA_001776865.1 Candidatus Daviesbacteria bacterium RIFCSPLOWO2_01_FULL_37_10 | reverse complement strand
TAAAATATATTTATGGTAAATAGTTCAACTTCAAACCTTATTAACCCGGCCTCACTTGGTATTATTGGATATGGAATTGTAGGACAGGCTGTTGCTTACGGATTTTCCCAGGCTGAAATTAAGGATAAGTACAAAGTTAAATACTTTGACAAATATAAAGAAAGCACGCCTTTAGATG
>MFDK01000018.1:422-9960 GCA_001776865.1 Candidatus Daviesbacteria bacterium RIFCSPLOWO2_01_FULL_37_10 | reverse complement strand
CTTCAAACGGTGGAGTATTTAATAGCGGGAGATATACTGTAAAGGCACCTCAAGAAATTACCAGCCAGGATCTAAATCTTCAGATCAAACAATCTCCAATAATAAGTATCACCAGTTCATTAGTTTCCGTTGGATCAACAATAGATATGACAGCCCGGGACAACTTTGGTAATTTAGTTACTTCATTCCCGCAGTTTTTTGAAATATTAGTAGACCTTAAAATTATGGATCTATCCCGGTTTAAAACTTCTACTTTGCAATTTTATTCAAGTCCTGATGGGATAACCTGGACTCCGCTTCCTACAGAAGTAGATCTAACAAACAAAACTGCTAAAACTTCTGTTAATCATCTAACTCACTTTGCGCTTATTGGCGAAAGGATAGATATAACTGCACCGATTACTACTGCAGAGTTAGAAGGAATAGGAGGACAAGCGGATTGGTTTAAATCTGACGTTAATTTAGTACTAAATGCTAAAGACAATGAAGATGGATTAGGAGTTGATTATACTTTATATAGAATTAATAATGGAGACTGGGAAGTTTATGAGAATCCTGTTCCTTTAGATGAAGGAGATTATCACGTTGAATATTACTCCGTAGATAAAGATGAAAATATTGAAGGGATAAATTCTAAAGATTTTGATTTTAAAATAGATAAAACCTCACCGGAGGCTTCTATAAATTCTGACACCCAATATATTTGGTCGCCAGACGGAAAAATGGTTGATGTTAAGGTTGAGGGTAGTTCTGCTGATGATAATTTATACGAAAGCAAACTAATAATAGATGATGAATACGATAAATTGGACTCGGAAAAAGATATAACGAATAATTATTCAGGTATAATTTCTCTAGAAGCATCAAGAGATGGTGGCGATTTAGACGGAAGGTTGTATATAATAAAAATAGTTGCGGAAGATTTAGCAGGAAATATTACTGAAAAACAAATAAATGTAATGGTTCCTCACGATCAGAGGGAGTAAAGGCACACCCACCTCCGAGGTGTGATTCAGATGTAACCTTTAAGCTCACCTCGGAGGTGAATATCAGAATCTATATGAAACAACAAGGCAACGTTTTGATTATATTATCTATATTAGTTGTACTTTCCTTAGGAGTAATTTTCTACTATGTTTACTCAAAACCAGAAAATATTGCTACCCCTTATCAAGAACCATCTATAATAAAAATTCAACCAACTAGCACAAATAGCGTAGATCAAACAAAACCCTATCAATCAATGCCAATGAAATTTAACGTAGAATTACCTGTAAAATTCCAAGCAGTCGAAAAACCTGGACGGATAACATTTTCCAACACAGAAGGTAATATTATAATCGACCGAAATGGTACTAATTTCATAAGTTTAAAGGATTATCTGGTAGATCTCGATTCTAGAAATAAAGTACAGATTTCCGAAGAAACTCAACTAACAATTAATCAGTACTCCGCAACTAACAGATTGATTAAATATCAGTCCGGAGAAATTCAAAAAATCTACATTATTTTTGTAAGTGGCTTTATTTATAACTTTCAGACAGACTCTCAATCCCTATATGATGACCTGGATCAAATTGCAAAGAGTTTTAGATATATTCCTTAAGGTTTTTCAACAGCCTTCGAGATATGACCTGCAAAGGTAGATATTGCCAGTTTGCTTTAATATTTGCTCTATAAATTCTATTGGCTCCCGGGATTCTTCAAGACTGGAATCTTCAAACAACTTTCTTCTTTCTTCCTCTGGTGTATTTTCTGTTTTGTACACTATTTCCCAGAATACTGTTGAAGAGGTTGGAAATAACGTACAGATTCTTTTGCAATCTAATTCAACAGCACGGATACACGGAATTGAAGTATAGCCTTCTTTCACTTAATTAATCTCTTTAAAGTCTTTCCGGCAGTAAATCCAGGAGTTTTTTTCTGAGGAATTTGAATTGTTTCACCTGTTTGAGGATTTCTTCCCCGTCTGGCTGCCCGCGACCGTATAAGAAAAGTTCCGAATCCGGTTATCACAACTTTTTCTCCTCTTACCAGGGCATCTCTGGATAAGTTAAATACAGCGTTTACAGCATCTTGTGCTGCCCGCTTTGTAAGGTTAGATTTCTTTGCAACTTTTTCAATCAGTTCGTTCTTTGTCATAACTCATTTACAATACCGGAAGTTTAGACTCTTGTCAAGCCCCCTTTTACTGCGGAGTTGTCATTGTGGACTCAGATCCTCTTACTTCTCTTATTGCTGTAACTTTTACAGCACCGGGAACCATAACCTCTTTGGAAATTCTCTCTGCAATATCATGAGTTAACTTTGGAAGCTCATCGTCAGAAATCTTATCAGGAAGTACTATAACTCTAACTTCCCGACCAGCTTGTACTGCAAAAACTCTGTCAACTCCATCAAAGCTCGTTGCTATTTTTTCAATATCGCCGAGCCTTTTTACATAATCCCCAACATCTTCGTTTCTTGCGCCTTCCCTTCCCCCTGATATTGCATCTCCCAAATATACGCAAATACTTTCAACTGCGCTAAACGGTTTATCCTCATGATGTTCAGCAATACAATTTACAACTTTTTCCGGAAGCCCGAATTTTTTCGCAAGCTGTACACCCCGGTCAACGTGTGTACCTTCTTCCCAGTCAGTTAAAATTTTTCCAACATCATGAAGTAAACACCCAAGTTTTACAATATTAACATCCGCTCCAATTAAACGCGCAATTTCTACCCCGATTTTGGTTTCTTCAAGAGTGTGTTGTATCATATTTTGCCCGTATGAATATCTGTATTTGAACCTTCCCAGTAAACAAACAATCTCTGCCGGCAAATTATATACTCCTACATCGCTGCAGAGTTTCTCGCCAGCCTGGCACATAATTTTTTCAATATCTTGTTTTGTACGCTCTACAATTTCCTCAATTCTTTGAGGTTGAATCCTTCCGTCTTCCATAAGCCTTTCAAGTGAAACTTTTGCAATCTCCCGGCGCACTGGATCAAAAGATGAAAGTATTAATGTATCAGGAAGCTCATCATCCATAACAACATCAACTCCGGTTGCTTGCTCAAAAGTCCGGATATTCCTTCCTTCTTTTCCAATTATTCTTCCTTTCATTTCTTCATCAGGAAGTTTTACGCGGGAAGTTGTAAATTCACTTACATAATCAGTTACCCCGTGAAGCATTGCGTCTGCTAAAATTTCTTTAGCTTTTGCATCCGCTGTAAGTTTTATTTCATCTTCTGCAGCTTTTATTTTTTTACTGATTTCTGCGCTTAAATCTTTTTCAACTTGCTCAAGGAGAATTTGTTTTGCTTCGTCGATAGACATCTTTGAGGTTTTTTCAGTTTTTTCTATTAAATCTTTGCGGAGTTTTTCTATTTCAACTAACTTTGTTTCAACCTGCAGCTGTTTCTCAGAAAGTTGGCGTTCTTTTTCTTCCAAAATTCCCTCGCGTTTTGCGAGTTCTGCTACGTTTATATTAACCAAACCTGATTCAGTTTGAGTATCATTTATTTTAGGTCCAAAACTCTTTTGCATAATACTGTTCTGTCATCCTGAGGCAAAGCCGAAGGATCTCTAGATTTAATCTTGAGATTCCTCATTTCATTCGGAATGACAGGAATGAAAGTATCAGAAAATCCCACAAATTATCTGTGGTTTTGAGGAAAGTTTATAATATGAGAATTAAATTTCGCCATATTTACCTCTAAAATTTCTGCCTTCACCATCTAGTATTATTTTACTCTTTCTTTAATAATTTTTCAATAGTTAATTTTGCAACCGGGTATTCAAACCCTCGCCGTAGTAAAAAGTCCGTTGACTTTTTTTTCATTTCCATCTCCGGCAAATTTTTCCAGACTTTAACTTTTTTTTGTAATAGATTCTCTGCCACTTGCTCCTCTGATACTTTATTAAAATGATTTGAATCATTTAGTATATCCTCTACAATATCCCTTGAAATTCCCTTTTGTAACAACTCCATCTTGATCAACTTCTTTCCTCTTTTTTTACTTCTCGATTCAATCCATGAACGAGCAAACTCTTTATCATTTATCAATCCTTTCTTTTTCAATTGTCCCACGGTAGTAGTACAAATGATTAAACTAATTTCCTCTTGACCTTTAAGCTTTCTTTTAAATGATAAATTTTTAAGATAATCCAGGATCTCTTTTTCTGATCTCTGGCGGATATTAAATAGTCTATACATCCGCTCCATCAACTTTCCAACCTCAGCTTCTTGTAAAATTTTACCCAGATCCTCCTGCGCAATCTCTTTACCAATTACAAGTCTATTATCTACTACCAAATCCTCATCTGCCCCAAAAGCAAACTGTCCATCCAAAAAAATGTTAAAACGTCCTTTCGATTTTTGCGGCTCAACTTGTGTAATTTTCATACTTCATTTCCTATCCTACTAATAATCTTTTCTGTCTTCGTGAACTAAACTTCTCCATCAACTCGGGTTAAACTCTGTCATCTCGAGCTAAACTTCTCTGTCATCTCGGACTAAACTTCTCTGTCATCTCGAGCGATTAGCGAGAGATCTCAAGACTTAAGTCTTGAGATTCCTCATTTCATTCGGAATGACAGTTTGCTAGAAAACTTGAATATTCCAACCATTATACAGCCAAATCTTTAAACTGTGGGTTTATAGTTTTGATTAAATTTATCTTTTTCTTTCTGCTCCATTTCTTAATTTTCTTTTCTACTTCTATTGCATCTTCAATTCTGCTAAATTCCTGATAAAACATAAGCTGATTAATATTATATTTCGAGGTAAAGCCTGGAATTAATTTATTTTTATGTTCGAATGTTCTTTTTTGAAGATTATTTGTTACTCCTGTATAAAGTGTTCCGGTTTTACTAGATAAAATATACACCCAATAACTTTTCAATCTTGAGATTCCTCATTTTATTCGGAATGACAGATTGGGAATTATGCCGCCTCCTGAATTTGACCTTCTTCCCCTTCTTCTTCCCCAACCACTAAAGGTTCCATCCCGTCTTTAGGTTTCCCCCAGGAATCCCTTATTTCCTTTTCCAACCTTTCTGCATCTTTTATATTTTCTTTAAGATAAACAACTGCTGCAGGACGACCTTGACCGATTATTTTATCATCCCATTTTATGAATGCTCCACTTTTTGTAAGAATCCCGAGTTCTATTCCAATATCCAAAAGTTCACCTTCGTGCGAAACCCCTTCGCCGTACATATCAAATTCAGCAATACGGAATGGGGGAGCAACTTTATTTTTTACAACTTTTACTCTATGCCGGGATCCAATTACCTCGTCCCCGGATTTAATATTTTCAATTTTTCTAATATCAAGTCTTATAGTGGCATAGAACTTTAAAGCCTGACCTCCGGTTGTAGTTTCAGGATTCCCAAACATAACTCCGATTTTTTGCCTAAGCTGGTTTGTAAAAATTACAATTGTATTGGTATTTGATATTGCGCCGGTAAGTTTTCGAAGAGCTTGAGACATCAGGCGTGCCTGCATTCCCATTACAGCATCACCCATTTCTCCTTCGATTTCTGCTCTTGGGGTAAGAGCAGCTACAGAATCTATTACTACAACATCAATTCCACCGGATCTGATTAAAGAATCTGCAATTTCCAAACCCTGTTCACCGGTATCCGGCTGGGAAATTAAAAGATCATCTAAATTTACTCCAATTTTAGCTGCTCTTTGCGGATCAAGAGCATGTTCTGCATCTATAAATGCTGCAGTCCCGCCTTTTTTTTGAGCTTCAGCTATAACGTGAAGAGCAATAGTTGTTTTACCGGAAGCTTCCGGACCGAAGATTTCAACTATCCTTCCTTTTGGAACTCCTCCTACACCAAGAGCTAAATCCAAGGCAATAGATCCGGTTGATATAACATCTGTTGCCATTTTCTCAGCTCTTTCACCAAGCCGCATTATAGATCCGGTTCCGTATTGTTTTTGAATCCCTGCAATAGCTGCAGCAATTGCAGCGACTTTGGCATCTGATTTTGCAGCTCCGTTTCCACTCATGCGCGCATTAAAACATAAAGAATTAAGATTTGCAAGGGGTCAAAATTAATTAGTTTTTATGTATCCATACATCAGATGATAAGCTACTATCCCGAAAGCTATAGCAACATTTAAAGACTCTTTTTTACCTTTCATCGGAATCTCCAAAATTTTATCTGCTTTATCCAGTATAGACTTTGGCAAACCATTTACCTCACTCCCCATAACCAGACATATTTTATCCGCTTCCCTACCGTCATTGCGAGCCCTGAGAGAAATCGAAGGGCGTGGCAATCTTATTTCATAATATGGAACCGACTTCGGATCTTGTTCCACAGCCAAAATCAGATAACCTTCTTTTTTCAATCTATCCAAAAGCTTTACTGTTGAGTGTTTCTGTTCCCACTCAACAGATTTTTCTGCTCCCAAAGAAACCTTTGTAAAATCAGATCTTACCAGACCAAATTTGTCCAAAGGAGTTGGAGTTACCCCGCAAAGATAAATTTTTTCTATTCCAGCTCCATCAGTAGTCCTAAAAATAGACCCAACATTAAAAACACTGCGGATATTATGTAAGACGACTACCATGGAATAGATCCTGAAACACATTCACTACGTTCAGTGCAGGCAAGTTCAGGATGACGCTTTGCGTCACCTGACTTCATAGCTTAGGGTAACTGAAACTGTGATTTCTGTGGAACCGGGTTCTACTTGGGTTTCTGCAACATCAGCTGTAAGCGCTCCGCTCCGCTGCAGCATTATCGGCGGCTCTCCCGTATTTTCCTGATAATTTATTAACCTTCCAAGGCTAAAACCTGCAGCTTTTGCAGCATTCTCTGCTTTTTTCTTTGCATCAGAAACAGCTTTCTCTCTTGCTTCATTTTCAGCTTTTGTTCTGTCTTCTACATCAAACTGTACGCCATTAACCTGATTTGCACCATTACCAGTTGAAACATCAATAACCTGATTTATCTTATCCAGATCTTTTACCTGTATAGTAAGCGTTGTATTTGCAGTATATCCAGTTATTCTCTGAGTGCCTGATTGGTAATCAATTTTAGGGTTAATACTATAATTTGTAGTTTTTATATCTTTGCTATCCACCCCTAAACTTTTAATTACATCTGAAACTTTTTTAATCACAGTGTTTATCTGATCCTGTGCAGCTTTTACTGTAACCCCATCAGCTGTAATCCCGGCACTGACTACAGCAATATCCGGGCTAACACTAACTTTTCCCTCCCCGGTTACATTAAATGTATCAGATTTAGAAGTAGTAACAGAATTTATTGAAAATGGGATTGGCCCGGCAAGTTCTACATATGCAAAAAGAGCTACGAAGAAGAAGATAATAACCAATATTGCCGGAACAGCTGGTCGGAACATTACAGGGATAGCATAACACCCAAGGCTTATCCAGTCAACCGTAACGTAATGGTTCAGGAGTTGCCAACACCACTGTCATTCCGAACCCCGTAACAGAGTACGGGGTAAACTCCGTGAGGAATCTCAAGATTTAAGTCTTGAGATTCCTCGCTACGCTCGAGATGACAATTCTTTGTTAAATCCTGAACGGATACACCGCAACCAGTTGCACTCAGATTTTCATTTGCATATAATTGAATAGAGTTTACATTTAATGCCGCGGATGGACACCAAGGAATGAATTTAAAATTAGGGAATTTACAACGAGCCCGTGCGTCTCCAAATAATTTTATCCAATCAATTCTAGGGAATATTTTTTTAAAGGCATTTATTTGTCTGGTGTTTTTTAGTGGAATTTACCTTTTTTCAGCCGGCTCTGTTTCTGCTGCCACTTTATATTGGGTAGGAGCTGATGCGGCTAATACCTCTGTTGCCTCTAATTGGAAAACCACTAATCCGGCAGGTTGCGGCAGTGGAGATGCCGGAGCTGCTCCAGGCAGCTCTGATATTGCTACCTTTGACCCGGATTGTGATAACGGAGCAACAGTAGATAGTGCATTAAATGTAGCCGGGATAAATATTGTCTCAGGATATACCGGTACTATTACTGTAAATGCCGGAGTGACTGTAGGCTCATCTTCTTTTATTCGGGCTGACGGAATCTGGACAGGAAATGCCCAAACTTTTGATATTAATGATGGCTCATTTACTGTCTCAGGTGGAACCCATACTGCTACAACCGGTACTTGGACTGTAGAAAGAGATTTTACCTCATCAGGTGGCACCCTGACTATGACCGGCGCAACGGTAGTTATTGATGGAACTGGTAGTGGTGATAGCACTATTATTACCTGTACTGGTACTTTGGGTGGAAGCGTAGACATTAATGGTAAAGGAGGTGCTTTCGTAGGAAATGTTACTCTGTCTTCTGGTTGTACTATTACTGCTACAAGAGTCAGTATTAGCAGGGGAAGTTTAACGAACAACGGAACGATTAATCACACAGGATCAACTTTTGATGTAAATGGCGCAAGCACTAATGAAGGTAGTGTTACCAATAATACCGGTGCAACAATAACGTATTCAGGTACCGACATTACGCTTGAGGGTAATCTTACTCAATCTGGAACATGGGATTTAAGTGGGAAAACTATTACCTTTGATGGTGGTAGTGATGATTCAATTGTTACCTGTTCAGGATCTTTGGGTGGCAGTGTTTCGATTGCGAAAACAGGAGGTGGAGATTTTACCAATTCCTCTGGATGTACGCTCACAGTTACCAGTATTAATTCAACCAGAATAGGAACATTAACCAATAACGGTACTATTAATCATACGGGTACAACTTTTAATTTAGATGATGCAACTAGCGGAGGGAACTTAACCAACAACAGCGGAGCTACAATTACTTACTCTGGTACTGACATTACCATCGAAGGGAACCTTACTCAATCTGGAACATGGGATTTAAGTGGGAAAACTATTACCTTTGATGGTGGTGGAACATCAGATGATACAATCCTTACCTGCAGCGGCTCACTTGGAGGAACAGTTACTTTAGCACAAACTGGTGCAAATGATTTTACCTTAGCTTCAGGATGTACTATTACTGTGAATAGTATCAGTGGAACTTTTGGCCTGATTACTGTTGATGGAACTCTTAATCACACTGGCAGTACCTTTAATATGGATCATGGAGATGCTTGTGTACCTGACTGTGGTACTGGAAATCTAGTCATTAGCAGTACTGGGACTATAACTTACTCAGGAACCGATATAACCCTTGAAGGTAATTTTACTCAGAGCGGAACCTTTGATTTAACCGGAATAACTGTCACATTTGATGGAACTGGGGATACTGATGATTCAACCCTAACTTGCGGATCATCTTCAGGTTTTAATTTAACTATTAATAAAACCAGTACCAGTGGTACTTTTGATTTAGGGGGCAACTGCACAGTTAATAACTTTACCAGGACTGATGGTGTATTTAATAATCCCGGTGCAGCATATACATTGACTGCCCAGGGCAATTTTAGTATGAGTACCACTGATACTTTTGGTGGGGCTAATTTAACTTTAACTATGGGAGGAAGTGGAGCTACTCAAACTATTACTCAAACAGC
>MFDK01000018.1:0-383 GCA_001776865.1 Candidatus Daviesbacteria bacterium RIFCSPLOWO2_01_FULL_37_10 | reverse complement strand
CGGGACAGCTTCTATGAGTAGTGCATATACCACAGGAACTACTTGTAACATTGTTGAAGGAACATTTGATATTAATGGATCTACATTTACTTGTGGATCTACATATACAATTGAGGACGGAGGGACATTTGAACTATTTGGTTCAGAAACAACAACTACTCCAACATTAAATAGTGGTTCTACTGTTAAATACACAGGAGATGGAGATTCTTTAGTTGATGCATATACTATTAAGGATTATACATATCATCATTTAACCATAGCTAGTACTGATAGTGGAGATACATATGCTACACCAGCCAGTACTGAGGATACTAATGGTAACTTTAGTTTGTCCGGTGGAGTATTTACAGCACCATCAGGGAACTTTACCATAGCAGGGA
>MFDK01000017.1 GCA_001776865.1 Candidatus Daviesbacteria bacterium RIFCSPLOWO2_01_FULL_37_10 | reverse complement strand
CTTCTCAATACAAAGGAATTAGAATTACAAACAAAAATAGTGTGCCGTTGCGTGAATTACTAGATCGCCCTTTGAAACCATCAGATAAGGGCGTTGAGGTTGGTTCGCAAAGCTATATAGCACATTCTCCTTTTCAGTTTATAAGAACAAAGGGATTACAGCCCGAATCTTTTTTGCCTTCTTTTTCTCCTGAAAGCGTTATTCCGATACTGCCAACAAGTTTTAAGAAGCTATCGCTAAAAGAGGGCGATGTTCTTATTTCTAAAGATTCAAATATCGGCGAAGTGATAATGCTGGATCGTGATTATCCGAACCACATGATCTCTGGCGGAATTTATAGATTACCGATAACGAAACAAAAATACTATATTTTTGGCTTGCTCAAAAGTGGATTTTTCAAAACGCAACTTCTTTTCTTGGTTTCCAGAGGCATAACTATCAAGCACGCGAAAACTTTGTTTCTTGATTGCGAAATTCCTTTTCCAAATCAAAAGAATAAGGACGAAGTGGTTAGACATATTGAATCCTTAGTTCTTTCAATTATCAACCAAGAAAAGAGTCTTAAAGAAAAAACCGAATTATTGAATCGGGTAATAGAGCAAGAGTTAGCAAGCCAAAAATCGAATACTTTCCATTACGAATATCCGACATTGGAAAAGATTGAGAAAAATTCTCGTTTGGATACAGGGATTTACAGCAAAGAATTCAAAAAAATAGATTTTCTCATCAAAAATTACAAAGGAGGATTCTATTTTCTCGATCCAAAGAAAGTAAAAAGTGGTAGCACGCCCAAGAAAAGGGTTTTTGGTGGTGGAGCTGATCTAAAATATCTTTGGATAACACCGACAAACATTACAGATTTTGGAGCAATAGGAAATGAGGAACGAATAACTTGCGATAAGAATAATCTCGACAAAAATGCAATGTTATTGGTCAATAGAACTTCGCGCGGCGGGCGTGGCGAATATGTCGGGATTGCGATGTTTTATGATGCTAGTTTATATGGCAAAGCACATCATAACCAAGGCGTATACAGAGTAGCCGGATATTCCGATACTGACCTCTTGTTTATGTCTTGCTTTATGAATTGTCGGTACATGCGCGAGTATTGTTCAGGTTTATCCATAGGATCAAAAATGAAAGAAATGAAAGCAAATCAATTTCTAGAAATTCCATTTCCAATTTTCCCCGAAAATCGGAAAATCGAAATTGCCAACATTTACAAGAACATCATCAGTTTACACGAAAGCACACGAGAGATGAAAGAAAGATTGGAGAGTATTGTGTATAATCTTGTTGTTGGCAAAGAAATTGAATCACCAAATTAATTATCTTGCCAAAGTTAAAGCCCAGACTTTTTTAGCACCATTCCGTTTTAAAACATAACAACACTCTCTTAAGGTTGATCCTGTTGTCCATACGTCGTCAATAAGTAATACATTGGTATTATGTATTAGGTATTTAGTATTAAGGGAAAAAGCATTTCTAATGTTTTCCCGTCTTTCTATTCCCTTAAGTTTTACTTGAGAGTTTGTTGGACGGATTCGCTTCAATGCTTCAGAGTATTCCAGTCCCAATTTTTTCGCCAGAAGCTTGCCAATTTCTCCTGATTGATTAAATCCTCTTTGATTTTGCCTCCACCAATGAAGCGGTACAGGAACAACTACCCATCCCTCTCCCTTGTCTTTTTTAATCTGATCAAAAACAAAAGGCTGATACTTTGCCCAATATTCAATCAAAACATCCACCAAAACCTCTGATAGTTCCTTAACCCGTTTATATTTAAGTTTTTGAATTGCTTTTTTAAGCGGATCTTCATATATTCCCAGACTCCAAAGACCATTCAATCCAAAATGTCTTCTGCAAATCGGATGGGTCTGTCCACCCACGGCTGGTTTCTCACATTTTGGGCAAACTAAATCTGTTTGCATTATATTTGAAACGCAGTCTGTGCAAAAGTAGCTGTCGAAATTCCCGCACCCAACACACTTTTTAGGAAAAAGTAAGTCTAAAATAAAATTCATAAGGATTTGCATTTAAGCACAGAGTGTGGTATATTACAACTCTGGGGATGTATAGTTTCGACAGGGTAGCACTTTAAAAACTGCAAGCCGAATAGCAAACATTATTCGTTAAATATTGTTTGAAAACACAAACGGCAGAAATTCTGACCGCTATGCATACGCTTAACGCTAAGTTAAGTTAAGCATTGTCTTAAGTAACTCTCCTCCTTACGGAAGCTTAAGGTATGTACCAAGTAGGGATGCTGTACTTACAGTGTTGGTTGATCTGTAATTGCAAAAGATGATTCAATCAGATATTAGTTTTCCTGCTGATTGGTTACAACTATTATCTAAAAGATTAATTAGCTAAGCTTGTAGAAGTTTTTAAGGATTTACTTTGGACTCGGCTCATAGCCGACATCTCCACTAGGAATTATTCTATGACGCATGAACAATACTTAGATGATCCGTCTATAAAACCTGACGTTACTCCTATAAGTTACTGGCAACTTATATGGAAAAAAGAGCGGCAAATTTACCACATTCCAGACATAGGAAAGGCTATGTTTGTTGGTATGCATCTGGGTTTTCCGCCCATGATACCAATCACCTTAACCCTTGCTATGAAATATGAAGTTTTACCAACCATAACTCAAGGAATACGCCAATTTACAAAGAAAAATTAGTTACTCCTTTCCTCTTAACTCCTGTTCTACTCGTCTTATATGATCCCGTTCTTTGATTACATGACGCTTATCAAACTCCTTTTTACTCTTAGCAAGACCAACATCTACTTTGAAATTATTATTTTTCTCATAAATTGAAACCGGGATTAAAGCCAATCCCTTCCCGGAAGTTTTTCCAAGAAGAGTTATTATCTGACTTTTGTGCAGAAGAAGTTTTCTGGATTTTGTAGCATCATATTCTCTGTCTCCAGAAGGACCAAATTTTGGAATATTTGCATTAACTAAATATGCCTCATCACCAATTATTTTAACGTATGCTTCCCCTAAATCGGTTCTTCCTGATCTGATGGATTTTACTTCTGCGCCACTTAAAACTAACCCAGCCTCAAGGTGTTCAAGGATATGGTAGTTATGGAGAGCCTTTTTGTTAACGATTTTCATAATTTTAATCTATTAAAATTTCAAGCTTTGCTTATTTCAAATCCATCTGCCAAATCCTGCTTCCTTCCAAAAGATATACCTTTTTACCTATCTCATCTGCAACCAAATCCGTAGCAGAACCGAATTTATCCCCGCTATACTGCGCTTTATACTCCCCTGTTTTTGATAAAACTACAAGTCTTGAATTTCCTGAATCTAAAATATATAAATTTTCAGTATCAGATGATGTAAATATGCTTTTAGGATCTTTAATCCCCCGATCCAATCCTCCTATAGAAAAGTGATCAGGCTCACCTTTAGTAAATCGTAAGATCTCCCCACCGGTTTTTAAAACATATATCGAACTTTCTATTTGCATCCGGGCTGCAGATGAAAAATCCACTTTAACCCCTTCATTTAAATAATTCCTTTTTCCGGGGTATCCAGAGGCAACAGCCATGTATTTCCATATTTGATTTTTCTCTTTATCTAAAAGATAAATATTTCCCCCAAATCCAACAATATCACTGATTTTCCCCCAATCTTTATCCGCTTTTGCTGCAGACGACGCTTCCTGGGAACCAGTATCAATACGGATAATCCCCTTATCTGCTGAATACACAAATGCCGAAGAGCCGTTTATAGATGCAAATTTTGCCTCACCTAGTTTTTCCCTGCCGCTCAAAATTTTCTGACTCTTCTTTGAAATATCAATTACAACTACCGTTGAATCTTCTGTATTTAAACTTAAAATTTTACCTGCAGAAAGAGATATATTTTGTGACTTAAAACCTTTTTTAATCAAACTTAAATCTAAAAACTCAGAAAAATTACCATCAAATTTCTGAGAAATATTTCCGCTCTCCTCATCAATTTGTTTCTTTAGTTCTTGAGCCCTAATATCTTTAGAATTTATCTTTAAAGCTTTTTCTAACATTTCTTTTGCGCTGGAAAGTTTCAATGCTGCTTCCTCAGCGTTAAGCGTTTTAAGGTTCTGCGCTTCTTTAAAATCAACCTCAGCCTGTTGCATAAAATTTACAAAATTTGACATTCTTTCCTGATCTTTAAAAGATTTAAATTTTAGACCAGCTCCCGCAATTACAACCATAATTAAAATAGATGCCAAAACCAATCTCGCTTTCCCGCTCGCTTCACGAAGTGAACTTCCCGGTAAAATATTTCTTATGAAATAGTAAGTTACTTTATTTATCTGAATTTTTCTAAATATATCACCTATTTTAACTTTGTATGCGAATTTATTTTCAATTTCTTCTGCCCTTAAGTTCATTTCCTTAGCCGGAGTTATATCCTCCAAAATTTCATCACCCTCCACATCTATAATTAACCCTGCTCTTCTTAAAGAAGTATCCTGCTCCTCTGTTACTTCTGGCGAATCTTCAGCTAGATCTTCCCTTGCGTTAATTTTCGCTTCCATCTCTTCTTCCCACCTTAAAAAGGGTAGTTCTAAAGTAATTTTTAAATCATCACCTAGATACTTTGTAAGGTTTCTTGTTGAAAAAAATATTCTGTCCCTTTCCTGCAAAAAACCAGATACCAACTGACCAGATGTACTATCCAGCGTAGAAATTTTATCAACTCTTCTTAAAAAACAATCAATATTACCTTGTCCGATTATATATAAAACTTTTCCCTGTAGGCTCGATATTACTACTGAAAAACTTTTAACGTCTTTCAGTTTATCCAGTAAAGCTGTAAACGAATCTTTCAACCTCTCTCCCTCTGTTTTACTATCAATTCTCTCCTCAAGGTATGAATCAACCAGCTCAGAAAGAGCCTGTCTTCCTCTAACAAACGCATCATCACATGTAAGCTCTATTACCCCTAAAAAGGAATTTTGCGGATCATTAGTTGATATTGTTATTTGAGCAGCCTCAATATCTGTATTTAATCCGACTAGTTTAGCAAATTTGTAATTCATTAAAGTAACCCAAATACCAAAAATATATTCGCTTCACTCATATAATTCAGAGTAAACCGAATACTAGAATTATAAAGCCGACTGCAAAACCGCCGTGAATTATTGAAATTGCTTTAACAACTGGAGACACAGGAGTTATAAGAGTTTTACTCATTAAATCAACTTGCCTGGCAATAAGAAGTGCAAAAATTGCGTAAAAAAATAAAATCAATAAAATTACGAACTTTAAAACCTCTAAAATAAATGGCGACTGAAATAAATCTAAATTTCCTGCCTGCATTAGTGTCCTCCAGCTATATGAACTCTATCTAATATAAAATCTGATACTTTATGAGGATTTGGCACATTTGCAAAATCTATATTTTCAGACGCCCCGGCTGTTTGAACAATTACATGACCATAATTAAAAATGGCTTTTAATATTCCGCCCATATTAGAAGATGTATCTTCAACGTTTTTAAGGGGGGCAAGATCTATATTTTTAAAAAGTATTGAATGAAAATCAATATCCACAATATTTTTACTCGTGACTATATAAACATTAAAATACCAGTATAAAAATCCCTCGAATGTAATCACCAAAACTAACAGATAATTAATAACTAAAGCTGCACTTATATAAGTTGCGGGTAGATTTAAAATTCCACCAAACCCTAAATTATTTAAGATTGGCGGTGTAAGAAACGGGATAAAAAAAATAATAACAGCAGGTATTATCCAGGATAAATTCGTAATCGGGTGTGCCCTTAAAAGCAGAAGTATAGTTTCATCCGGGTCTTGACCTTCAAAACAAACATTAGACGGATTCTCAGTATATGAAGGAAACATGGGCTTAGTATAGCATTTTTAAGTGACATAGTCGCTAGAGTCAAGAGTCAAGGTACAATTATGAAACTAATTGTACCAAGGAATCACAGTCTAGACTCTTGACTCTATGTCAATTGACCCTACTTTCTCTCCACATTGAACAGCGATCCTACTATTTGGATATTTGCAGGGGCGCGAAGGTTAAAAAAGTTTTTAAATTCTCCTCCGCTAAAAGACTCTGTTCCCGCGTCCCCTGAAAATGTTATTCCGGTCGTTTGACCAGTTGAAAAATCAGCGGAAACCGATATATCTGAAATGCTACTGAAGGGTGTTTGTCCTCGTACCTTAAGTTCGCTTTTTACTTTTTCAAAATCCCAATTTTCAACTCCTTCCGGATTAGATTTATCTTGTTGATATAAATGCGCCCTTGTTCCCGAATCTACCCTTGCCAGTTTTATTACATTTACAATATCCGCAACTTCAGAGGATTTGAGCCAAGCTGATTTCCCAAACTCACTTCTAAAGCCTTGTGCGGCATAAAAACAAGGGGAGTCCTTATCATACGCTTTTGCGTTTAAATCGGAGAATGATCCTATATCTCCTGAACTATCTTTAGTTCTTTTTGTCCATGGTCTTGATCCCCACCCGACATCGCTGGATGAATAAGTATACCCTCCGTCAGTTGATGAATACCAGGCAGAAATGGGTTGCCCGCCACTAATTAAAACTTCACCTTCTGTTGCCTTAACAGCAGATTCCCAATTTCCTCCTTTATTTCCGCCTTTATAAACCTGGCAGGATTGGGTTGTACAAATTTCTTTTGATAAATTATCTGTGTAAGCAAGTGCATAAGAACGAGCTGATATAGCTTGCGCTTTTAAAGCTTCCGTCGGCCAGGAATCCGGCATTTCATAAATTCCAAGAAGATAAGTTTCAAGAGGCATTTCCCCATATCCCTGCACTTTAATATTTCCGTTTGGCCTTTTCTCAAAACTTATAGAGTCAAAATAGGCTCGTAGTATATCCTGATAGTTTTGGCCGGATCTGGCTCTTCCCAGTGCTCCATATTGATTCATACCCACTCTGTGTGGAATTCCAAAAGTAAAGAATGCAAAACCGCCGGAAAAACCAGGATTTAAGTTTCTATCATCTGTACAGAAAAGCGGCCCTGCTCCAAGAGAAGTTGGCAAATTTAAACTCCCGAGTTTTGCAGCTATAATTTGCTGCTGTTTTGCAGTTAAAGATGCTATTTTACTGCTTAACTCTGCCTGAAACTCTTTAGCTTTTTTAACTTCTCCTCCTAAAAAATCAGCGTTTTTATCAACTTGTTCCTGTAAGCTTGCAAGAGATACCTTATCCTTTTCCAGTTTTTCTTTTTGTGTTAAAAGATCCAAAACCTCAGAAGTTACAGAAGTTATGATATTCTTATCCTCCATAGCAACAGTTTGCCTGTACGATAATTCTCTAAAAAGTTCACCCGAGTGAGATGAAGATAAAATTACAAGTATAGGGTTTGCAAAATAGGAGCGCTTATAATAGCTTCTTACTCTTTCTTCAAGTATTACTTGTTGTTTAACCAGTTTTTCTTCACGGCTATCAAGTTCTTTCTGCTTTTTTTTAATATTTGATGAAAGGTTATCCAAAGATGTTTGAATTTGGGCAAGTTGTCTTTTTAAAGAACTAAGTTGCCCTTCAAGAGGTTTAGTAGCCGCAACAGATTGTTCACGGGCAGAAGAGAGCTCATTAATTTGTTTTTGCAGATCCTCTATTTCATCAGCTCGGACAGTGGACAGGGTACAGATTACAGTGGACAGAAAAAGAATACTGTAAACTAAAACCTGTAACCTGAAACCTTTCTTACGGGGCATCATTCCCAAATTGTATCATTTCTAGACTCTTGACTCTAGTCACTTGACTCTACTTTGTGCTACTCTAACCATAATGTCCAAAATAATCCAATTTTTAATTTTCTTTTTTTGCTT
>MFDK01000016.1:20866-48585 GCA_001776865.1 Candidatus Daviesbacteria bacterium RIFCSPLOWO2_01_FULL_37_10 | reverse complement strand
TAAGTGCTTGTATTTATCCAAACTAATACACCTCCTTCAGGTACTAAATTTTACCTGAAGTGCTGCACTTCGTTTTAGAACTCATGATGCAAGAATATTTTACGCTGAAGACAGTGATACTATGAGAAGATCTCTTAAAAGACTTCTAGAAAATGTTGGTCATGAAGTTGTTATTGAGGCGCAAACTTTAAAAGCCGCTCTTTCAAGTATTCAACTCGCTAAAGATTTGGGTGTACAAGTAGCAATTGTCGATGGAAACCTTAACTCATGGGATATTTTAGTTGTGATGACGGTAGGATTTTATCTGCTGCGTTAAGAGGAGCTATCCCCAATATCCTTATCATTTCAAATAGTGGATCTAAAGATCCCGGATTTGGAGATATTGAAGCAAGTAAATTGGATATTGGAGCACCCGGGAAAATCTTGGCTGCCATTAAATCGATTCCGGAACCCCAGCTTTAAAACCAGCCTTTTTTCTTGTTTCCTAAAGCATATAACTCTTCATAAAGTTGCTTTTCCTGCTTACCAGGATTTTTAGGGATTTCCAGGTTTACTCTGACAAAATGATCTCCATGTCCCACAGAACCCAATCTTGCCACACCTTTACTTTTAAGTCTAACTAAAGATCCAGGCTGAGTGCCTGGCGGTACCTTTACCTTTACTTTCCCAGACACAGTATTTACCTCAAACGTATCCCCTAAAACAAGCTGAGGAATAGAAACTTTTATTTCTGAAAAAATATCTGCTCCTTCACGGTGAAATTCATCGTGCCTGTCCACAGTAAAAACTATATCTAAATCCCCAAACCTCATTCTGGTTCCACTATCCACTCCAGCCGGAACTTTTATAGTTAATCTTTTTCTTTGAATTCTACCCTGCTGATCCCTTGTTTCTGCTTCAACTTGTTTAGTTACCCCATGAACAGCCTCATTAAAAGATAGCCTCATCTGGTAAGTGGGGCGCCTTTGGGTAAATCCACTAAACCCCGCTCCTCCAAAAATCTGCTCAAATAAATCAAACGGGTCCTCAAACCCACCTTGGCTAAATGGATTCTGCCCACCAGAAGATGACCAGGAATAAGAAAAGCCTTGTCCAAATGGATTGCCCGCTCCCTGAGAACTATCCCATCCAGAGGATGGTCCGCCTCTGGCGGAAAAAGCTGCATGCCCAAACTGATCATACTGTTGTTTTTTAGAAGAATCAGACAAAACTTGATATGCCTCAGAGACTTCTTTAAATCTCTCAGCTGCCCCGGCAGATTTATCTATATCCGGATGATGCTGCCTAGCTAGTTTTCTATAGGCACTCTTAATCTCCGCATCCGAAGCGGATTTAGATACTCCAAGTATTTCATAATAATCTTTTTTTGCAGCCATGTTTACCTGTCATTCCGAGCGTAGCGAGGAATCTCTAGATTAATTCTAGATACATTAATGTAACTGAAACAAGTTCAGAGATCCTTCACTAAAGTTCAGGATGACATATTGTAGTATAGCACTCCACACTCAAAAGTGCTAGTTTGACTTCAAATAAAAAATGCTATACTAAACTTAATGCCCAACCAAAAAGGCCTGGCTCCAATATTAATAGTTATCCTGGTAGCAGTTTTAGGAATTGGTGGATATTTTGTTTATACGTCATTGCGAGGAGGGATGTACCAGACGGTACGTCCCGACACGGCAATCTCTCCTTCTACCAGTCCAACAACAGCTACTCCAACTCCATCTTCAGATCCAACAGCTAACTGGAAAACATATCAGTCTGCTAATTTTTCATTTAAATACCCTTCTAATGGCGTCGTTAAAAATGCATCCTCAACTATAGTATTTGTCTCCTATCAAGAAGATACAAAGCCTTATTGGACTTTTTCAGTTAGCACTACAGATAACCCCATGCACCTAAGCACTAAACAGATAGTAGATAAAATTGTTAGTGATCTAAAGAGCAATCAAAATGCTCCTTGGGCAAAATCTCAGGCTGATCAAATGTCAGACACTATGAAGGCTTATACTAATGGGCAAATAACTGGTATTAAACTTCAAAGTTTTGATGAGGGATATCCCCAAAGCTTCGGTAGAGTAGTCCAGGCAACAGAAAACAAAATATATGAGTTTAATATAGGCGATGGAAGCGGAGGTGGCGTCAGTGATGAGGATGAAAAGTTATTTGACCAAATCCTCTCCACCTTTAAATTTACCCAGTAATTTTTAAAAGATCAAAATTTTTAGATTCTTTTGCAAATATTTTCTCTTTTCCGCTAATATGTCTTCTCCAGCCATTGAAAGCTATAGATCTTTTAAGTTTGTGGCTTATTAATCTATTTCTACTATTCCTGAGTATACTCATGTTTTTGTTTCTCCGGTTACATGAGTTATCTTACCTAATAAAGACCTTTTTGTACTCTTGGTAAAAAGCGACGTTAGTTTTTTATCAATATCCTCATTGGATAAATTATTGGAAACTCCAACTATACCCGTAGTATGGCTAATACCCACAAATGCTACAAAATCCTTAACATTGAATGTAACAATCACCATTTTCCCCTTTTGTGCAAATTTATATATTTGATCATCAAACCAACCACTGTGTTTCAGATCTTTAGCGATGTGTTTTACATTGAATCTACTATTTAAGATCGGGAAATATTTTCTGTTAGGGAAATTTTCATCCAGCAGGATTTTGTGTTTGTAAAATCTTGGCGCCATAATCGCTATTATCTAATTTGGTAGATAACTCTGCAATAGCACCTTTAATTTTCTCCTTAGATACCCAATCATATTGATCATGAATTTGATCAATAGTGTAGCCCTCTTTTAAAAGGTAAAGAATTCTAACCATCGGTACTCTGGTGCCTGTAATAACAAGGGCGCCACGCATAACTCCCGGATCAGATGAAATGAATGAACTGTTCTTCATGATATGGTTATTATATCATTAAGAGTGGTATTATGAAACTATGCAAACAGGTTACAACCCTGAGCGAACCCTGAGTTTATCGAAGGGTGAGTCGAAGGGCTTTGCTCCAATATTAATAGTTATTTTACTAGCAGTTTTAGGAATTGGTGGGTATTTTGTATATTCGTCATTGCGAGGAATGGTGAACGAAGTCGAACCAGACGTGGCCCGCTCCGCCAGCGAAGCGAGGCGAGCAATCTCTCCCTCGGTTAGTCCATCAACAGTTACCCCAACTCCAACTTCAGATCTTACTGCCAATTGGAAAACATATACAAATACAGAGTATGGATATTCAATAAAATATCCTCCAAATTGGATTTATGAAGAGGAAACAAGAGAAGGAAGCTTAGGGTTAGGGTTTGAGATACATCTTAAACCGGTATTAAAACCAGATCTTCCAAAACCAATAAATTATGTTCCTGCTGTTACCTTATCTATACACGAAAACAATAAAACATTAGAAGATATAATGAAAAAAGGTAATTGTAATACTCCAGATAATTGTATACCTTATGAAGAGACAATAGATCTATTAGTAGGTGGTTATCCTGCTAAAATGGTTTCTCCTCCTGACATACTTCCAACAGATAGAGTATTTCTTAAAAAAGATAATTTTCTATTTAGTTTCCTAGTACTTCTAGATAAGTCTTACGAAGATAATTATGGTTTGACTGTGGAAAAGAAAAGAGAAATATTTAACCAAATCCTCTCCACCTTTAAATTTACCCAGTAATATTACTAAAGATTCCGGGTCAAGCCCGGAATGACAAGGAGGTTATTCTTCTTTTTTCTCCTTTGGCTCACCGGAGCTTTCAGCGGAGGTGGCTTCTTCAACTACTTCACCTTCAACTATCATTCTTAATCTTTTCTAACGATTCTAATAATGCAATATTGATTAAAGCTTCCAAAGATGAGTAGTTACCCTCATCAGCTTTTTGCATTGATCTAAGATATTTTTTCCTATCTTCTCCTGTTTCTGCTCTAAGTTCAATTGGCGGTAAATTTAACTGTAGGAGAATCAGAGAGTTGAGCATTCTGGCAGTCCTTCCATTGTAGTCCTGAAAAGGATGAATAAATACAAATCTGTGCTGAAACCAAGCTAAAAGTTCTACTACTTTGATAATGAAACCGCTCTCATCTTTACCCGGTAAATGTTTAATTCTTTCCTCTAGATCATTGCAAAGATTAATAATTAATTCAGGAACTTGGTAATACGGCGGGGCTTCTTTTCCAGAAAAAGTTACCTGAATTTTTCTATATTTTCCTGCCCATTTTGGAAAAATCCATCCAAAAGAAACTTGATGAAGTTTACAAATTAAATCCGCTGTAATTCTGGGATTTCTTTCTGCCAGAATAAGAATATATTCAAGCCCTCTTTTTGTTCCTTCTAACTCTAACTGAAGCAGTCTTAAGCGGGGAATAATACCAAAGACAGTTTCTTTTTATGAAGTTGCACCCTTGGGTTTAGTTTTAGCTTTGGCCATTAATTACTTAAAGATTGAAGAAACACTGCGACGGCTGATTTTTTCACCCTCGAGTCTAGTGGTTCTAAAAATCATTTCAGGCATAAAGGAACGTAAAAAGCTCAAGACACTTTTGGTCCCTAAATTAGCTTTGCGATAATCTCTATATGCCTTTGTAAGGCTTTCTTCCTGCTTGGTCATATTTATATTATAGCAGAAAATGCTATACTAATTTTAATGAGACAATTTGGTTATACCTATTCGAGCCTGAGCGAGCGAAGTGAGTCGAAAGGTTTTGCTCCAATATTAATAGTTCTTTTAATAGCAATTCTGGGAATTGGTGGATATTTTGTGTATACCAATTATTCAAACCTATCCCAAGAGAAATCGAGGGATAATCGAACAAAAACTGTTGTCCAAACTCAACAAGCAACACCAGTTCAGACGCTTAAACCAAACACTGCAAAACAATCAGAAACATTAGAAAAATCACAGATAGTATTTGAAAAAGACATCCCATCAACTGGTAAAAAATTGATCGTTTTCAATACGAAAAATAATATCGAGGGATTCGATTCGGAACTCTATATCACCAATAATAACTACAATATAAAGTCTGCGAAAAAGTTGGATATAAAACTTGTCAGTATTGCGAGTTATGAAGTATTCTTTTCACCCAGCAAAACAAATCCCTATATTGTTTTATACTCCTTCATTGGAGATTCCCAATATTTTTATCTATTCGACTCAGAAGGAGTATTAATAAGTAAAGATCTCTTGATAGATAATTCAAAAGCGATAGGATATAACACTAAATTTAAATGCCAGTGCGGAACTTCCTTTAAAGCCTGGAGCGATAATACTCACTTTTCACTAAAAATAGTAAACGGTAACGATGAGGAGTATGAGATTTTAATTGATGCTAAAAGCGGACAAGCTGACGAAGCCAGTTTTAAGAGGATAAAATAACTATTCTTTCTTTTCTTCTTCTACCACTTCACCTTCTACAGTTTCACCCTCCGTAGCTTTAGCGGAGGAGGGCTCTTTGTCCACCTCGGAGGAGTCCCCCGTACCGTCCGGTACAGGGCCACCATCCGAGGTGTTAGCTGGCTGTTCTCCAGTCTGTTCACCATCTTTCTTCTCACCTTGTGGTGAGCCTGTCGAACCATACATGGCCGCTCCTATTTTTTGCAAAGCCTCTGACAACGCATCAGACTTAGCTTTCAAATCCTCTGCAGACCCTGAATCTTTAACTCCTTTAAGTTCAGAGATTTTTTGCTCTACATCTGTTCTAACATCTGCTGGCACTTTTTCTCCGCCATCCTTTAGCGCTCTTTCAGCTGTATAAATTAATGAATCAGCCTGATTTCGGCTCTCTATTTCCTCTTTTTTCTTTTTATCATCCTCAGCATGAGCCTCAGCCTCCTTAGTCATCTTCTCAACTTCTTCTTTATTTAAACCAGTTGAGCCGGTAATAGTTATTTTCTGTTCTTTACTGGTAGCTTTATCCTTGGCTGACACATTTAGAATTCCATTAGCATCAATATCAAACGTTACCTCAACTTGTGGGATACCTCTTGGTGCTGGTGGAATACCGTCTAAAATAAATCTACCTAGAGATTTATTGTCTGCTGCCATCTCGCGCTCACCTTGTAAAACATTAATTTCAACAGATGTTTGATTATCAGAAGCTGTGGAGAATACTTCAGATTTTGAAGAAGGAATCGTAGTATTTCTATTTATTAAAGCTGTTCTAACGCTTCCTAAAGTTTCAATTCCCAAAGTTAAGGGAGTTACATCCAAAAGCAAAACATCCTTAACCTCACCCCCCAAAACTCCTCCTTGAATTGCAGCACCAATTGCCACAACTTCATCAGGGTTAATACCTTTGTGCGGTTCTTTACCAAAAAAGTCCTGGACAGCCTTTTGTACAGCCGGCATTCTGGTCATCCCTCCAACCAGAACTACCTCATCAATATCTTTAGATGCAAGCTTTGCATCCTTCATGGCAGACTTAACAGCATCAAATGATTTATCAATTAGAGGCTTTACCATCTCCTCAAGTTTTGCTCTGGTTAACTTCATTTCCAGGTGTTTTGGACCGGATGCATCTGCTGTTACGAACGGAATAGAGATATCAGTTTCCTGAGAGCTAGAGAGCTCAATTTTGGCTTTTTCAGCAGCGTCGCGGAGCCTTTGCAAAGCTTGCCTGTCAAATTTTAAATCAATACCCTGTTCTTTTTTAAACTGTTCTGCAATATTATCTAAAATAACCTGGTCAAAATCATCACCCCCCAAGTGTGTATCCCCATTTGTTGATTTAACCTCAATTACTCCATCTCCAAGTTCCAAAAGAGACACATCAAAAGTTCCACCACCAAGGTCATATACAGCAATGGTGTGAGCGTGTGATTTATCTAAACCATAGGCCAAAGCCGCTGCAGTGGGCTCATTAATAATTCTTTGAACATTTAACCCGGCAATTTCACCAGCCTGCTTAGTTGCTTGACGCTGTGCATCATCAAAGTATGCTGGAACAGTTATAACAGCATCAGTTACTTTTTCACCGAGATATGCTTCGGCATCAGCTTTAATTTTTTGTAAAATTTGTGCAGAAACTTCCTGGGGAGTATATTCATGACCATCTACCTCTACAACCGCCATACCCTCACGACCTTCTTTAATTGTATAAGGAAGCCACTTTAAGTCTCTTTGAACCTCTGCGTCTTTAAACTTACGACCCATAAGCCTTTTAACTGAAAAAATAGTTTCTTTTGGATTAACAACAGCCTGACGCTTAGCCACCCGTCCAACAATATTTTTTACCGGATTAGCAACAGAAGGGATAATATTTTCCCCTTCAGCAGAGTGAATCACTTTAGGCTTACCGCCCTCCATGACTGCAACAACGCTATTTGTAGTTCCTAAATCAATTCCAACAATTTTAGCCATCCTGTCCTCCTCTAGCTTCAAAAGGTACACTATCAGATGCCCAAGACATTACAGCCTCTCTAACTTTTTCTCGTTGTCGAGGACCCAATCCAGAACGTTCATCAATCACCCCACCCGACCCAGTAAACCTGGTTGACAAATCTCTTATTGTCGTAGCAAAACCATCTGGAGTAGCCTGCTCAGTTCCAGCTAACCTTCTAATCGCCTCTGTACAAACTTGCGCTTCAATCGATGCAACTTCAGCCATTCCTCTTATTGACATATAATTAGGTTTTCTTCTTTCTGCCATATTTTCTCCTTTTTACTTTTGTCATTTCGAACAAAGTGAGAAATCTCTAGGTTAAATCTTGAGATTCCTCGCTACGCTCGGAATGACAATCCACTATCCTTCGGCTCCCTCCGGTCGCTCAGGATGGTTGTCTGGGCTTCGCCCGACAACCACTTGTGCTGGCCGCAACACTTTTCCGTTTAAATTATACCCTTTTCTAATTACTTCTAATATCATATTATCCTTATGAATCCCGGAGCTGTCAAGCGAAGGCGGCATGTCCCTTACATCAACAGCCTCATGTAAGCTTGGATTAAACTCTCCAACATCCTGTATTTCCTCTAACCCTTCTAATTTTAATACATCCTTGAACTGTTTAACTGCTAACTCCACTCCTTTAAACCAACCAGACTCTTTTTCCGCTTCCGTTGCCCCGTTTGTAGCTTGCTCCAAGTGATCAAGTACCTGTAAAAGCTTATTCACCAGTTCACCTGCTACAAAAGATGTCAGCTCACTTCTTCCCTCAGTAATCCTCTTTTCCAAATTCTGATAATCAGCCACCGCCCTTTTTAATTGAGCATCTAACTCATTAACTTTTGCTTCTAATTCATTTACTTTATCTGTTTTTTTAGTCATTAGTTTTAGTGTCTAGTCGCTAGAGTCAAGTCCGCCAGTGGCGGACTATGTCACTTGACTCTCCTTAAACCCTTCCTGCTTCATACAATAAATTCTTAATATACTTAACATAAGGTATTACTAGCGGAAAATTCATCCTTGCTGGTCCAATTACGCCTATTACTCCATTATTCGTTTGACCCAGTGCATTCGCTCCAAGCTCATACCTTGTAAATACAAACCCTGTTGAGCGCAAGCTTTCATACTCCATATCTTCCCCAAAAAGTATATGTATCGGATCAACCCCCTGTGCCTTACCAATTATCTCTGAAAGAGTAGGGAACTCATCAAAAAGTTTTAAAACAAACCTTGTTACATCAATATCATAAAATTCCGGCCAGTCCAAAATATTCGCTGCTCCTGCGTAGTAGCTTTGTCCTGCATCATCCAAAGCCATACCAAGCATCCCGCATCTTTGTGCCAAAGCTTTCACAGCTTCCCGGAGCAACCTTTCCCTTTGTACCCTTTGCGACATAAGCTTTTCTTTTATAGAAACTTCTGCTGAAACCGGAAGCTCTTTTTCTTTCATGAGCTCACTAACATAAAACCTCATGCCCATAGACGTTGGCGTTCTTCCCGCGCTTGTATGAGGCTGCCTTAAATACCCCATATCTGTTAACCGAACCATCTCGTTTCTAATAGTAGCAGGGGAAACTCCAAGGTTATGTTTTTTCTCAATAGTTTCTGAACCAATTGGTTCAGCTCTATTAACATACTCTTCGATAATTGCTTTTAAAAGTGCTTTTTGTCTGTCTGACAAATCCATAATCCACAGTCCTACTAACCTGTCATCTCGAGCGTAGCGAGAGATCTTAAGACTTAATCTTGAGATTCCTCACTGCGTTCGGAATGACAGAAGGACTGGCACTATACTACCATGAGTGCTAACGCTTGTCAAGCCCCCACTTGACAGCAAGCCTTCAAGGATTTAATATCGGTTTAATAATGACCGAACTTTCTCCTGATCAAAAAGGCGCTGCCTCTTTAACTCTGGGTGAAGTTATAGTTCAAACAAGAACTAATTTCCCTGATCCCAGATTTCACCCAATAGTTTTATCCGAATCCGGACAATCTCATCGCTATGGAATTGATACACAAGGCTTTACATCTTGGTTAAATGCTGATGGAATAGGTACAAAGCCCGAATTTGCTGAAAGATTATTTTCAGAAGATGGCGATCCGTCTCATTTTGAAACCTTAGCTTTTGATACTTTTGCTATGATTGAATCCGATGTAGCCAGAAATGGTCAGATTCTTTTAGGGATTGCTCATATTATTGATACAAATACTGCTGAAAACGCTGATGTAATATCTGCTTTAGCCAGAGGAACTAAAAAAGCCTGTGACGAAGGTAGGTTTCCACTTCTAAATGGTGAGACCGCAGAGTTAGGATATCGATCTTCTGGATATGGAAGAACAAGAGTAAATTGGAATGCCGTTGGTTTAAGTATCACAGTACCTAACAAATTTATATCCGGTGAGCGACTTAAACCAGGACAACCGATAGTAGCTCTCCGGGAAACATCACTCCGTTCAAATGGATTGACTAAAGCGAGGAAGATTTTAGAAACCAATTATGTTTATAGAAGAGGTTTCCCAACATTAGAGGAATATACTATGGATGTACTTAGTGAATTTGTTGCCGAGTGTACAGGGAAATACAATTTTCAATTACCTAGATCATTAACTATGGATTTTTTTAATCACCTCTTAGGTCATAATTTCTTTGAGCAAGTTCTTATACCTTGGCATAAAGATTTTCCTGAAGTAGCTGAGGAAATCTTAAAACCATCCACTTTATATGGAAAACTAATTTATGAGGCACAAGGAGGAGTCTATAAGGATAAATTAGTAGATATTACCGGAGCTGCTCATATCTCAGGAGGAGGAGTTCCGGAAAAAGGCAAAAGAATGGTTGAGGATCAAGGGTTAGGGCTTCATATTCATTCTCCATTCCCAGATCCGAAGGGGGTAAAAATGTTAATGAATCTTGCCAGGGGTTTACCGGATAAGGGCAGAAAATTAATTGACGAACGATCTGCTTATCAGCAATGGAATAGGGGCATTGGCTTCATGGTAGCAACAAGTACTCTAGCGGATGCCGACACATTTGTTAAATTAGCAGGAGATATGGGTTATGAAGCTGCTATGGCTGGTGAAGTAGTAGAAGCACAAGTTATTGCTCTTAATAATTATGTCTGGCGCTACTGATTGACTAACTCTTATATTCTACTATAAACTTGATTCTTGTGGTTCAGATTAGACGCTTCGCTACAAATTTCATATGACTGAAATTTTAAAAAGGCATACTCTAAATGTTTTTCCAGCCCTCCGGTATAAAAATTACCGGATTTTCTTTTATGCTCAAATTATTTCTTTAACTGGTCACTGGATGCAAACTGTGGCTCAGGGATATTTAGTATTTCAGATCACCCATTCCGCTTTCATGGTAGGGCTGATGGAGGCAATCGCTCAGCTTCCCGCCATGCTTCTTACACTTTGGGGAGGAGTTTTGGCTGATAAATTCCCAAAACAAAACATCTTAAAAATTACCCAACTTTGCCAATTTTTATTTGCATCATCTCTTGGAATTTTGATCATTAGCGGGCACATAAATCTCATTAGTTTAGGGCTTCTTACCTTTTTACTGGGAATTGCAAAAGCACTTGACCATCCTGCCAGAATTTCTATTATTACGGAACTTGTTGAAAAAAAAGATCTGCATGCAGCCACAGCTATGAATATGAGCACTTTTAACTCAGCTAGAATTGTGGGACCTGCTGTTGCAGGATGGTTAATCGTAGCTTTCGGTGTTGGCTGGGCTTTTTTACTTAACGGTATCGCATTTATTGCACCTTTCCTTGCTTATAATTTTATAAAATTTACTCCTCATATTTCAAAACCGCACCCCGGGACTTTTCAATCTATTAAAGATGGTTTATCCTATGCCGGCACTCATTCGGTAATAAGGATTTTACTTTTATACCTTGCAATAATTTCTATTTTTGGATGGTCATATACAACTATCCTTCCAGTTGTTGCTGAACATGTATTTTCTCAGGGCGCAAAAGGTTTGGGGTATCTTTATTCAGCTGCCGGGGCAGGATCTGTGCTTGGAGCAATTTCTGTTTCCGCATATACTAAAAAATTCGCCGGTAAAAAACTCATTCTTTTCGGAGGATTACTCTACGGAGCTGCCCTAATTTTGTTTTCACTCACCCCAAATTACTACATGGCATTGGTATTTCTTTTTCTTACAGGCTTTGGTATAACCACTCAAAATTCAACAATTCAAGCAACAATTCAACACGCGGTTGAAGATCGTTTCCGCGGAAGAGTTTCCAGCATCCAGTCATTAGTGCTTATGGGGCTACACCCTGTTGGAAGTTTTCAAATAGGAACAGTTGCAGAACATTTTGGATCTCAAATTGCAGTCAGAATTGGAGGGGTTGTTCTGTTTATAAGTGCAATTTTGCTTTTTTTCAAAACACCAAAATCATCTCTGCACAAATAAAATGGCATTGGGCAAGCTTCTTCCTGGACCTACTTTGTATCCTCCTGACCAAAGGGCAGTTGAGCCTCCATCATCTAAGTTAAGCGCATTTTGAATTCCCATTGCATGCAATGTATATGCAGATTCTTCAACTGTTGCAGAAAATACTACTCCAATGTATATGGTAGAACCTGTTGCTCCAACAAAACTTCTTCCACCTCTACTCGTTAATTTACCATCTCCTGAGCCTGCATAAGCAATATTTCCACCTTGTACAAGCATTGGATAATTGGCTAATACTGAATCCGCAGAAGTATCTCTTCCCCACTCCAGGCTCTGTCCCACAAACCGAATAGTTCCATATCCAAAAATTACCGCCGGAACTGTTGAGAAAACATTATTATCCGAGTTAAAATAAACCTTATCTTTATTCATTAAAAGAGTATCAAAAGAATTTGTTTTTCCCACACAGCTTTCATAAGATGCCGGACAAAAATAAGAACCATTTACCCCGGCATACGCCCCATTTCGGGAAACATATTCACCCAGAGAAAGTACAGGACAATCATTACTGCAATCTCCACTCGATGCAGTATCCACAATTACTTTTGTTGATCCCATGTCCACGGAAACTATTGCTACAGTAAACGTACCCTTATCTGATTTTACAGATTGCCTGGAATAACCGGAACCTGGAGGAGTGTTATTAACTGAGACAGGCACGGAAGTAGGTTTCGGAGTTATAGTAGTTGTTGGTTTTGGTGTAGAAGTTGGCGTGGGCTCTGGAGTTGGACTTGGGGTGGGAAGGGAAATTGGAGTCGGTGTTGGCTCCAAAGTTGGGGTGGGGGTTGGGGTAATAATCAACTCCTGTAGGGCAGTAATTTGAGCAAAATTATCCTGGGATAACCTAGTAACTGATATAACAGCTATTACTACCAAAACAATAATAATTCTTGGATCCACAAATTTAGTATATCAAAAAAATCCTCCGGCATATCCGGAGGATTTAAAGAATAATTCCAAAATCATTTCTTATGATTTTGCACACACTTTGCAATCCTTCATATGAGTTGCAATAACATAAACTGTTGCAACACCTACCAGAATATACACAAATTTTGCAAGATCCATTCCTAAAAGAGTTTCAACCAGATTCATATTAAGTAATCCCCAAAGTCCCCAGTTTAAACCACCAACCCAAAGTAGAATATATGCTGCCATATGCAATGCTTTCATGTTTATCACCTCCTCTATTTAATAATACTCACAAACAAAAAATTAAATCAAGTAAATGGAAATCTAATTCCCTATATGTGTGGGGCGAAAATCTATTACTTTAATAACTGCGTCTAAATTCAGTGGACCATAAATATGCGGACAGCTGTGCAAATCTTTATCTGGAACAAAATCTTCTTTAATCTCTGCCTTAACTTTTTCAGAGTCAATTGAAATTAAAAGTAAATCTTTGACCTTTAAAACTTTCTCTGCAACATATTTTATCTGATCTTCCCTGCAGCAGTGTATAAATCCTTGAGTCTTTAAACTTTCAGCTCTATATTCATCATTCTTTTGATTTTTCTCCCAATCTTTTTTATAACTAAATGAAAAGTTATTTTCATGATTTCAGTATACTTAAAAATGCCCAAATGTCTACTTGACAAATCTTAAGGAATATATTAGGATATCCTTATGCAATTAGCTAATTTATTAGATAAACGATTTGTAGGCACTGACGAATTACGCCGGGATTTAACTAAAATTTTAGATCAAGTTCTTAAGGGAGGAGAGGTAATCGTAACTCAACATGGTCAACCTAAAGTGGTTATGGTCGATATTGAAACCTATCTTAAAGTTCAAGAGTTAGAAGACGATCTTGCAGATTATGATCCCAAATTTATTAAGAAAATGAACCGCGCTTTAGATGATGTCAAAAAGCATGGAGGTATCCCAGCAGATAAAGTTTGGGAAGAATTAGGTATCTAAGGTGTATCAAATTAGCTTTTCTCGTAATGCTCTCAAATCTTTAAAAAAATTTCCAGTAGCTGACCAAATAAGGATTAAAAAAGTTTTTCAAAAAATAAAAGAAAACCCATTTTCTTTAGATGTTAAAAAACTTGGATCTCCACATAAAACTAGCCATAGAATAAGAACGGGAAGTTATAGAATATTTTTAGATATTGATGCTACATCTAAAGTTATATTAGTAGCGGATATCATACGACGCACCACCCCAACCTACCACTAAATCTGCTTCAATGATCCTTCGATAAACTCAGGACAGGTTTAAACCATTTTAACTTTTTAAAATACTCAAGAAGGCTTCCTGGGGGATTTCGACACGGCCAATCATTTTCATTTTCTTTTTTCCTTTTTTCTGCTTTTCTAGAAGTTTATTTTTTCTTGTTACATCTCCACCGTAAAGTTTTGCTGTAACATCTTTTCTAAAAGAAGACAGTGTTTCCCGGGCTATTATTTTTCCTCCAATCGTTGCTTGTATGGCAACTTCAAAATTTTGTCTTGGTAATACTTCTTTTAGTTTTTCAACCAGTCTTCGACCCACATATTCCGCCCTTCCCCGAACAATCACTACAGAAAGTGCATCCACTTTCTCTCCACCCACCAAAACATCCACCCTTACTGCATCAACTTCCCTGAATTCCCTGAATTCCCAATCTAAAGAGGCAAATCCGCTTGATACTGATTTTAACTTATCATAAAAGTCTGTAATCATCTCTGAAAGCGGCATTTCATATGAGAGCTGTACTTGCGCCCCAAAATGCTGAATATTTTTAAAAGCTCCTCGCTTCTCTTGAACTAAATCCATAACCCCGCCAATATATTGCTGCGGCACAAAAATCTCCAGTTTAACCCAAGGCTCCTTTAAATCTTTCAAGCCTTCTCCTTGTGGCAAATCTGCTGGATTATGGATAAGCTCACTACCTAACATATATTCCACAGATGGAGCAGTTGCAATTAAGTCGGCGTTAAATTCACCGCTTAAGCGTTCTTGAACCACTTCTGCGTGTAAGAGTCCCAGGAAGCCGCAACGGAACCCAGCTCCCAAGGCATTTGAATGTTCCAGCTCATAAGTAAAAGCCGGGTCAGATAATCTAAATTTTTCTAAAGCATCCTTTATTTCATGATACTCATCCTGATCTATCGGATAAAGCCCAACATACACCATTGGCTTTACTTCTTTGTATCCTGGCAGCGGCTCAATTTCACCTGGCACACCTCGGAGGTATAAACTTAGGGCAACCTTTTCTCCACCTCCGAGGTGGACTGTTGTAATAATCGTATCTCCCACCCTAACCAAATCCGGAGTTTTAATTCCTGTTGCAATATATCCAATCTCCCCAGCTTCAAGAGAATCAGTTGGAATAAGTTGTGGACCAAAATAACCCTTTTCCAGAACTTGACCCGTGGCTTTTGTCCCTAAAAACTCAATCTCTGAGCCCACTTTTGGAACTTCCCCATCAACTATCCTGACAGCCGCCACTACTCCTTTATACGAATCAAAAAAAGAATCAAAAATTAGCGCCCTTAGCGGTGTTCCATTTACGTCATCCTGAACCCCGATTAAATCGGGGGAACCTTGATTCAGGATCTTGTTTGTTTGAGATTCCGAAACATCAGCCAAAGGCTGATCGTCCTTTGGACGAAGTTCGGAATGACGATTAGGTGGGGGTATACGCTCAATTACTGCTTTTAATATTTCCTCAACTCCTTCTCCGGTTTTACCGGAAACCAGTAAAACCTCATCCTCTATAAATCCAAATGTATCTGTTAACTCTTTTTTAGCTTTTTCAATATTTGCACTGGGTAAATCAATTTTGTTTATAACAGGAATCAGGGTTAAATTTTGCTCCAATGCTGCCAGACCATGGGAAAGAGTCTGTGCTTGAATTCCCTGTACAGCATCAACTAAAAGTATTGCTCCTTCAACTGCAGCCAGCGCCCGGGAAACTTCATACGAAAAATCAACATGTCCTGGCGTGTCGATCAAATTAAGAATGTATTCTTCGTTATTGTCATCCTGAGGCGTAGCCGAAGGATATATATTCTTCGCTTCGCTCAGAATGACAGGTTTTTTATACTTGTATTTAAGTCTAACTGGAGCCAGTTTAATAGTAATTCCCCGCTCTCTTTCCAGAGCCAAAGAATCCAAAAGCTGGGGTTTCATTTTATCCCCGGTAACGGTTCCTGTTATTTCCAAAAATCTATCCGCTAAAGTAGACTTACCATGGTCAACATGAGCAACAATGGAAAAGTACCTTATGTTCATGTGGGATATTTTAACATGTTAAAGGTCAAACAGCCTCTGTATCATGTATAAACTCATTTGTTTTTACTTTTGGTCCGGAAGCTTTTAGTTTACTTATTATCCTTTTTGTTAGATTCAAAAATGTTTCCAGCTCTCTAACACCCATAAACCAGACTAGAAATATATATATAGATAAAGCAAAAACCGATGCTAGCCCGGTTAGAATTAGAAGGTTAACAGTTCTTGTTGTATCAAAAATAACCTGATCTAAAAGTTTTACTGGAATATAAAGAGACGCACCCATAATAATTGTTGCCATAAGCATTTTTGATAAAGGAATAAAAACTTCTTTTAAGTCAAAACCTCCGATTTTAAAATGTAGAGTCCAAAAAAGGAGCAAACCAGACAATATAGCTGATATTGAAAAGGCAAGTCCTAAACTCCAAACATCAAGTAAAAGCACCCTTACAAAATAAAAGCTAAGTATTATATTTACAAAAACAACTACTAAAGAAACAAAAACCGGAGTCCTTGTATCCTTTATTGCATAAAACCCTCTGACTAAAAGTAAGGATACTGCTTGTGCGGCAAGACCAACAGACATAAGTCCCAAAGTCCTGCCTGTTAAAACTGTAGCTTCCCAGTTAAACTCCGAAGCTCCAAAAACAAGCCTTACCGATGGAATCCTTAAAATTATAAGTATAGCTGCAGCGGGAAGAGCTAAAAAAAGAATCTGATGAAGCGTAGTTAAAAGAGTTGCTTTAAACTCATCCATTCTTCCTCTTGATTTTTCAGAAGATAAAACAGGAAGAGCTGCCTGAGCCAAAGTTGCACCAAAAAGCCCTACAGGAACTATTTGCAGGTGTTGAGCAAAAGTTAAATATGTAACAGAGGCTGCACCTATAAGGGATGCCAAAATTAACCCTACAGTTTCATTAATTTGTTCTGCAGCAAGCCCTATTGTACGGAAGCTCATAAGTTTTGTAATCTCTTTTACCCCTGGATGAAAAAGTGAAAAATTTAAGCTAAACTTAAAACCCATGGATAAAACAAGGGGAAGCTGCACTAAAACATGAAGCACAGAACCTATTATTACTCCAACTGCCGGTCCTAAAATCCAAAGAGGTTTTGATAAAAATAAGATTCCGATTATTATTCCTAGGTTATAAAAAACTCCGGCAAGAGCCGGTATTATAAACCTTTGAAAAGACTGCAGGATTCCTATAAAAAAAGATCCTACTGTTAAAATAAGCTGGCCTACTAAAATTATCCTTGTTAGCTGGGCAACCTGTGCCTTTTGATACACATTAAACCCCGGGACAATCAAATTAGTTAGCGGATCTGCAAAAATGAAAACAATTACAGTAAGAGCAAATAAAATTAATATCGCAAGGTTAAGTACAGACTGTGCTAACTCAAAAGCCTCTTTTCTATCTTTTTTTTCAAGATATTCTGTAAAAACAGGTATAAAGGCAACCGAGAGTGCACCAAAAATAATAAGCTGAAAAATTAAATCCGGGAGCCTAAAAGCTGCAAAAAATATAGCTACAGTATCCGGAGGAAAAGTATGTACTAAAAGTCTATCACGAATTAACCCTAAGATCTTGGACAAAACAACCGTTGCCATAATAATTACTGCTGAGGAAAGTATTGAAGTTTGTCTTTGATATAAAATAGAGAAAATATTTTGAACCATTAAAATATTCTAACATCTTACGCTTGCACAAAGGAAGAACCTATGTTACTATACCTTCCATGCCAATAATTAAAAGTGCTATTAAAAAACTAAGAAAAGATAAAGTTAGAACTGTTAAAAATAAAGTCAAAAAAGAAACTTTAAAGGCTTTAATTAAAAAAGTAAGGGTGAATAAAACACCTGAAAACTTGTCTGCAGTTTTTTCTGCTCTTGATAAAGCAGCAAAGACAAATTTAATTCATAAAAACAAAGCAGCCCGCCTTAAATCCAGGCTCTCAAAAGGAGTTATTCAAACTTCATCCGCCATAGGCGGATCGGTCTCTGGTCGAAAAAAATCCGCTCAGAAGAAAAAACCTGTTAAAAAGCTTGCTAAAACTAGTAAGAAGTAACCTCGCTATTTAAAGTCTCTGAATTGATTCTCTAAAAACTTCTGGGATTTTTACAGGATCTTTGCCTTCTTGTTCCATCCAACGTCTGACCCTTTTGGTAATTTCTTTTAGCTCTCCAGCTTCCCTCTTTAATATTTCAGCATTTTTTGGATTAAATAAATTAAGCATCCCATCCTCTACTCTTGAATGTTCAAAGGTGGTTGAATCATCAATGCAAGTTTCAATAACATGGGTAAGGTCATAATCCCAATACGAAAGACTAACACTTGGTATCGCGGCATTTACAGAGCTCGCACCACCATTATTTAAAGTGTATATGTGTAAATTTTTAGGATAGTATTCATCTAACATCGCATTCATAGCAGCTCCCATTTGTCTATTTTGATCTCCATCAACAACAACCACCTCAAGTCCTAAATTACTAATTGCTGCACCATAACCAATTGCTACCCCTCCGCCCATATAGGCAGCATTGTAAAAATTCCCTGGAAGATCTTTTACTTGTAAAGCTGCTCTAGCTGTAAAACCATTACAGAATATTCTTAATGCAACTGGGTGCCTTCTCATAATCTCAATCAACGCCTCATCCCTAGAAACCATTTCTCTTTCTAAATAATCTTCCTCCATAGTCCCTTTGTCTGCTTTTACTCTAAGATCGAGCTTTTTATAGTCTGTGTTGGCTCGATTAGGCAATCCCTTTGGAAGAGTATTTTCGATTACTGATCCAGGGAGAAGCAGTATTGCTTGAGGCGGCTTTTCCTTTCCCTTTTTATCTTTTTCCTTACCGTTAACTCTATCAGTAGCAACATCTAAGTCTTCAAGAAGGTCTAATCCAAGAGGGGAACCATATACTCCATCCCTTCTTCCAATTATATTTCTAGCCAGATCAATAGTTCTTCTGGCTATCGAGTTATGAGGGTAACTTCTTTCGCCTATTCCCCTAAAAGTTGATACCGCAAGAAGTGGAATTCCATAGTTTTCAGCAAAGGAAACAAATCCATCTCCAGCATTGTAAAGACCTGAATTCTGATAAATAGCTGCTATCTTTCTACCTGTTGCAAGATATTCTCCTGCTACAAAACCCGGTATAGAGTGTTCATGAGTCATCGGGTAAACCCGGAAATCTTCATTCGGATCAAGATTCAACTGCCATAAATACTTTAATAATCCCTCAATAGAATTACATTGAGTTAGCGCAGCACCATAAAAACCTTTTTCTCTAAACCTACTCGCAAATTGCACTTCTGGAACTTGATGAGCTTTTCTGCTTGCCTCTGTAACTTGATGAAGTTTATTCTCTAATGATTCAGGCAACATATCTTAGTATTATACCAAACCCTATCCCCTAATGTATAATGTAACTATGCCCAAGAATGAAAACCAGATTAAACTTAATATCGACCTTCTAAGACCTCAAGGTGAACCTAAAAAAATTGCTGTCAGACTAATCCACTGGGTTCTCTCAGCCGGAAGATACCTGATAATTTTTGTAGAAATACTGGTTCTTGCAGCTTTTGTATCCAGGTTTAAACTGGATAATGATATTTCTGAGAATCAGGACGAAATTGATGAAAAAATACTTTTTGTGCAAAGTTTCAAGGGAAATGAAGATATAATTCGAAAATTCCAATCCCAAATTAAATTTATTAAAAGTCTTAAAGCGGAGAGGGTAGATTATATTAACTTTATGGATAAGATTGCAGCACAAACTCCGGGAGGAGTAACTCTTTCTAATATGGGCTTTCAAGGATCAGCAGGGAAAATCAGTTTAAAGGTTACTGGTGTTGCACAAAATAATGACCAGCTTGCAACTTTAGTTTTTGGATTAAAGTCAGATCCCGCATTTTCAGGTGTAAATTTAGGCAGCATCAGCTTAGACCAAGGTATTATAAATTTTAATATTGACTTAGGAGTTATAGGAAAAGGAAGCAGCATATGACAGTCAAATCTACAAAATATTACAGATACTACACTTACATTGAACCGGTAATTAAAAATCCTATCCTAAAAACTTATGGATATGCAATCTTTACTATTGTTATGATCGGAGTATTTATGCTATTTGCTATTAAGCCTACCTTGGAAACAATAGTCCTGCTGCAAAAAAAGCTTACTATCCAACAGGATTCCCTAAAAAAAATTGATAAGAAAATCACTGATCTGGACGCTGCGCAAACTAACTATAATAAGATTAGCTCAGATACTAAATCTGCCATTGTTTCTTCTCTGCCTTCAAATGCTGATCTTGCAAACTTGATTAAAAGTATCGAGCTAACTACCAAGGATACGGATGCCACTATTTCCGCATTACAATTTCAGCCAATCTCTATCGATAAAAAACCAGGTTCCAATGAATTGAAAGAAATTACTTTTACCTTTAATATAGAGGGCTCTTATGGTACTCTAAAGACCGTTTTACAAAATATATACAACGGCACAAGACTAATAATTATAGATAAACTAAGTTTTAATAAGGTCTCCTCCGGAAATGTACTCTTAATGAATGTTTCCGGAAAAGCATATTACGTAAAATGACAAAAAAAGAGTATTTACTGATTGCAATAGCTACATTAATAACTATAATTTTATGGGTAGTTTTTGATGTTATCCACAAAAAATCCGAGGTAAAAATCCCGCCTGATATTGAAAAAATAGTTGAACCTATTGATTCAAACTTTAACCTTGAGGGGATCTAGATGAAAAACTTACTTAACCGTATCCGGATCCCTACCCTTGCAGGGCTTACAATAATTATTGTCGGCATGGCAGCAGGCATATATCTTACGTTAAGCAATCAAACTTATGTATCGCAGGCTGCGCCGGAGTTCGCACCAAATAATGTAAAAATAACTAATATCGAGGATGGATCAGTCAGTGTTTCCTGGGTAACTGACACCAAAACTCCAGGGTTTATTGTTTATTCCTCTGCAGGAAATTTCAACCAAACTGCGCTGGACGATTTGGACGATAAAATTCCCGAAGCAAAACTTCTGCACCATGTTAGCTTAAAAGATCTTACTCCAGAGACTTTATATCAATTCAAGATTGTCTCAGGTAAACTTACATCAGCTCCGCTTGAATTCACAACTGCAAAAAAATCTGATTCTCAAAATGAACTAAGCCCGATTATAGGATCTGTTCAGGATAAAGACCAGTTCTTAAAATCAGGAATCGTATACCTTGAAGTTCCAGGAGCAGCAGTACAATCAGCCCCAATAAAGAGTCTCGGAAACTTTATTATTCCTTTAAGTAAACTCCGAACTGTAGATTTATCTGACATTTTTAAAATTAGCACTCCCGAAGCAAAAATTAATGTTATTACAGAAACTCCGGGATTAACCGGTGCAAGGTTCATTCTGGGTAAAGCAGGTAGCCTCATTGGACCCCTAATTGTAGGACAAACTCTGGACCTTACAATACAGGTAGCCTCACCTTCTGCGCTAATAAAATTTGATCTTAACGGTGATGGAATAATTAATGCATCAGATCATTCTATAGTTTTAACAAACCTTGGTAAAAAACCAAAAGTACCTGCATCTGATTTAAATGAAGACGGAATAGTAGATAAAAAAGACCTGGATATAATTTCCTCCGAAATCGCAAAACTGGAAAATAAGTAAACCGATATTATTGATGTTCCCAAAACCAGATTTGATTTTTAAGCTGTTGTGTCAGTTTGAAACTATTTGCATGTTGTAAGTAACCTAAATATGACTGAAATGATTGATTAAAGTTGTCATTTCCGACTTTATATTTTAACTTTTTGAATATCCTTCTTTTTGTCTTCGTTCGCGGTAATCTGTGATGCTTGAATATCAGATAACCAAGAAAGTCTATTCCCCACTCGAATCTTCTGAAAATTATCTTATCGGGATGTAAATCAAGTTTAAGTTTTTCTTTTAAAAAAAGTTCAATTGGTTTGATTAAATGATTCAAATCATTTTTACTGATAGATAAAATTATAAAATCATCAGCATAACGAAGGTAATATTTAACCTTCAGCTTATGTTTAATAAATTGATCTAACTCATTCATATAAATATTAGCAAACACTTGGGAAGTTAAATTTCCCAGAGGTATACCTCTACATTCACAGTCATTCTGAGGCGAAGCCGAAGAATATAATTTATATCTTTCACTCTGTTCAGGATGGCAAGTGCAAAAACTGCCGATTATTTGACTAAGTAGCCATAGAATATCCTTATCTTTTATCTTTTTACTTAAAAGTAATATTAAAACCTTATGGTTAACACTGGCAAAATATTTCTTTATGTCCAGCTTGAGCACCCAACAAGTTTGAATATAATTTCTAGAAATTCTCCTAATAAAATAGTCTAATCTATCCACACCCTTATGAGTACCTTTGCCTAATCTGCACGAATAAGAATGATCGATAAATATTTTGTCAAAAACTCCATATAAATACTTATACAGCAGATGGTGAATTATCCTATCTTCTACTGTTGCCTTATGAATATGCCTTAGTTTTGGATCATGTACAAAGAATGATTTATAGTTACCATGTCGATAAGTTTTATTCTTTAATTTTTCATGTAAATCAAATAAATTATCCTCCAAAAACCTTTCAAAAATCTGTACGTCTCTGCGGTTTCTCTTACCCAGCTTAAATTCATTCCATGCTTGAAATAAATTTTCTATTGATGTAAGCTCCGTATAATTCATCAGTTTATGAGTAATACAAATAGGGATCAGAACACACACACACACTGCCTAACTTTAGCCTAGACATCCCGATTTTTAGCAAACTTTATGATTTTTACAAAAATTTGAGTCAGTTTTTAACTGACTTCCCAAAAAATAAACGATATACCCTAGGGCAAAAAATTGATCAAATTACTGTAGAGATTATTGAACTAACTATAACAGCAGGATATCTCCCGCGCGAGCAAAAACTTCCAGTTCTACAAAAAATCAGTACCAAACTTGAAGTCTTAAAAATTCTTATTAGAACTGCATTAGAAACCAAATGTATTAATAACAATAAATACCAGCCACTTGCTTTCCAAACCTTTGAGATTGGGAGAATGTTGGGCGGCTGGATTAAAACTGTTAAGGGATAAGGAGCTATCTGGAGGCGGAAGCCAATGTTGTCATTGCGATTGGAAGCATTCCAGTCGTTGACGTTGGCTAAACCACCATTGTCGGAGTTGCCACCGTTGAGACGGTTGCGACCAGACATTAAAGTATCTAAATCCGATCACACTCACTGCAAAGCGATTACTCTCTTTACTGTATTTTATTCGACCTGTACCGTATGGTACGGGTACAAAGATTTAGAAACGTAGTTCCCTTCCCCTATTTGCCGGAGAATCACTCCTCTAACCTCCGTAAAGATTAAAGCTCTCAATTCTTGATCCGGACAAAGAAAAGGCGATCTTAGACCGTAATCTAAAATTCATTAGCCTTATCAAAATCATTTTATGCCAAAAAAATCCAACTTTTCAAGAGATCAAAATCCAAGTGTATTTACCAAGAATTAAGTACTCAAGGTTTCAAGCTTACTGGGAAGGGTAACGTCCCTGGAGGCGGAAGCCAATGCTGTCACTGCGATAGGAAGCACCCCAGTCGTCGACGAGGGCCAAACCACCAAGGACGGAGTAGCCACCGTCGAGACGGTAGCGACCAGACACTAATTTATCCCTAAGCCATTCAGAGGTATTTGTTCTTCCCCATTCAGGATGAGACCTATTGCCTCCAGTATTAAATTCAAGCTCAGATAAATATTCAACTATCCCTTTTACTCCTGTTTCTCTTACAAATACAGGTATTAATACATCTTCAATTCCCAATGATGAAATACCCAAGCGTGAATCATCAGCAGCGTATTCATATTTTTCTATTCCATTACCTCGAAGTTTAAGTATCATACCCTCCAAAAATTTATCATTTGCATATTTTTGATGACCATTTTTGTATGCCGGTTTTGCTCTTTTGTCTCTCCAAAACCAACCTTCTTGTAAAATTGCACTCTCAGAGGATAAATCACCGTTTATAATCATGTTCCAAAAGTTAATTCCCGGTTTTACCCCATTTCGCCATATAGGTAATGTAGCTTCATGTTTTGGATCAAGTTCTGCTTCAGGGTCAAATTGAATATATGGCTGATATAATACTTCCAGCTCTTCCACTTCACAACCAGCTTTAGCAAATTTTTCAAAATCCTCATATAAATCATCTGCTGGCTCTTGACCACTAAATTCTATACCATAGTAACGAGGCGTATCTGCTTTTGCAGCTATTACTAATTGCTTTTTTGATGGTAGCGCAACTCTATCCTTTGATCCCACAGATTGTGGAGCTGCTTGTGTAGACTTCGTTGAACGTCTGCTGATAGCTGTAGCTGTTTTTGTAACTTCTGGTGTTAATTCCGCTATAGACGGGATCCATACACCCTTTGATCTCAAAGCTTCTTCAGCTAAACTAATAAGTGCTTGATTTCCTTTATCACCCTTATTTTTAGAATGTTCTCTAATAATGTCGAATAAATTGCGTTCTGTATGTGCTTCACTCATATTGTCCCAGATAATATCATACTATAAGGCGCTTGTCAAGTATCACTGGCTATTATGAATCAATGAACCGATTTACTAGTAAAAACTCTACCTGATCAACTCCCATCAGGCCTTTTTTGATTTTGAAATCAGTTTCTATTACAAATTTATATAAATCTTTTACTTTTTCCAGTGGAAAATTTTCTCTCTGTTTTGCTAATTTTCTTTTAACAAATTCCGGTGCATTTTTTGGAGTTATTGCTAATGACCTAAGCAGATAAAAAAGCATAGTAATTACATATTGAATGTCACGACCTCCCTTTTTTAATTTATCCAGCTCAAGAAATGCCTTTGGATTTTTGTTTGCCAATAGATCCAGGAACGGGAAGACAGACACTTCTTTTGCTTCCGGGAAAAAGAGTATTTCCCATTCCTTTCCGTCAGGCAATTTTTTCACCTCATGATCAAACCAAAACACCACGATTAGAGATGTATTATACAAGATAAGAGATGGGTCAGAAATAAAATCATCCGGGGGATTTTCCAGTATAACCAGACGATTTTCTTCAAACATTGATACAGTTTGCAAAACCGCTAAAACATCTTCGGGGTCAGCCCCTTTTTCAAATATAACCACATCATTCGGAGAAAATTTTTCTTTTATGTTAATCAGTTTTTTTCTGGAACTAGTTATTGCCGGTCCGTGCAGAAGAAGTAGCTTCATTTATTATCTCCCAATTTAGAGTCTTTAATACAAACTCGTGTATCTTATCATAATTTTTCTCTTTTGGAATAAGCACCCAGGCTCCGCCATAATCCGATAAAGGAGGGTTAAGAAGTAACGCATCTTTTCCAGAATTTGTTATCACAAAACTCCTGCTTTCTCTCACCCCCTTACTCATTCCATATATTGAAATTGCGCCGTCTACCGGCATATCAGTTTCTACGCTCTCTCCAAATGTATCAAGAAGGTTTTTCAACTTAATAGGGTTAACAAAAGTTTCAAAAGAAAGCATTTTTCCTCTGAATGCTTCCAATACTTTTTGCTGCCTCTTAGATCTTGCAAAATCAGATCCCTCTCCGTTTGTCCCCATCCTGGAGCGAACAAATTTTAACGCAGTTTCACCATCCATAGTAACTAAACCTTTTTGAAAACTTATTTGTTCATATCTGCAGGTAAAATATTCCAACCCTTTTTCAGGTTCAGCCGAATCTGTTGCAATTTTACCCTCCGGAGAAATTAAAACTTTTAACTTTCCTTTTTCAATATTAAGCGCCTTTGCATCGCTCTCATTAAATTCTCTTTCTTCCTCAGCCCATCCGCAAAGATCATCCTCTTTCCCCTCAATCGGATAGTTATAATCATCAAATGATCTTTCAATATCTATATTAATACCTCCAACTTCATCAATTGCTTTTTCGAATCCGGAAAAATCAACCCGGACGCCGTAGTGAATAGGTATACCTAAAATATCCGCAACTATTTCTTTGGCAAATTTAAGACCTTCATCTTTTTCATCTCCTATCTCATACGCCGCATTAATTTTCATCTTTAGACTTTCAACCCAAAGATCTCTTGGTAAAGAAATAAATACAACCCTGTTCTCTCTTAAGTTATACGAGGCAACCATAATAGTATCTGTTAATTTACTCCCATCATGTCTTCCTCCGGCATTGCCTAAAAGTAAAACATTTACCTTATCATCTGTTGTTGAAAAAGGATAACCTACAAATGGAAGCTTGAAAGAATAGTTGAATGATGCAGGAGTTTTAAAGAGCGCAAAAACTATCCCCAACCCTACAAGAAAACCAATAATAATAAGCATAGGGGTAATTCTTCTTAAGTATCTTGAACTCCTTCTTTTGTGGACATTAAATTGTTGAGAGGGCAGATTAATGTAATGCATTTTTTACAAAGTCGTACATACTTCAATTATTTTTATAAACTTTTCCGGATCAAGTGAGGCTCCACCTACCAAAACTCCATTTATATTATCTTTTGAAATGAAACTTTCTACGTTATTTGAATTAACGCTCCCTCCGTAAAGAATTTCCGTATCCTCACCATACTTTTGATTTAAAAATTCTGCAACTGAAGATGCATTCTCAGGGGTATCAGGATTACCGGTTCCGATCGCAAAAACAGGTTCATATGCAACCAGCTTAACTCCCTCTGGAACAGGGGTTTCCTTCCCCTGAACGCAAACAAGAGGAATTATTTGATTATCTATAGCTTGTTTTACTTTTTGCACAACTAATTCATCTGTTTCCCCAAAATTTTTTCGCCTTTCAGAATGTCCAACTATTGCAACCTCAATAAATTGCTTCAAAATTGACGCCGGGTCTTCTCCTGTATAAGCACCTTTCTCAAAAGGAGATAAGTCCTGCGATCCCACTATTAAAGGAAAATTTCCGACAGTGATTGCTTTTTTTACTTCTGAAAGACAATTAAATGTTGGGCAAACCACAACTCTTATATTTTCTCTTCTTTCAAGTTTAGGGCCGACAACCGAAATCCATTCCAGTGCTTCTTGAACAGTTTTATTACTTTTCCAATTGGCTATCACCCAGATGTTTTTCGTCTCCAAACCAACCATACTTTCTCAAGTCTACCATGAAATCCTTATTAACCACAATTCCCTCTTGTTGTAAGAGTGTTTTCTGAAGAGCTTTTGGATGTTCCAAACATTTAGTGGAAATGAATCCGTGCCTGTTTATCACTCGATGCCACGGTGCATCGTCAATATTAAAATGGAGCACGCCACCCACTAGTCTTGCGCCTCTTGGTACTCCAGCTAAAGTAGCAATAGTACCATAGGTTGTAACTCTACCATAGGGAATTTTTTTAACGATCTGGATAACGCGATCTTTAAAGTTCATACCCCCAGCAATTTCACCATTTCTGCCTTTGGAGTAAAACCAACTCTCCTATTTATTTCTTTCCCGTCTTTTTCAACAACATATGTGGGAATACTCATGACTCCATACTTGGAGGCAGTTTCCGGATCTTCATCAACATTGATCTCCATAAATTCTACCTTATCTTTATATT
>MFDK01000016.1:0-20813 GCA_001776865.1 Candidatus Daviesbacteria bacterium RIFCSPLOWO2_01_FULL_37_10 | reverse complement strand
GACTTAAATATTATAATTGTAAGATTTCAATGTAAGATTTCAATGTTATTATGGTATATCTTTCAATACTTTAGCTTCAAAACATTGCAAATTCATCTGCTTTTTGACTGAAATCTTACAAACCAAGAGAGTATTATCCAAACATCTCATCCCAAAGGGTGGATGAGTCGAGGTCGTCACAGACACCCCAGTTCCGGCGCACGTTCTGCGCGTACGGGTCAGGGGATCGGGAGTTCACGGGTCCCGGCGGATACAAAGGTGGTCCGGGTGGTCTTAGAGGTGGTTCAGGTGGATAAAATTGATCTTTCCCCTCTATTTGGTTTAGCTGCGAATCTTCGGTATTTAAGTCTTGATTTGATCTTAATGACTCTTCCTCTTTTGACATCATAAAAAGTTTAACAGTTTTGAAAACTTTTGTCAAACTTTACAGATCATGTTAAGATAGTTTCCATTACTTGTCATTCTAAAAACAAACGTCATTTTGAACTTGCCTGCACTGAACACAGTGAACTTGTTTCAGGATCTTCAATATAATAGATTCCGGGTCAAGCCCGGAATGACGGTTAAATGGATGGTAGGAAAAATTATGGCTAATCTTTTAGATGACTTAAATCCCGCTCAGCAGGAAGCTGTTAAAGCAATTGAGGGTCCGACCCTGATATTAGCTGGAGCCGGATCAGGGAAAACCAGGGCTTTAACATATAGAGTCGCTTATCTCATTGGAGCAAAAAAAATCCAACCAGAAAACATCCTCGTTTTAACCTTCACTAATAAAGCAGCTGGTGAAATGGTTGAGCGCATCAAAAAATTAATAGGTCAACTATCCACTCAACCTATCATGGGCACCTTCCATTCCTTTTGTGCCAGAATACTCCGCCGTGAGGGTCGGACCCTGGGGCTGCCAATTGGATTTGCAATCTACGATGAGTCCGATGCCCTGGATGCTATAAAAGAAGCGATGGGAAATTTAAATATACCTGTTCAGAAAACTTCACCTCATGCAGTAAGAACTACCATATCCAGCGCCAAAAATGAACTTATTTCTAGCTTAGAATATCCTCAATATGCCAGAGGTTTTTTTCAGGAAACTGTTGCTAAAATTTACCTGGAATATCAAAAAATTCTGGAAAAAAATTCTGCTTTAGATTTTGACGATCTACTTCTCTCTACAATAAAACTTTTCCAAACTGATCCAGCTATTTTAACCCGCTACCAGATTCAGTTCCAATATATATTGATCGACGAATATCAGGATACTAATCCAGCCCAATATTTAATTTCCAAATATTTAGCTAAAAGACATCAGAATATCTGTGTTGTAGGCGATGCCAGTCAGAGTATTTATAGGTTTAGAGGGGCTGATTTTAGAAATATTGTAAACTTCCAAAAAGATTATCCTAACTCAAAAGTTTTTAATCTGGAACAAAACTATAGATCAACCCAGACTATCCTGGATGCCGCCCACTCGGTTATCTCTAAAAATAAGTCACACCCAATTTTAAAACTCTGGACAGATAAAAAAGGAGGGGAGAAAATAGAAGTTTACGAGGCTAGGAGCGAAATAGAAGAAGCGGATTTTATCCTTAATGTCATACTGAACGAAGCGAAGGATCTCTCGCAAATGCGAGACCCAAACCCGCTTCGCCCGCGAAGCGAGGCGAGCAAGTTAGGAGATTCCTCGCTAACCACTCGGAATGACAAAGGGGTATTGTCTGATTTTGCAATTCTCTACCGAACCAATGCTCAATCCCGAGCTCTTGAAGAACAGTTTCTGAAGGCTGGTGTTCCATATAAATTAATCGGCGGGGTAAGTTTCTATCAAAGAAAGGAAATAAAAGATGTACTGGCATATCTTAGGCTGCTTCAAAATCCGAAAGATTCGGTTTCTATAAAAAGAGCAGAAAAAATCGGCAAAGGCAGGCTGCAGAAAGTTTTGGAGCTTTCCAATGTCATCCTGAGCAAAGCGAAGGATATATATTCTTCTCCGGCAAAGCCGGATCAGAATGACAGTTTAGCATACACCACATTGGAACTTCTGGACTTAATTCTTTCTAAAACAGGGTACCTTGCGTATATAGACGACAATACTGAAGTCGGTAAAACGCGTGTTGAAAACGTTAAAGAACTCCGCAGTGTAGCTGAAGAATTTCCAAATTTAGTGGACTTTTTAGAAAATGTAGCCTTGGTGGAAGCAGTTGAAATTCCAAACCATAAACTATCTACCATAAACAATAAACCAAACAATGCGGTAACACTTATGACCCTTCACTCAGCTAAAGGCCTGGAATTCCCTTTTGTTTTCATAGTTGGGATGGAAGAAGGACTTTTTCCTCATTCGAGATCTCTTATGGATGTACAGGAGCTTGAAGAAGAAAGAAGGTTGATGTATGTTGGCATAACAAGAGCAAAAAATAAACTTTATTTAACGTATGCAAGGCAAAGGTTGTATTTTGGTCAAAGAAACTCTAATCTGGTTTCAAGATTTTTAGCAGATATTCCGGAAAGTTTAATTGTAGCAAATACTTCTTTTAAAGATCCTGCAGAATTTAGTAATGATATAAACCAAGTCGATGAGGATGAATGGTTGAGAGTATAAATGGAAAGATACTTTGGTGCTTTACTCATTGCAGCAATACTTTTTCTAACAAAGGACTTTCGTCCCGCCCCTTCTGTTTTAGCAGAACAGACTGATTCACCTCCTTCCGTAGAATCCATCCAGCCAGTTACTACAGAGTCCAGATTCTCGGAAAAACTGGAAGAACAAACTGAAGTCATTCCTAAAAAGACAGTTTACAAAGATAACCCTGAAACAGAGGCAGGTATTGAAACAGTTTTAGACGAAGGCGAGGATGGTAAAATTACTAAGATTATTAAAGTAACTTATTACGCACCTAAAAACACCTCGGAGGTGAACCAAACCAGTGAATATACCAGAGAACTAGTTTCTGAAGAAAAAACAACAGCCAAAGATAAAATTATATCCCGTGGCACAAAAATAGTCTGGAAAACGCTTTCTATTGCAGACGGAGAAATTAAATACTGGAAAAAAATGCGGGTATACGCAACTCATTATGATTCACATTGTCCCGGATGTAATGAATGGACTGCCATTGGTATGAGAGCAGGAAAAGGAGTTATAGCAGTTGATCCAAAAGTTATTAAGATGCGGAGCAAAGTTTATATTCCCGGGTATGGGGTGGCAGTTGCCGGAGATACCGGCGGAGCCATAAAAGGAAATATTATTGACCTCGGCTTTGACGATGCCCGCACTGCCGGCTGGAAGGCACAATTCGTGGATATTTACTTGCTTTAATTACTATCTTGTCAAGTTAAATTTATTTTGTTAATATCATCCAATGGCAAGAAAAAGTATTTCTAAAACTAAACCAAAAACCGGAGGACTCGAAGTAACTGATACTTTTAAATCTTCAGCGAAAAGAAGGCTCAATAAAAAAGGATTTATATTCATCATTATAATCGGACTAATTCTTTTAGGCTTTTATAAAAAGAGCTGGTTTGTTGCAGCAACTGTAAATAATCAACCTCTTACCACGCTTGAAGTCATCCAAAGAATGAGCGCAATCTATAAAGAAAAAACTGTTACTCAACTGGTTAATGAAAAAATTCTGGAACAGGAAGCAGCAAAAAACAAAATTCTTGTTACACAGGCAGAAGTTGACCAAAAGATCACAGAAACAGAAAACCAATACGGAGGCAAGGAATCCTTCGAATCATTACTTGCCCAACAAGGTCTAACCAGATCAGAACTTGCGAGACAAACCAGATTTCAACTCATTGTAGAAAAACTGTATGAAAAAGATGCTACAATTTCTGCAGAAGAGCTGCAAAAATTTATGGATGAAAACTCGAGTGCCCCGGAGGCAACAGAACCTGCAAAGTTTAAAAAGTTAGCAGAGGATCAACTAAAACAGCAAAAAATATCCAGTATTTTTAATGAAAAATTCCAGCAATTAAAAACTACCGCAAAAATTCAAATCTTTTAACCACCTCTGTCATTCCCGCCCGCTTCGCCGGGGCTTCAGCGAGGCGAGCGAAGGCGGGAATCCATATTATATAGATCCCGTATCAAGTACGGGATGACATTGATATAATATCTCCATGGATCTAAGAAAAATCTCTGATAACCAAAAGTCTGAGTATAATAAATTAGTTACCCATGTTATGCAATCCTGGGAATGGGGGGAGTTTCGCAAAAACATGGGGCTGAAAGTTTTAAGATACGGACTTTATGACGGGGAAAAAATATTTAAAGCTTTTCAATTAACTATTCACCATATACCATTTACTAATTTAAATGTCGGCTATTTACCAAAAGGCTCAGTACCAGATGAAGAGCTAGCAGAAGCTCTTATTAAAATTGGTCATGATCAAAACTGTGCTTTTATTAAAGTAGAACCGAACATAGAAATGGAGAGTGGAAAATGGAAAGTGGAAAATTATAATTCTCAATTCTCAATTCTCAATTCTCAATTCATTCCATCCCCTAAGCCTCTTTTTACAAAGCATAACTTCATAATTGATTTAACCAAATCAGAAGAAGAACTCCTCAAAAACATGCACCCTAAAACCAGATATAATATAAAGGTTGCCCAGAAACATGGTGTCAAAGTAGAAGAAAGAACTGATGACGAAGCTTTTGAACTTTATTTAAAACTATATTTTGAAACCACTAAACGCCAAGGTTATCATGGCCATAATGAAAACTACCACCGCAAAGTATGGGAAACTCTCCGGAATGCTGACATGGCCAGGTTTTTGATTGCGACATATAATGAAGAACCCTTAACTGCTTGGATGCTTTTAAATTTTCAAGATACTCTATATTATCCTTATGGCGGATCTTCAAAATCACACCCGGAGGTAATGGCAAATAATTTAGTTGCCTGGGAAGCTATGAAACTTGGCAAAAAATTAGGTCTTAAAAAATTTGATATGTGGGGAGCCTTGGGTCCGGATGCTGACCCAAAAGATCCATGGTATGGATTCCACAAATTTAAACAGGGATACGGGGGAAAGTTGGTTGAATACATTGGAACTTATGACTTGGTTTTAAACTGGCCGATCTATTGGATGTTCACAGCTATTGATAAACTACTACCAGTAAAAGTGTTTTTATTGAAACTGCTGCGCAGATAATTCCTGTCATCTCGAGCGATTAGCGAGAGATCTCATGACTAATCTTGAGATTCCTCGCTACACTCGGAATGACAATATCAAGTATGGAATCAACTTTAATTGTCATCGGAGGAATCTTACTCGGTTGCCTGCTCGGCCTATCCTGGTTTGCCGGATCTGATGCCCCATATGTACCCACCAAAATGTCCAGAATCAGAAAAGTTCTAAAAATGGCAAACCTTAAAAAAGGCGATATATTTTATGAATTAGGCTCTGGCGACGGTAGAGTTATAATAGAGGCAGCCAAAATGGGGGCTAAGGCATACGGAATAGAACAATCTTGGATCAGGGTTTTATTATCCAGATGGAAATCCAGAAAACTAGCTTCCTACATGTCAGGTGGGAACGTACAATTCGTTCATGGAGATATTTTTAAATTCCTACCATCCACCGGAAAACACCTCCGAGGTGAAACATCAGTGACACTCCCGGTGTGGAGTCTGGATAAACCGCTTGATGACACACCGGGAGCGAGCGAAACGCCGGAGGTAGACATAAGAAAAGCCGACCTAGTTTTCATCTTCCTTCTTCCAAAAGGAATTGAAAAACTAGAACCACTTCTTAAAAGAAACCTGAAAAAAGGCTCCAAAGTTATTACTCAAACATTCCATTTCAAAAATTGGAAACCATATAAAAAAATTCTAATAACCGATAAAACTAATCCTAATACCCGGCTAAGTAAAGACGGAAAACTGGAAGGCGATTTTTGGATATATAAAATTAATTAGACTACTCTCACTCACTTGATGGTTGAATAAATTTTTCAATTGCTTCTTCTTCATCTAACTCTCGGTATAACTGCCTCAAGCACAATCCAGAAAAAGCAGCTGCAACTATTGCTCCGGCCAAACATAACCATGCTTCCTGATAATCGACTTGCGGTGGCTGTTGTAAACTTATTTCAACCACATTCCCCAAAGCCCTTATATGTTCAGTATTCATAATATTTAGCTTAACATAAATATCCTAAAACAAATTATTCTCTTTTTTTGAAAGACAATGTTAAAAGGAAGTATCCAACTATAACTATTAATATGTACGGCGAGGATTTGATAAAAGTATCTGAAAGAGAATGAGAGCTTTGATCGGATACTATAACTATAGCGATAATTTGAGCAATTAAAACTAAGACTTTCATAATTAAATGATAACCAAAGCCCATGATATAATCAACTTCTTATGCGCCTACTTCATTTTGCTGATATTCACATCGGCATGGAAAACTATAGTAAGCTTGATCCCGAAACCGGGCTTTCCACTCGCCTCCTAGATTTTTTTCAGACTTTTGATTTTATTGTTGATACTGCAATTTCTGAGAAAGTTGATGCTGTAGTTTTTGCTGGAGATGCCTACAAAACCCGTGATCCAAATCCAACTCAGCAACGTGGTTTTGGTGAAAGAATTAAAAAAATTGCCAAGGCTGGAATCCCAGTAGTTTTAGTTATAGGAAATCATGACACCCCGAATGCAGAAGGTAAAGCCAATACCTTAGATATTTATTCAGCGCTGGAAATAGACAATGTTCATGTTTCCAGAAAGCCAGAGTTACTTTATATAGAAACCAGATCAGGCAATTTACAAATTATCACCTTGCCATGGTTACATAAAGATGACTATAAAACAGTTGGCGATAAATTAAAGTCTTTGTATGACAAAATTAAATCTGACTCCCCGGCTATATTTTTATCACACTGCGAGGTGGAGGGAGCAAACTATGGTTCAGAAAAGGGCATGGCTATTGCAAATGATGTTACAGTTCCCTTGCCACTTCTTCAGGATAAAAGACTTTCATATGTAGCCTTAGGTCATATCCACAAGCACCAAGTTTTATCAACCGATCCTTTAGTAGTTTATGCGGGATCGCCTCATAGAATTGATTTTGGTGAGGAGAAAGAGGATAAAGGAATATGTTTGGTGGATATCTCACCTACATCGTCATTGCGAGCGACAGCGAAGCAATCCCAAAAAGAGATTGCTTCGTCACCTTCGGCTCCTCGCCATGACGGTTATTCTACCTCTTTCCAGTTTATCTCCACTAACTGTCGTAAATTCTTATCCATAACTGTTGATTTAAAACCAACTGATTCCAATCCTACTCAAACCATATTAGATGAAATTGAAAAACACGCCATTGCTGATTGTGTAATCAGATTAACAATCAACATCCCTTCTAGTTGTGATGGAGAAATTCAAATGGATAAAATTAAGAGAGCATTATCATCTGCTCATTATATTGCCGGAATTTCCAGGAACGTTGAAAGAACTGAAAGATTAAAAATCGAAGGCCAGGAAGAAGTCGAAAGACTCACCCCAATTGAAGCCTTAAATAAATACTTCGAAGCCAAAAAAATCTCGCCTGAACGCCAAAAGGAATTAGAAAAGTATGCAGCTCAGCTATTAGATTGAATTATTTCCTATGTAGTGAGATAATTTAATTAATGCTAAACCAAAAAGGTCATTCCTCAATAATAATTTTAATTATTTTCGCTGTGATTATTAGCGTTTTTTATTTAAGTAGACAAAATAATCTTGCTAACAATAAACCTCAACCGGTAAACAGCACTTTTAAATCGGACGTTGCTAGGGAAAATATAATAAATTTTCCTGGCCATGAAAAAGTTGCTGAGTCAGATTATTTTCGTGGCCAAATCACTGCTCCAAGCTCTTATTACGTCACAACAGATGATATGTTAACTTCCTATGATTCCCAAGGCGGTATGGCACCACCAAGACTCATACTAATGAAGCGCTTCCAAGTATTTAGCAAGTACTACGATTCCATTAATAATCCTAGTAATGAATGCATCGCCATATGGTCTACAAATGGTTTTAGGTCAGCAGACGACTGGAACAACAATCTAACACAATTTGAAGGTAAGTTAAATAACAAAGAAGAATTCACAATCGGAACCAGGACAGCAGAGGTTTATGAGGTAGTTAAAAAGGGTGGGAACTTATTTATTGGTTTCTTGCCCATAGGGAATAATCACACCACTTATTACTTTAATACCTGTAATCCCAATAATAAATCCGATCTTCTTAGTGTTATGAAGTCAATAAAATTCAGAGGTGACATAAAATTCTGAGATTGTCAAAATCCATCTTTTTATCTATACTGCACATCTGATGATGCCAAACTTCCGAAGATTCTTTTTAAGAGGCCTTATGAGATTTTTTCTTAGGATTTTTATAAAAAGCTATATACATAAGCAAAAAGGCAATTACCAAAAGTGCTGTTCCTATTTGCGCAGTATCAAGAATATGGATAATGTTCATCTTTCTAAGATCTCCTCAATTTTGACTGATATTAATAATGAAATTATACCAGATAGTAGATATCTTATCAATACTATAATTCCACTTAAGTGTGTAGTGTCAGCAAAAGCTGGAACTATAAACACAGCGCCAAACCACCCAGCTGCCAGATTTGTAAATAAACCAGAAAGTACTTTTAACCAGGGTTTAGTAAAAATTATTCCCATTCTTTGGGACAGGTCAATATGATACCAGTTAAACTTAAACTTCACAACTTTACCTCCTACGGAGAAAATGTACCGGAACTTGATTTTACTAAATTCCATTTAGCTGCTATTTCCGGACAAAACGGGGCTGGAAAATCTTCAATTCTTGATGCCATCACCTGGTGTGTTTGGGGCTGGTCCCGGGCTGGTGATAATGCTGATCAGCTAGTTCGACTTGGGGCAAGTGATATGCAAGTAGAGTTTTCATTCGACCTAGATGGTCATAAATTTACTGTAAAAAGAAACCGTACTACTAAACATGGCGGCACCAGCGCATTAGAATTTTGGAGCGGTTCTCATAACTTAACCGAGGGCACCATAAAAGTCACTCAACAAAAAATTATCGATACACTTCATCTCTCCTTTGAAACTTTTACCAATTCCAGCTTTTTACGTCAGGGTCACGCTGATGAATTTACCACCAAAGGACCAACAGACAGAAAAAGAATCCTAGCAGATATTTTAGGTCTTGCCCACTATGACATCCTGGAAGAAAAAGCAAGAGAAAAAGTTAAGGAGGCAGAAAATAAATTAAAACTCTTAGAGTATCAGCTCTTGGAGATAGATGCTGAACTTTCACAAAAAGAGAAGTCACAAGAGAAAAAAATTGCTGCTGAGAAAAAAATAAGCGAAGTTGAAATAAACATCAGTATCCTGGAAAAAGAATTAAAGAATCTAACAGACCAAAAAGCTACACTGAATGCCGCTAAAGAACAACAATATAAACTTAAACAAACATTATCAGATTTACAAAAAGAGCGAGATAAAATTCTTGCTCAGGGAAAAAGCAGAGCTGAAAAAATTAAGCAACTTCATGAACAGCTGAAAGAACTTCCCATTATTGATGAAAAAATAAGAAAGCTAAAAGCTTTAGAAAAAGAAAAGGATGAATATACAATAATTCGACAAAAAAAATCAGACCTTGAAAATGAGTTTAATAGAATTAAATATTCACTAGATTTAAAAAATAAAGACAAGCAAACATTAGAGAAAAAAATCAGTGAGGCAAAATCTCAAGTTGAAGATTTAAGCAAAGAATCTGCCAAATGCCCAACCTGTGGACAGGAAATCGGCAAAGACAGTAAACATAGAGTTCTTGATGAAGTAGAACTAAAAATTAGAGATTTAGAATCCGAAAAAGTAAAAATAGAAACGGCCGATGAGGAATTAAATATAAAAAATTTAGAGTCAGAAATTGCTTTAATAAAAACCGATGACCATAAATATCAAGAAATTCTGCAAAAATTAACTGAGCTACCCAATCTACAAGAACGAAGAGAAAAATCAATAGCTGCAGAAGCCACACTAGAATCAGAGAATAAGGTCAGGCTGGAATTACTTAGTCTTTTTAATAACAAAAAATCGCAGGTCGAGAATTTGGAAGAAGAAGTAAAAAAGCTCCCCAGTGTTGATGAAGATTTAGCCAACATTCAAACAGTTATCAGTCAAAAGGACTCAGAATTAGGTAGTTCAAGGACCGAAGAGAAAGAATACCAAAATCAGCTAGGACAAGCTAAAGAGTTAATCTCTCGAGTTGAGCAAATGGAAAAATTAAGTAAACAAAAACTTGAAGAAAAATCCATTTTACAAAAAGAGAAAGAAGCCTTTGAAGAACTCTCATTAGCTTTTGGGAAAAAAGGCATTCAGGCAATGATTATAGAAACAGCTATTCCGGAAATTGAGGATGAGGCAAATAGACTTCTCGGAAAATTAACAGAGGGACGTATGAAAGTGGCATTTGTTACACAAAAGGAGACTAAAACAAAAGTTGAAACTAGTGAAGGGAAAATGCATACCACAGTTGAAACTTTAGATATTGTTATATCTGATGAAATGGGGGAAAGACCTTATGAACTTTACTCAGGAGGAGAGACATTCAGGGTAAACTTTGCCATCCGCATTGCCCTTTCTAAACTTTTAACAAGACGTGCTGGTGCCAAACTGCAATTTTTAATAATAGACGAGGGCTTTGGAACTCAAGATACTGAAGGTCGCTCCAGAGTTGTAGAAGTTCTAGATACTATCAAAAATGACTTTGAGAAAATATTAATAATAACTCACCTGGAAGAGCTAAAAGAAGAATTCCCGACCCGAATTGAAGTTTCCAAAAATTCTGGAGGTTCAACTTTTCAAGTTATTGAGAGCTAGGGGTTAGTTTTTAAATTTCTCCACATTTTGGCAATGCCAGCATCTCGCCTCTCTGTATTAATAGTTCCATCTTCATTTAAAAGTTGTGGGTCAATTTTGACAGGCTTATGCCACTCAGGATGGGTTGCAGATAAATACATCAGAGAACTTCTTAAGTGCATTCGCTCGGCAAACCTTTTTGTTTGTTCGCCTATACAATACAATCCAATACTGGTTTTTCCTAGGGTAAATGCTCCAGTCAACTCGCCCACTTGTCTAAACTGTTCCCATAACCTTTCGCCTGTCATAATTAGAATTTATCAAAACCTTACAGGATATTCAATCCCTTAAAAATTTCTTGTAATTTATGGTTGGATTTGGATAGTTAATTTAGAATTAAGAGCTGTTGCCAATTTTTGAAGGAAAGCCACAGAGGGATTTGCATTACCGCCTTCCACTCTGGCAATCGCTGATTGTTTAGTTCCCATTCTTTTAGCCAGCTGCGCTTGGGTTAAACCCTTTTTAGCCCTGGCACCAATTAATTGAGAAATCAGTTCGTAACGCGGCTTTAGTTTTTCGTACTCCTTACGAACTTCTGGATCCTCTAATAATTCTTCTCTTAATACTTTCCAGCTTTTCATATTTTAATTATATCATATATGTTATCTTACTTCAGGGTATTAAATCGCTTCTGAGCAACTTCAATTTCCTTGGTAGGTATTTGTTGAGTTTTCTTTTTAAATCCATGTAGTAAATATATCTTTCTCCCAATAAATCCATAAATTATTCTTACTTCCTCTTTACCCCTTAATCGTAGTTCATATAAATCAGGAGTTAATTTTTTTGAATGTGGCATTCCTAAAATTGGGCCATGTTTTTCTAAAAGGTTAGCATTATGGGTAAATTTAGAAACCGTAGATCTATCTAATGATCTAATGAATTCCTCCACGGGCATTTTACCTCTTAAGTTATTGGAGATTAGTAATAAATTTTTCTTTTGGATTTAAATCAGGAGTAGAAGTTTCTCCTGACAATTCTCCTTCTGAATTCTGAACACCTTCTAACATATTAACCAAATAATACTCTCCGCTCTCTACCTTTGTCAAACCCCTATAATATTTGGACAATTTTCCGCTTTAGCGGTATCCTGTCAATAATTTACTTCAATGATTCGAATCATTAGAACAATTTTACTGATAATTTCCTGTATGCCGTATTTAAGTTATACTTAATTCATGACCCGGCTTATATTAAAAATAATTCCTGCCTTATTTTCCTGGGGAATTTTTGTTTATGTTATTTTAAATGTCCCTTATCCTGAAAGCTTAACAAGAGCTGATTCTTTTCAGTTGCTTTCATTTTTTATCCCGTTTTTTTTAAGCTTAATTTTTTCTATAAATTTAGCACTTAATAATATCTTAATATCTATTTTTATTTCTTTTGGAATCATAATTTTATTAGTCTTGAAGGCTTTGGATTCCTTAAATTTAGTTTCCACAGGGTTAACTGTCTTAGCTGTAATTTTACTTTTGAGTTACTTTAAGAGATCCTCGCATTTGACCCCGATTAAATCGGGGTTGACATCAGGCTCGTTTATACCTAAACTGACGAGGTGGCAAAAACGCCACCTGTCATCCTGAACTAGTTTCAGGATCTTACTCATATAGGTTCCGGGTCAAGTCCGGAATGACAATGGACTTGAGGAAGAAATGAAAAAATATTACATAACAACAGCTATCGATTATGTTAACGATACAATTCATATTGGCCATGCTTTTCAAAAAATTGCAGCCGATATTCTAGCAAGGTATTACCGTGTTAAAATAGGCAAGGAAAATGTATTCTTTCTAACAGGAACTGATGAATACGGTCAAAAGGCTGAAAAAGCAGCTAAAGAATCTGGTCAGGGTACGCGAGAGTATGTAAGAGCAATCTCTAATACTGATAAGCAGCAACAAGATTCTTTAAATATTTCTTATGACAGGTTTATTGAAACCACAGATGATGATCACACAAAAGTCGCCCAGGAAATCTGGAAAAGAGTAGAACAAAATGGGGATATATATCTGGGAGAATTTAATGGTCTTTATTGTACGGGTTGCGAGGCTTACTATGCTGAAAGTGATCTAACCGATGGTAAATGTCAATTTCATCCTCATTTAGAAATCAAAAAAATCACTGAAAAAAATTTCTTTTTTAAATGGAGTCAATATCAAAATTTTCTAATTAACCATATCAAAAATAATCCTAACTTTGTTGTTCCAGAATCTGGGCGAAATGAAATGGTAAAATTCCTTGAAAGAGGGCTAAAAGATATTCCAATTTCGAGAACTTCTTTTTCCTGGGGCGTACCAGTTCCAGGACAACCAGATCATGTGATGTATGTTTGGTTTGATGCTCTAACTAACTATTTAACTGGAATCGGGTTTTTAGATAATCCTAAACAGTTTAAAAAATTCTGGCCAGCTGATGTACACATTTTAGGAGTAGATAACTTACGCTGGCATGCACTTCTTTGGTCAGCTATGCTTAAAAGTGCCGAGTTAGAACTCCCAAAAACTATTTTAGTAAATGGTTTCCTCGGAATAAACGGTCAAAAAATTAGTAAGAGCTTAGGAAATGTAATTAGACCAACAGATTGGGTAGAAAAATTTGGGGCAGATGCAGTTAGATACTATTTAATGAGATACAACGTATTAACCGAAGAGGGGGATATCTCTGAAGAAAAACTTAGAGTTGCATATAATGCAGATCTTGCTAACGGTTTAGGGAATTTAGTTTCCAGAGTTGCAAAACTTTGTGAAACTCACTCCGTCATTGCGAGCGAAACGAAGCAATCTCTTGATCCTAAGATGACAGTTCACCTTGAAAACTACAAATTTAACGAGGCGCTATCCCATATTTGGGGAGAAATTACGGATGCTGATAAAAAAGTTAACAAGGAAAAACCATGGGAACTAACTGGAGAAAAACTAAACCAAGTTCTTCTGGATCTTGTTGCAAGAATCCAGCACATTGCTTTTAACCTACAGCCATTTTTACCAGAAACTTCTGAAAAAATCCTAAAACAATTCTCCGGGAAAATTAAATCTGGTTCACCTTTATTCCCGCGAATATGAAACAAATAGGATTTGCTCCAGAATTGGTGGAACTTATTAAAAATGGCACAAAAACACTAACTTACCGATTGGGTGAAAAATATGATTCCATAAGTATAGGTAATCAAGTTGAAGTTGTGGATAGTTCAACAGACAAACCATTCGGGATAGTGGAAATCACAGAAAAATCACATGCTAATTTTTCTGATTTACCTATATGCAGAATTGGCCATGAAATTTATAAATCAAGAAAAGAGATGAGAAAAATTTTTAGCGGTTATTATAACCAACCAATCCTTGACCATTATAAGTTCTTAGTTTTAGAATTTAAAATTATAAAAATCTTCTAACTATCATGTTGACTGACACACATGCACATCTTTATTGGGATTCTTTTGAAGAAGACTTCGACGATATGCTCAAACGAGCCATAAATGCCGGTGTATCCACTATTATCAACGTTGGTGTGGATATAGAAAAATCTGAACAAGCTTTGAAACAAGTACAAAATCTGGAAAAAGATCCAAAATGGCAAAATATAAAATTTTTCTCAACTATTGGGATCCATCCACATGAATCAGTTAAATACTCTGATAATCCAGACGTATCCATACATCAAGACATAACTAAATTAGAACAAATCTATCAATCAAATATATCAAGGTGCATCGCTGTTGGTGAATGCGGATTGGATTTCTTCTTTCCATCCCCTGTCATTCCGAGCGTTAGCGAGAAATCTCTAGATTCTTCGCCTTCGGCTCAGAATGACAGAATAGATACGAATCAAATGAACTACTCCGCAGTAAACTACGAAGTATCCCTTCGGGCAAGTTCTTCTGTGAACCATTCATCCCCAAAGCCTGCTGCGAGGTATTCTGGTTCAAGAATAAAAAATTTACAAAGAAAATTATTTCAGACTCAAATTGATTTAGCAAAAAAGCTTAATCTTCCATTAATAGTCCACTGCCGTGATGACCGCTCTAAAAATTCAGAAAACTCCGAAGCCTGGGATGAATGTATTGAAATGACAAAAAACCATTTTGGAATTTACCATTGTTACTCTGGCTTACTCCCTACTACCAACTACATAATACAAAATACCCACTTCCTGGTTTCCTTTACAGCTAATATTACTTATCCTAAGAATGAATATCTTAGAGATGCTGCTAAAATTATCCCCTTGGATAGAATAGTTCTAGAAACTGACTCCCCTTTTCTAGCTCCTCAAAGTAACCGAGGAAAACGTAACGAACCTGCAAATGTAGTGGAGGTAGCACAAACTATTGCCGAGGTAAAAGGAATCTCCCTGGAAGAAGTAGCTAGTAAAACCTCGGAAAATGTTGCGAAGCTTCTCCGCATGCGTTAAACTAAACTAACCTAACTTATGCGTTTTATTATAATTTTAATAATTAGTTTACTTGCTTCATTTTATATTTCTGCTTTAATCAAGCAAACCTTAAAAACAAAAATTCATTCTCTAATTGGTATCGTAGTACTCACCTTGGGACTGATACTGGGATTTTTCGGAGGGCTTACCAACTCGCCGCTTAATATCTTAATTGCTTTTTTTCTTGGAGGTACAGGCTTAGGTATCACTCTTTACCATCTGCTTTCAGAGTCTTATGTTATATCAGAAAAAATAGAAAAAGATTTTATCTCGAGACACGACTCAGCTTTCGAACGATTTCTCGAGATATTACCGGGTGCCCTAACTTGGATCGCACTAACTTCCCCTATCTGGCTTTCATTTGCACTCCCCTTTGCAGTTGCATACATTATAATATTAGCTGACACTTACTGGCTGATTAATTCATTCAAAATCGCTGCGCTAATTTTTACCGGGTATAGAAAGATGGAATCAGCAAAAAAAGAGAACTGGCTAAACAGACTTTCAGCAGAATACCCTAAAGTCTGGAAAGAATATTACCACCTAATAGTTCTCCCTACTTACAAGGAAGGGATCGATATACTCTCATCATCATTTGACGCCCTGGCAAAATCAAATTATCCTAAAGATAGAATATTTTTAGCTGTTGGCTTTGAGCAGCGGGATGACCCTCAAAAAATAAAAGAAACTCTCTCTTACTTAAAAAAATTTGAGTCAAAAATTTCAGGCGTCTTTACAACCACCCACCCTTTTGGGCTCCCCGGCGAAGTTCCCGGTCCGGGTTCAAATAGAAACTGGATGATAAAAAATGCACTTAGTCTATTTAAAAAGAGAGGTATCAACCCGGAAAATATTATAGTTACAACACTGGACGCAGATTTCTGTATACACGAACAGTTTCTTTCCGGAATGCTTCATAAATATTTATCTACACCTGAAGATAAAAGAGATAAGAGATCATACACAGGTGCATTTCTCTATTATAACAATTACTGGCAAACTCCCGCTCCTATGAGGCTTCTTGCAACCGGAACTGCTCTTTGGCAGCTTTCTGAAATGGTGGGTTCTGATAAATATATCAACTTTGCATCTTTATCTATGAACCTAAAATCGCTCATAGATTTAGGTCTTTGGATACCCAATAAAGTAAATGACGATTCAGGATTTTACTGGAAAGCTTATTACTATTTTAATGGAGATTATAAAGTTATTCCGCATTTTTTACCAATCAATGCTGATGCTGTTTTAGACGTAAACCTTCCAAAAACTTTCCAAAATCAATATCTGCAGCTCAAACGCTGGGCATACGGAGTTGAACATCTACCCTTTATCGTAAGAGAGTATTTTAAAAATAAACAAACAGATTTCTGGGATAAAACTGACAAGCTTGTTTTTGTTTTCTGGTCATACCTTAAATGGGGGACTCTCGCTCTTTTTATTTCTTTTGGAGGACTTCTTATTCCGCTTGTAAATACTAACTTTTCAGAGTCTGTGGTTGCATATAATTTATCTGTTATATCGTCCTGGATCCTGACAGCAGCCTTTGTCGGACTTTTTGCAACTATCTATGTCCATGAAAAAACCGCTCCCAGAAGACCTCCTGATTGGTCATTCATTACTAAACTCTGGTCATATCTTCAGTGGTCCCTTATTCCGATAATACTGGTAACTATAGCTACCCTACCTGCAATTGACGCCCAAACGTCTTTAATGTTTGGGCGTTATTTAGAATTTCGTACAACTAACAAAGTAAGAACGTCGAGTTCAAAAACACCTAATTAATATGAGTAGAATACATTTATCATCATTACTTAGTTTCGTATCTGTAATTACAGCAATTATCCTCGGATTATTTGTATTTTTTTCTGCAGGATTTTTACCCAAGCGACTTCCTTTGTTTTACTCATTGCCATGGGGTGAAAAACAACTTGCAACACCTCAGCAATTCCTAATAATTCCTGCGCTTATAATTTGCATCAGTCTTATTAATTTAATGTTTTCCTGGCAGCTTCATGAAAGGCAACACTTCTTTATGATAATACTTAGCGTAACTTCCCTTATTACTACTATAATACTTGCAGTTAGCGTAATTAAAGTAATACTATTATTTGTTTAAAATGGATTTTTTAATTCCCGCTTTTTTTTCATTTTTAATAACAGCTTTAAGTGTATATCCGACAATAAAAATCGCAAAGAAATTTGATCTTTTGGATAATCCCAAGAAAAGACCACATCCGGCACAAATCCATACTAAAACAATCCCCAGGGCAGGAGGACTTGCAATTTTCATCGGGATAATCTTATCTATTTTTATTTTTTTACCTCTGGAAAAACATATTCTTGGAATAATTCTTGGTACGTCTATCCTCTTAGTTTTGGGGCTTTATGATGATAAATCAAAAAACTTTTCCCCATACAAAAGACTTTTAATACAATTTCTTGCAGCAGGTTTTGTTGTCGTAAGCGGAGTTGGCATAAGTTTTATAACCAATCCTTTAGGCGGGGTTATTCGTTTAGATAGTTTTTCCTTTCCTGTTAATTTTCTAGGTAATCACCAATTTATAGTAATAGCAGATATTTTTGCACTATTTTGGATGATTTGGGTAATGAATATGATTAACTGGTCAAAGGGGGTTGATGGACAAATGCCCGGAATAGTATTAGTTGCAACCCTGGTCTTAGGAATTTTATCTCTTAAATTATTTCTTGCAGGCGATCCAAATCAGGAAAATATAGCAAAATTGTCTTTCATAACTGCCGGTTCCGCTTTAGGTTTTTTCATTTTTAACTGGCACCCCGCCAAAATTTTCCCGGGCTTTTCTGGCTCAGGAGTGTTTGGACTTATTATTGCATCTCTTGCAATTTTATCCGGAGCAAAACTTGCAACTGCCGGACTAGTTCTATTAATTCCTGCAACTGATTTTATGTATACGTTTGTAAGAAGAGTGCTACAGGGTAAATCACCTGTGTGGGGAGACCGGGGACATCTTCATCATCTTTTACTGAACCGGGGATTAACTCCCCAACAAATTACTTGTATTTATATGGCGCTTGGTGTTATTCTTGGGGCGCTGGCGCTTAATTTAAACAGTAAAGGTAAGTTGTTTGCATCGGTGCTCGTTGCACTTTCAGTATTAGGATTAATTTTATGGTTAAATTCCTTTGGGGATTATTCAAGGAAACACGACCCAGACAATGGGTAAAAAACTTTGCGGTTTTTGCACCTCTACTTCTTTCTGGATCATTCCTCGATCCTGAAGCACAACTTAAATCCATAAGCGCATTTTTGCTTTTTTGCGGATTTTCTTCTGCAACGTATCTTTTAAATGATGTTTTTGATATCGAAAGAGACAGAATGCATCCTTTTAAGGCAAAGCGTCCGATTGCCTCAGGACTAATATCACCAAATATCGCGATTTCCGCAGCGCTAGTATTAATCCTTTCACTCTTACCTCTAGCCTATGTTCTTTCTCCTGCATTTTTCATGGCTTCAGTTTTATACTTAATTCTTCAGCTTTTTTACTCATCTTATCTTAAACACGTAATATTAATCGATGTCTTAGTCATTGCCGCAGGATTTGTTTTAAGGGTTTACGCAGGAGTTTGGGCAATCGATGCACATCTTAATGTTTGGTTTTTGCTTTCTGTAACATCGTTTGCCCTTTTTCTTGCAATCGGGAAAAGAAGATCTGAGCTTACTTTAATGCAAGCACAAGCCTCAAAACACAGGGAAACACTACTTCACTACCCGGAAAATTTACTAGATATCTTAACTTCTATGTTTGCAAACTCGACCTGGTTAACTTATGCTTTATACGCATTTCAGCAACCTCCAATTTCCACCCCTAATAATTTATTGCATTTCCTTGGAAATATTGAACTCCCTATTTGGGAAGCCAAATATTTTATGGCTACAGTTCCAATTACAATTTATGCTGTAATGAGATACCTCTATATTATTTATGAGAAAAAAGAGGGTGAATCCCCGGAGCGGGTTCTCATAACTGACATCCCCCTATTATCATCAGTCCTCATTTGGGTTTTAATGGTTATTGGGATAATATACTACCTATAATCTAATATTTCCGTCTTCAACTACAATTATTTTTTTTCTTAAATCTATTTCCTGCCTTAATCTAAATATTCTGTCTCTCCCTTTAAAGATTGTCATTTCTGATTGATATCTATTATCACCGTTAGTACTAATATCATATACTAAACCATCCAATCCTTTACACTTAAATATCCACCCTAAGTTTGGTCTGGCTTCTGCAAGTATACTTTTTACTCTATCGGTTGAAAACTGAGAAAACCTACCAATAATAAAACCAACACCAACTGGTTTCTGCCTATCAATAGACAACTTAAGTTTTTCGTCAGGGGATGTAAAAATCCATTCCCGTCTTTCATTCTCCCGCTGCCCTTCTCCAACAACCCTATATGAAAAAAGGTGATCTTCATAGTTCCAACCAGTTAGGATTCTAATTAATCTATTTGGGTCAACATTTTCAGGTCTAAATCTATATCCTTTTTCTTTAACACCCATAACTTTTGAAGAATTGTACCATTACTGTATAATTTTTTCTACATATTCGCTGGATACATAACCTTCTTTACCATCTGAAAGTCTTACTTTCATCCAGGAATTTAGGTTTTCCAGCAAGATTATTTCATCCCCTGTTAAAAGCCTTACTATTTCTTTTCCGGTTAAATTTGGTTTATCCCTTACCCTTAAGAATCCGGTTGGAGTAGATAAAACTTTTAGCTTTTCAGTTATTGTTATCGAGGGTGCTGCAATATTTGATAAATCAAGCTCAGTCTCCGCTAAATCTACATTTAAACCCAAGGTAAAACCAACAGGCACCATTGCTTTTATACTTCTTTTTAAAAATCCACTTCTACTCAGAACGAACGTATGCTCACCTGCCCCTGCATCTACAAAGCTTGGGGTTTTTCCATGTACTTTTCCATCAATCTCTATATCTGCACCTTCAGGATCAGAAATAATATTTACACCTCCTCCTTTATTAAGTGTAAGGATTTCTCCGGAAGATGAGGCTTCGTCTTCTGCCAGTTCTCTATTTATTATAGTAACAGTGCCGTTATTTAGCTTAACATCCCTCACCCAGCTTACAGAACCCGTCTTTAACTTTACACTAACAATTCCTGGTTTTAAATCTTCATCAGAAAAAGGAGTTGTACCGGATATTACTCCATCCATATATACTTCTGCATTTTCCGGAGTTGAAATTATTTTAATCCCTGCTTTTTGTTTATCGCTTAAAAATTTTGCTGTAACCGATGAGAACCGAAGAGTCAAAATAAAAACACTAAGTAAAAATAAGGTAAAAAAGGCTATCTTTTTCATCAGCAAATTATATTATACATTTTTTGACATCTGAAGAAATTTCTGGTATAATTTCTCCCTGTTTGTTTAATATACTTCAAAAGAGCCTTCTGTCTAAGAAGTTTCAGAGAGGGGTC
>MFDK01000015.1:27876-34124 GCA_001776865.1 Candidatus Daviesbacteria bacterium RIFCSPLOWO2_01_FULL_37_10 | reverse complement strand
TGTTAGAGGTACTTACTTGATTAACTGCTGCACTTCCACCTAGAATGTACGCATTAGTAAGTATTATATCAAAATATCCCATAATTGCAAAAACCTAGGATTTTTTAGCAATCAGAATTAAATATTCTAGAATTGGATTGTGGTATACTTTGCCGGAATGAGACCTTTACTAAAGCTAAATAGAGATCAGTTATTCAAGATGTCAGATATCTTTTCTGACACGGGACTAGTGGCTTTAGCAACAGTTGTAATTCCCTCAGTAATTGACAAAATAGATCCATTTAAGTTAGTATTAGGATTAGTTGTAACAATTTTTTGTTGGGTAGTTAGTTTAGTATTAAGAAAATAACATTTATGGATCCATTAATTGTTTTTTACATCGTTGTTATCATTGCAGGTTTGGTTGTTTTATGGCTGGTTTACCCTAGTCTAGATAAAAAACATCGTAATTAGCTTACTCTTTAAATCTTTGGTATGACCAGCATTAAATATTCCAAAATTGCACGGATGTTAACATTTTGTGCTTCCCACTCTTCTGCCTGTAGAAGTTCTTTTAAGAAATCCTTCAGTTCCTTTTCTGAGACATTTATATCACGATCGTGATACTTTTGTCCCTGTTCCATAATCAATTTATCTCTATAAAAATGGATTAAAGCATTTAAAAATTCTTGCTTTTCTTTTAAGTTTCCAATATATTCAAAGCGCTCCTCTAAGGTGGAATTTAAAAGGTTTTTCATGTCCTCCGCATATCTGTCATTCTGAGCCGAAGGCGAAGAATATATACCCTTCGCGGAGTTTACCCCGCCATCGGCGGGGCTCAGGGTGATAGAAGAGGGATGCAGTGTGATAATTTGACAGCGTGATAATATAGTGGGTAAAAGTTTATCTTCAGACGGAGTACCTAAAATAAGAACTGCATTCTCCGGCGGCTCTTCCAGAGTTTTAAGAAGCGCATTTTGTGCTTCGATTGTAAGATCAGATGAGTCTTCAAGAATAACAACCTTACCCTTTAATTTATAAGGTTTCAATAAAAAATGCTTTTTTATTTGTTTTGCCTGCTCAATTCCAAGCTTTGAACCGTTAGGGAAATATAGAACATCAGGGTGATCAGGTGAAATTTCTTCTTCTGATAGCATCTGATTTATCTTATTTACCCTTAAATTAAGGTACGGTGAAATAAGCAGTCTTGCAATCACATGGAAATTCTAACATAATAAGGGTATGCCGCAAACTGCCCAGGTTCAGTTTCAAAATACTGCCCTTTCTTCAAGCGAAACAATTGAGGATATTTTATTTAAGCAGGGAGTTTTAAGCAAAGAACAACTTTCGTCAGTTAAACTCGAAAGCATAAATACCGGATCTCCGTCAGAAAAAATTATTCTTGACCATAACATTGCTCCTCCAGATCGGGTGGCAGCTGCAAGAGCTGAGTTATTACACGTTCCTTTTATGAAACTTGAAGGAAAAGCAATTCCTACGGATATTTTAAATCTTATACCAGAACCTGTTGCAAGAAGATATAAACTTATTCCTTTTGACCGCCAGAAAGACCAGCTTCTGGTAGCTTTGGAAGATCCTATGGATTTACAGATAATCCAGTTTATAGAGAAGAAAAGCGGTATGAGAATAAAGCCTTTCCTTAGTTTGCCGGAGGATATTTTAAAAGAAATTAATGACCAGTATGCCCAAAATTTAACAACTGATGTTACCTCGGCACTTAGGGAAGCTGAGCAGATAAAGCCTCAAGAAACTGATGAAGCTCCTGAGGTAATACACGAAGCACCTGTTACAAATATTATTAACCAGCTTTTAGAATATGCAGTTAAAACAAAAGCGTCTGATATACACATAGAACCCCAGGAAGACCGTACAAGGGTTAGATTTAGAATTGACGGGATTTTGCATGAAAAAATAATACTCCCCAAAGGAGTACATGACTCTTTAATTTCAAGAGTAAAAATTATGTCAGTCTTAAAAATTGATGAAAGAAGATTGCCTCAAGACGGAAGATTTACATTCACTTTTGGAAGAGAAGAGGTTGACCTTCGTGTATCTACTGTGCCCACGGTTTACGGGGAGAAAGTAGTTTTGAGGCTTCTTCCAAAATCCTCTGCTGCTCCAACAATGCAGGAATTGGGTCTTCGCGGAATAAGTTTAAAAAATCTGGAAACTCAGCTTTTAAGGACACACGGTATTGTTTTAATTTGCGGTCCAACTGGTTCAGGTAAAACTACAACGCTGTATTCAATTTTGACAAAAATTTCAACAACAAGGATAAATGTTTTAACAATTGAAGACCCTGTTGAGTACCAGATTCCGGGAGTAAATCAGGTTCAGGCAAATCCGGCGATTGGATTAACATTTGCATCAGCTCTCCGCTCATTCCTCCGCCAGGATCCAAATACAATAATGGTCGGAGAGATTCGTGATACGGAAACTGCAGATTTAGCAATACAAGCTGCGCTAACCGGGCACCAGGTTTTTTCGACTTTACATACAAATACTGCATCCGGAGCTCTGCCAAGACTCCTGGATATGGGTGCTGAACCTTTTCTTCTGGCATCATCAGTGAGCGCAATAGTTGGTCAAAGGGTTGTAAGGAAAATTTGTGAAAACTGTAAGTTAAGTTTTGAAGCTCCGGAGGAAGTTGCAGGGAACCTTAAACAGGTACTTGGAAATTTATTGCCTACAATCGCCAAAGGCGGTTCTATTAAACTTTTTAAAGGTAAAGGTTGCGGACAGTGTGGGAATGCAGGGTATTTAGGGCGAATTGGAATTTTTGAGGTGCTGGTTGTTTCTGAAAAAATTTCAAGGGAAATACTTGACCGTGTAACAGCCCAGGAAATTGAAACAACTTCAAGAACAGAGGGCATGATTACTATGAAACAGGATGGATACTTAAAGGTTTTGGAAGGGATAACAACACTTGAGGAAGTGTTAAGGGTAGCACAGGATTAAACCATGACAATACAGCAGCTTTTAGAATTAACAATAGTTAGAAGTGCCTCAGATTTGCATCTTGTGGCTGGCTTTTTCCCTCTGCTTCGGGTTAACGGGGAGCTTTTTCCTGTGCCTGGTGAAGAAATTATTACTCCTTCCCGGGTTGAAGAGTTCATAAATCATTTAGCAAATCAGGATCAGGCTAAAATTTTCAAAGATACAAAAGAGCTTGATTTTTCATTTGATTTTCAGGAAAAAGGGAGATTTAGAATTAATCTTTACTACCAAAAAGGGAATCCTGCCGTTTCACTCCGGTTAATACCTCCAACAATAAAGAGCTTTGATGATTTGGGGCTTCCGAAAATAATAGGAAAGCTTTCAGATTTAAAACAGGGCTTTATACTTGTCACAGGACCCACAGGTCATGGTAAATCTACAACTATAGCGTCTCTTATTAATAGAATTAATCAGTCAAGGGCTGTTCATGTTATTACAATTGAGGATCCGATAGAATATGTATACCCTCCCGGAAAAGCTTTAATATCTCAGAGGGAAATTCTTTCAGATACTAAAGGGTGGAATAATGCGCTGCGTGCTGTACTCAGGGAAGATCCGGATGTTGTTTTAATCGGTGAAATGCGGGACCTTGAAACAATTGCATCAGCTATGACAATTGCAGAAACCGGGCATCTGGTTTTTGCAACTCTTCACACAAATTCCGCTTCCCAAAGTATTGACCGGATTATTGATATTTTTCCGCAGCACCAGCAGCCCCAGATTAGAATTCAGCTTGCATCAACCCTGGAAGCGATAATTTCCCAAAGGCTAATTTCTACAATAAATCCTGGAAGGGTTCCTGCCGTAGAGCTGCTTTTTACAACGCCGGCTGTACGGAATATGATTCGCGAGGCAAAAACCTATCTTATCGATAATTTAATTCAAACTTCAGCTGAACTTGGTATGGTCAACCTTGAAAGTTCGCTTGCGAGCCTTGTAAAAAATGGAAAAATAACTTCAGAAGTTGCTTTAAAATATGCTCTTCGACCGGAACTTTTGAGTAAACTATTAGTATAATTTAATGGCAAATTTCACATACGAGCTAAAGCTCTAAATAAAATTTATGGCAAATTTCATTTATAAAGCAAAAGATATTACCGGTGAGTTGCATGAAGGTGAAATGGAGTCTTCTAATGAGCACAGTGCACTAGCTCTTCTTAGGAAAAAAGGTCTAATTGTAATTTCAGTAAAAACCAAAGGTTCTTCAAGGTTTGATTTACTTAGTAAAATTTTATACAGAGTTGGGTTTAACGAAATAGTAACAATGACAAGGCAGCTTGCAACAATGGTATCTGCGGGTTTAGTTCTTTCTGAAGCTATTGATATACTTGAAGAACAGCAGGAGAACAAGAAATTAAAGGAAATATTAATTGAAATTTCCAGGGATTTAAAAGGGGGTTTAACCCTTTCCGGTGCAATGGGCAGGCATGATATATTTTCACAGCTCTTTATAAATTTAATAAAAGCTGGTGAAACTTCCGGAAAGTTAGATACAGTTTTACTTAAAATGGCTGACAGCCTTGAAAAAGATAGAGAATTTCGGGCAAAAATTAAAGGGGCACTGATTTATCCTGCTGTGGTTATTATAATGATGGTCATCGTAATAATTATAATGATGACTTTTGTTATTCCAAGGCTTACATCGCTGTACCGCGAATCTACGCTTGATCTGCCTCTTCCTACGAAGATTCTTATTGCAACTTCTGATGCATTTATAAATTACTGGTGGGTAATGTTGATTGGTTCGATCGGGGCTGCAATAGGCCTTAGAAGATGGATTCACACTCCGGATGGAAAGCTGCGTTTTGATCAGTTTGTATTAAAATTGCCTATTATTGGAAAAATTTTAACTAATGTAACTCTAACAAATTTTAATAGAACATTCGGACTCCTGACAACTGCCGGGATTCCTCTTTTGGAGTCTATAAGTATTGTGCAGGATTTAACAAGTAATTCAGTATTTCGAAACGCTTTAAAGTCTGCCTACACAGGTGTTGAAAGGGGTTTAAGCTTTTCTGCGCAGCTGATAGCACTTCCTGTTTTTCCAAGAATTGTAGGGCAAATGGTAAGAGTTGGGGAAGAAACCGGAAAACTTGATGAAATTTTTGCAAAACTTGCAGATTATTTCGAATCTGAATCAGATCATATGGTTAAGAATTTAACTGTTGCGATCGAGCCGATAATTTTGGTAGTACTCGGTATTGGAGTTGCATTTTTGGTTATATCAATAATTTTGCCGATATATAAGCTCACAACTTCGTTCTGAGCTTGCGATTGCTTTGCAATCTTAAATTGACAACGTCATTCTAAAATGATCTCTTGACGAGTAGTTGCCTACTATGTCTACAATATATAAAGAGAGATAAAATATTTTTTGAAGGAGGTGAGAAAGTTTGAAAAAAACTGCCCTAAAAAAAACAAATGGTTTTACGCTTGTGGAACTACTTGTTGTAATTGCAATTATTGCCATTTTGGCAGCAGTTGTTGTACTTATTATTAATCCGCTGGAATTAACAAGAAGGGGTCGTGATAGTGCCCGGTTAACAGATCTTGCAAATCTTCAGCAGGCGATTAATGTAGCTGTACAGGAATCAACTGATTCTGCTCAGGAAGTGCTTTGTAAAGGCGAGGCAGCTGCAACTTGTGCAGCTAAAAGTAATGTTGCTTCAAGAGTTGCTAATGGATCAGGTTGGGTAAAAGTTGACTTAAGTACTCAGCAAGCAGTATCCGTGCCAACTTTACCGGTTGATCCAAGTAATGGAGGAACCTACCATTATGTTTATTGTGCGGATACATCTGGCGGCGGAGCAAAGTGGGAAATTTTTGCAGAGTTAGAATCTGCCCAGCAGCTTCCTAAAGAAGGAACTGATGGAGGTAATGATAACGCCAAGTACGAGATTGGATCTGATTTGACACTTGATGCTTCAGTTTCCGGATGTGCTTATTAAAAAGTTTACAGTCATCAGTCATCAGTCGTCAGACTGAAAGATTGTCTGATAGCTGATGGCTGAAAGCTGAAGACTTATGATAATTTTCGGTTTTATTTTAGGAATAGTACTTGGAAGTTTTACAAAGGCGCTGGCTGACCGAAGCCTTAAAGGTAAATCATTTTTTGGAAGGTCGTATTGTCCGGATTGTAAACATACTCTCTCATGGTACGACCTTCTTCCTTTAGTATCGTTCATACTCCTTAAGGGCAAATGTAGATATTGCCGCAGGAAGATTTCTCCTGAGTATATTCTGGTAGAGCT
>MFDK01000015.1:17320-27855 GCA_001776865.1 Candidatus Daviesbacteria bacterium RIFCSPLOWO2_01_FULL_37_10 | reverse complement strand
GCCATAGGCGGGACGTGGCAATCTTTATTTTTTAATTATGAACTAGTTAAACTAATCTTTGATCTTATATTTAAAACCTTCTTTATCACAGTTTTAGTTTCCGTTACACTAACCGATTTTAAAAGAACCTTAATTCCTGACAGGATTATTATTCCGGGCATTTGGATAGCAATAGCATCACTTGCCGCCTTTACTATATATAGGGTAGGATATCTTTACTGGTATCTAAACCAGTCTTCAATAGGTAAACTTCTTCTCCCTCCGGCAAGTGACTATTTTACAAGACACTCATTTTATGCGCTGCAGGATTTACTCCTCGGCGGCGTACTTACCGGAGCCGGGATTGCAGGTTTTTTCTTAAGTTTAATAATTATTACGAAGGGAAGAGGAATGGGCGGAGGGGATGTTAAACTCGGGGCTTTTATGGGTTTGGGGCTCGGATTTCCCGGAGGAATTCTTGCAACAGTTTTGGCATTTTTAACCGGTGCAGTTTCAGCAGTCTTCCTTATAATAATTAAAAAGAAAAAATTTGGTGAAAATATTCCCTTTGGACCATTTCTGGTTCTGGGATCTTTGATAACACTTTTTTGGGGACAGGAAATTATTAAATGGTACTTACAACTTTCAAGTTAGCTTCAAAATGGGGTATTGACAAGCCTTTTCCTTTATGCAAATAATAATATATAACCTAAAAAAAGTTATGAAAAAACAACTGCCCAATATTTCAAATAATAAAAAAGGTTTCACACTTATAGAACTTCTGGTAGTAATTGCAATCATTGCAATTCTCGCAACAATCGGCGCTGCTATATTCTCTGGAGTCCAATCAAGAGCCAGAGATGGCAGAAGACAAGCAGATATTTCAGCGATTGCTAAAGCTTTGGAAGCAAATAAGGTGAGTGGTTCTGTTAGCTATCCGGTAATTGCAGCGGCATGGTTTGCAGGTAGTGTGATTCCGACAGAACCAGCAGGATATACACCCCAGTATTCAATAGTTTATTCAACAACTCAGGGTACTGTTGCTACCAAACCCACTGTTTGGGCAAATACATCTGCTAATCCAACTGCACCGGCCTGCTGTACAGGCAATTCAACAACTGTAGCGGCAGGTGTGCCTTCAGTAGGAACAGATTACTCTTTTCAGGTTTGTGTGCTGTTAGAAAATGGTACTGCTCCAAACATCTTCTGTGTACCTAATCAGCAATAATACTTCGATTCACTACGATCTTCAGTACTTATCAGTTTACCATTCTTCCTACTTGCACAACTTCAATCTTTCATGTAACAATTAAGTTAATGCACACATATGATAATCGTCATCCTGAACCCGCCAAAGGCGAGGCTCGCTCCTTTCAGGAGCGGCTTGATTCAGGATCTACAAGAGGGATTCCGAAACTAGTTCGGAATGACAATGGAGGGTTTGGTTTTACCCTGATAGAGCTTCTTGTAACCATTAGTATAATTTCTATCCTGACTATTATTGGCATGGTTAGTTATCAGGTAGTCTTGAAAAACGGAAGGGATGCAAAAAGGCAGGCTGATTTTAAAATTATTCAATCCTCTTTGGAACAATATCACTCGGACCAGTTTTTCTATCCATCAGGAATCCTAACATGGGGTAGTTCATTAACAAGCAGCACTGGTAATCCCAGTCCGCCATCCCCGGTTAAAACCTACCTGAATACAATTCCAACAGACCCCATTGCAAACCCGCAATACAATTATGTAGCTTCACCCTCCGGGTGTAATAATTCAGCTTTAAACAGATGCGTTAGTTATTGCCTCTATGCGAGAGTGGAGAATTTTACTCCTACGGATACTTTATGTGTAAATGATTCGACCAGGACTTTGGAAATCACACCACCATGAATTTAGAATTATGAATTATGAATTATGGGTGAAAAACTTAAAAAAGCTTTATTCTTTATTCTTATCGCTTAATTCTAGCGCATTCACCTTAATCGAACTTCTTGTAGTAATTGCAATACTTTCTGTAATCGGGGTGATGTCTTTTGCAAATTACGGAAATTTAAAAAAAGATCAGGATTTAAAAGCCGCGGCGTCAAATCTGCAAAGTTTTATAAGGCTTGCGCAATCCAACTCAACTGCAAGGCTTAAATGCGGAAATGATACAACAGGTTCAGGAGCTAATTGGATTGTAGAATTTAAGATAGATAAGATAAGTGTAGAACTGAAATGTCAAATTCCGGCAGACCCTCTCCCCGCGCCTATCTCTATACAGACTCTTATATTTAATCAAAGCATAACTGTAGATACAATAACCGGTGACCTTGGCTGCAGCGCCGGCTTTCCGGTTACTGTTGCCTACTCCCCCCTGTACGGCGGAGTAAGCTTTACTGATCAGGGAGTACCAAATTGCAATAACAGTTCAAAGCTTAGCATTAATTTAAAAGATGATGAAGGTAATATGAGATTTGTAGTTGTAAATAAAGGAGGAAGTGTTGAGATCGGTGAGGGGGGGTAACTATTCCTCCTCCTTCCCCAACCCCGACTCCTCCGGGCCCAACCCCTACTCCCTCTCCCACATCTGGTCCAACCCCTACCCCTACTCCAGCTTGCTCACCTGGGACACAAACTTTTGTAGTAGCTGCCAGCGGTGATGATGGTAATGTAAATCGAGAAGGTGCAACCTATCCTCCTCTCGAAGGTGTATCTGTTGTTCCAACGGGCTCTGTGGGTGCGGAACGCTCTGCCTATCCTGGCCCTCTTTATTACATACAGAACGGAATGGTAAGATGGAATACTTCTTCCATACCAGATAGCGCATCTATTACCGGTGCAACCTTCACAGGTTTTGTAACTATAAAAGGCGATGCTGATAACAGATCCCTAACAGCAGATTGGTATACTGCCTGGCCAATAGACACCGCTGATTACTCTGCAACTCCCCAAATAAGTGCTATCACAGGTTTTGATATTACATCAATTGTTTTAAATGCAAACAATGCTTTTGTACTTCAAAATGCTGCCACCAATGTATCTAAAACAGATTATACAGGTCTTCGATTCCATATAAGCGGAGGGCAACCACTTGGAGGGAACAGCGTTTTAATGACAACATTTGACAGCGGTCCTAGTAACAGACCAACCTTAAGCGTCTCCTATACCTGTCCTTAATTTTAGTTGCTATTTCCCAAAATTTCTTTTACTTGATCTTTATAGATGGTTTATCTACAATTGATTTAAGGTGTTTAATTCTGCCCGAATGAAAAATCAGATTAACAGTTCCGGTCAAACTCTACTTGAAGTTATAGTTGTTATTGCGGTTGGTATAATAATTGTAGGGGTTTTAGTTTTTGCAACAATTTTTTCTTTAAGAAACGCAAACTCTGCGAAAACGAATGCTCAGGCAACCAAGCTTGCCCAGGAAGGGCTTGAAAAAGTACGCATAAGCCGGGATAGAAGCGGTACAATTGCGGGTTTCCCGCCGGGTTCATGGGTTGATGCTACTTTTTGGAGTACAAATATAAGCGTTTCTACATGTATTCCTCCTCAAAATTGCTATTTTAAACTTGATTCAGGCGATTTGCTGTACAACGGCAGTTTTGAAACCCCTCCGCTAACTCAGGGCGAATCAATTGGAAATTTTACAAGGTTTATAATTTTGTCTGATGACGGCAATTTTGCAAGCTGGAAAATAGTTGAGTCGGTTGTTTCCTGGAGTGATTTTTCAGGTTTGCATCAAAGCAGGGTGAAAACAGTACTTAGAAAACTATGATGAATGGAAAATTGAAAATGGATAATGGAAAATTAAAAAAGAAAAAAATTCTCAATTCTCAATTCTCAATTCTCAATTCTTCAGCCTTTACTATTGTTGAGGTTTTAGTGGTTATATTTGTAATTTCTGTAATGGGTACAATTATTACCGAGATTTTTTCGAGATCTCTTCGCGGCGGCAATAAAGCCCAAATTATTGCCGCAATAAAGCAAAACGGTCAGGCAACGCTTGAGGCAATGGATAAGACTATAAGAAACTCGGATGAGGTTGTATGCCCTGTTATAACAGGAGAAGGTTCTATATTCGGAGATACAGCTGCAGTTGTTAAAGACGGCAAATATACCCGCTTCAGGTTTAAAGCTGAGGCTACAGGCACTAACGGTTATATTGTGCAGGATAATCCCCTTTATGTACCTCCTCTTGCACAGGAAAGCTTTATAAATGATATTTGTAATATAGACTGGGATGATCCTAACTCCCCCGGCGCTGTATCAATAACAGACAGAAATACAAAAACCGGTGTTTCAGTAAGCTACGTACCTGCCACGGCGGCAATTTTTACTAGAAATAAAAAGTCCGGATTCAACGATACTCTGACTATCAGTTTTGATTTAAAACCCGGGGTTCAGGCGCCGGAAGCAGTTTCAGGTCAAATAGATCCTGTGACATTTACTACAACCATACAACTGAGGTAAAATGGAGAATATGAAAGAAAAAGGTCAAATCATCCTTATACTGCTTCTTGTAATGACTGTTGCACTCGGAGTTGGTTTAACTATTGTACAAAGGAGCCTTACGGATATTTCAACCTCCACTAAAGTTGAACAATCATCCAGAGCTTTTTCCGCGGCTGAGGCTGGAATTGAAAAGGCCTTGCAGGGAGATATTAGCTCTGTAAATTTTCCTGATGCAGGTTCAAGTGCTTCAATAAACCCGCCGGTATTTTTACCTGAGTTAAATCAGGCTCTGGAATACCCTCCTGTCGGGAAAGAAGAAATTGCCCATTTCTGGCTGGCAGATCCGGGTTCTGCTGCGAATCCGCCCGCAGCTTATTATACGCAAAATTCAATAGATATATATTGGGGTACCCCCAATCTTTCTGTATCAGATCAGGCTGCAATAGAAGTTAATGTTGTCCACTATGGTATGAGCGGGTATCTAACTAAAAAGTATTTTTTTGACCCTGACGATCTAAGAAACGACCAAAACGGGTTTACTCAAATTACTTGTCCAAATTACACAATTTCCACAAGTTTTGGTCCAAACAGAAGTTTTTCCTGTAAGGCAACTCTGGATTTATCTGGAATCGGAACTTTAATGGTAGCAAGAGTGAGGCTTCTTTACACGGGGGTTTCTCAATCAGTTGCACTGCAGCCCCTGGGAGGGTGCGGGTCTTCATGCTCTTTACCCCGGCAGGCAAAAGTTTATACATCAATTGGTACTTCAGGGGAAACCCAAAGAACAATACAGCTTTTTACTTTGGATAAAGTAGTGCCGTTTTATTTTGACTATGCAATTTTCTCAGCCGGTCCTATTGAAAAGTGACCAGAGGGGGGTTTCTTTAGCTGAACTGCTGCTTGTAATTGTAGCGGTAGTTTTTTTGGTGCTGCTACTCGGAAGCATTCCCGGTTCTGTTAATTTAATCGGCAGGTCCAGGCAGCAAAGTGTCGCAAGGGAAATTATAGCCAGGGAAATTGAAAATAAAAGATCAGTTACATATATTAATCTTACTCCGGGCGAAACTCAAATTAATGATTCACGCCTGGGGTTTTTACCCGGCGGCGAGGGTAAAACAATAATTTCAGATTGTGATCCGCTAGAGTCTCCCGCAATTTGTCCGAATGGAGAAAGTATAAAACAAATAACCGTAATTGTAAGCTGGAAAACTGCCGGAAAAGATACGGCTGTAAAAGTTCAAACTCTTATTTCTGAAGGAGGGCTTAATTAATGAAATGGACAAAAAATCTATCAGGTGGTTTTACGTTAGTAGAAATGCTGATTACAATTAGTGTATTTATAATTGTAGGAGTACTCCTTTTTTCAATTCTAGTTAACAGCACAGGATTTTTTTATCAGCAATCGTCAAGGTTTAACCAGGGTCTTGGTATTAACGATTCACTGCAAAATATAAGGGAAAACATAAAAGAAGCTGATCTTGTTTCTTTAAGCTACCCTTCAACAGGCACGCCGGAGTATAGTTCAAATGCCGCGAACCTGATTTTGCGGTTTCAATCTATAGATTCCTCAGGAAATAAAATATTTAATGTTTTTGATTACATAGTTTATACGGTATCTAATGGAAAGTTGTACTTTAAGGTATATCCTGATACACAAAACGGTTCTGCTAGAAAAAGTGCAGATAAAATACTTTCTCATAATGTATCAGCAGTTAAGTTTGAATACCTTGACACAGGAAATTCTGCAGTTGCTCCGGATCTGGCTGATAAAGTTAAAGTTACGCTTACACTTTCTCAAAAAGCAGGGCTTAAGTTTGAGACAAACGTAGCTACATCGGAGGCAAACTTAAGAAATGATTAATCAATCCGGTCAGGTATTTATTTTTGGAATTGTTTCTACGGGTGTAGTTTTAGTAACAACTTTGCTTACTATTGCCGGCGCACAGCTCTACTTTCAAAATACAAATTATACACTTGAGGTAGAGAAAGCAACGGCTTTGGCCGAAGCTGGAGTGGATAAAGCAATTTCCAGCATGAATAAAACAGGAGGGGCTTACAATGGAGAATCTGAAACTTTTTTCGGCGAAGGTTCTTACTCAGTAGTTGTAACAGATAAGGATGCAGGCACAAAAATTGTTGAGGCAACAGGTTATATTCCAGGTAAAGATAATCCTAAGGTAAGAAGGACGGTTAGAATTGAAATGTCGAAAGGCGTTGGAGTATCTTTTGTTTATGGAGTTCAAGTAGGTGAAGGAGGATTAGAACTTGGAAATACTAATTTAATTACCGGGTCAGTTTACTCAAACGGAAATATAACAGCAGGTAATGGCAATACAATTACCGGGGACGCCTGGGTTGCGGGAGGACCCCAACCAGATCCTGATCAGGTTACTGATTGCATGGGTTTAAGTTGTCAGGATTTTATTGTAGGTAAAAATGAAGGCGGCAATAACCAGCTTGATGTTGCACAAAGTTTTAAACCTGCTTCCTCCGGACTCTTGAATAAAGTTTCATTAAAACTTAAAAAAATCGGAAATCCCCCGGTTATCAATGTCCGGATTTTGAAAGATAGCAATGGTTCGCCTGACAAAAATGGGGTTTTGGCTTTAGGTACGTTATTTAATTCCCTTGTGACTGGAAATTACGGCTTTATTGATGTTACCTTTACAACTTCTCCGAGTTTAGTTGCGGATACAACTTATTGGATTTTGATGGATACTTCACAAGATAATAATAATTACTGGTTATGGCAAAACGATTTGGAGCTAAGCTATTTGAGAGGAGTTCCAAAATGGTCTCCCAACTGGTCAACTGGTAACCCGGAGTGGAACTCTATTTCCGGTGATTTAAGCTTTAAAACGTATATGGGCGGTGCGCCAACCTCAATCAGGGGACAAAGTAATTTTCACGTTAACGGAAATGTTCATGCAAATACTATCGATAGTCTAACAATTGATAAAGATGCTTATTATCAAACTATAGTTAATTCAACTGTAGCTGGTTCTTCAAATCCCGGTCAAGCAGATCCTCCTCCAAAAGTTTTTCCGTTATCAGAGGCTAATATTATTGACTGGAAAACCCAAGCTGAAAGCTTACCGCCTGTAAATTACAGTGTATGCACAGATGGAATGGTACTTGGGCCTGGTAAAATATCAGGCAGCGTTGATTTAGGAAACGGATGTGAGTTTACTGTAAAAACCCCACTTTATATAGCAGGTAATTTAATTATGAACAGTAACAATAAGCTTACTTTATCTTCTGAATATGGGACTGCGTCAGGTGTAATCCTGGTTGACGGGCAAATAAATATAAACACACATAATGAGCTTCTCGGAACCGGCCAGGGAAATAGTTTGCTTATGGCTTTATCAACTTACGATTCCCGCGTAAACAGTATAGCAGCAATAATTATAGGAAATAATGGCAACACAGGAGTTTTTTATGCTTCATCCGGAATAATAGAACCTGGAAGCGGAAATTCATATAAAGAGTTAACAGCCTGGGGAATAAGGCTTGTAAATTCCTCCAGCATAAATTATGAGACAGGGCTTTCAAGTCAGCTCTTTTCCTCCGGTCCTACAGGGTCATTTTCGTTAATAAAGGGGACATATCAGGTGAAATGATAAGTCCTCACGATCTTAAGGCTTTCATTAAATTCTTAAATATGATACTTTTATAGTAAGAGGTAGAACTGGACTTTTTTCTCCTCAAAATATATGCCCAAAATTACTGTTGGACTGGACATAGGGTTTTCTTCAATTAAAGTAGTTGCTCTAAACAATCATGAAAAGCCTGTAAAACTTGTATCTCTTGGCACAATCGGCGCACCGGTTCCAGGTATGGCATCTGATGCGGATATAGAGCTTGAGGCAACTGCGGCAGCTATTAAAAAACTTTTTTCTGCTGCTAAGATTGAAGAGAAAAATGTAATTGGTGCTCTTCCGGAATCAAGAGTATTCACAAGAGTTATAGATGACCTTCCCTATCTTTCAGACTCAGAGCTTACTTCAGCAATAAGATATGCCTCTGAAGAATTTATCCCTGTGCCTGTTGCAGATGTTGAGCTTAATTGGCAGGTACTTTTTAGGAATAAACTGGAAAAAAATGAAGCAGCAAGTACTAGTGCTGTAAAAAATGATGCACTTTCTTCCCTTAGCGGAAAAAGTTCGCAGTTCAGGGGAAAAACTATAGTTTTTGTTGTTGCAACTCCGAAAGTACTGGTTAATAAATACATTAAAGTTATGAAAATGGCAGGGCTTAACTTAAGAGCCCTGGAAACCGAAGTAATTGCTTCAGCAAGATCTCTGGTTGGAAATAACCCTTTTTCTCCAACAAGTTTGATTATTCAAATGGATGCAACAACCACGGATTTTGCAGTAGTTTCAAAGGGATTAATCCTTCTAACAAGATCAATTGCAACAGGCGGAGTAGCACTGACTAGAGCTGTGGCTCAACAGTTTAATTTTGAACTTTCTCAAGCAGAAGAGTATAAAAAAGTTTACGGGCTTGCATCTGATCAGCTTGAAGGAAAAGTCTTTCAGGCTTTAAAAGGAATTGTGGATGTAATTTTGGAAGAAACAAAAAGAGTTATTCAGGCGTATTCTTCAAAAAATCCGCAAAATCCAATTAAACGCATAGTTTTATCCGGTGGAGGTGCAAAATTGCCGGGACTTGTTATTTATCTTGCCAATAATTTAGGATTGGAGGTGCAGGAAGCTGACCCTTGGTATTTTGTTGCAAAAGATAAGGTTCTTCGAACTAAACTTGCTGTTGAAGGACCGCTTTTTACAGTTGCGATAGGTCTTGCCCTAAGGGAGGATTAATATGGCTGGAATTAATATAAATCTATTGCCGGTTCAGTCAAGGATTGACCAAAAAGTTCAAAAAAAATTTAGGATTGTTCAAACTGCTTCTATTGCAACCCTCCTGGTTTTATTTTTCTTAGCGTCTCTTATATCAGCTTTAAATATATTAAAGTTGAAGGATATATCTGAATTAAAATCAGAAGCTGATTTGAGTGAGGAGAGAGTTTTAGTATTTAAAGATAAGGAGGCAGAACTATCTGTATTAAAAAATAGGCTTTCTCTTATTAACCAGGTTCATAAAACAAAAGTATCAGAAAACAGTCTAATTTACCGCAATGCCCTAAATTATGTGTCCCCGGAAGTAAATATTTCATCAATTTCAGTTGATCGAAGTGGTAATGTACTTACGTCAATTGCGGCACCTGATATTTCATCGCTTGAGCAAACATTCTCAAACCTTACCTCAGATAAAGCGTTTGAGGAAATTTCACAAATTGATATCGATAGCCTGTCAAGATCCAGGGATGGGATCTACAGGGCAAACATAAGATTACAGAACTAATTATGAAGAAAGAAATACTCTTGAACTTTTACTCTAAAAATAGAATGATTATTTATCCGGTAACCGTAGGTATGGCAAGCTTACTTCTCACGATTTTGGTGATTGTACCTCAAATAAGAGGGTATTTTAGCAGTAAAGCGGATGAAAGCTCGGTTCAAAATAAAATAAGAAACCTTGAAATTAAGGCTGCAGAACTTGAGAGTATTCCTGATGAAGATTTGCGGAGGAAAGCACAATTTGCTGTGGCAGCTTTCCCTTCAGAAAAAGACTATACATCTATTATTGGTTTTTTGCAAAGGTTAAGTATTGAGGCGGGAGTGAATTTAGAATCTGTCAATCTAAGCCCTGGGGGAGATAAAAATTCTTCCGGAGTTTCAAATTTTACAGTTAAAATTGTAATAAAAGCAAGCTCCTTAAGTTTTGACGAATTTTTGAAAAAAATTGAAACTTCGCAAACCTTGCTAAAAATCGGAGGCTTATCTGTTGAAAAGAGCTCGGACGAGCAAATTTCTGTATCTTTGGATATAGATGTTTATTTTGCCCCTATACCAAAAACCCTGGGCAGCGTAGATTCTCCTCTGCAGAAATTGACGGAAGATGAAGAAACCCTGGTAGAAAAACTTGTGGCAAATGCTGCTGATTTTCCCGCAGCTCCTGTAACTTCAGGAATTTCCCAGCAGCCAACACAGCCAGTAAATCTTCTCCCGCGTGGTAAAGTTAATCCGTTTGAATGAGAGAATTTTTTAAAATTC
>MFDK01000015.1:0-17278 GCA_001776865.1 Candidatus Daviesbacteria bacterium RIFCSPLOWO2_01_FULL_37_10 | reverse complement strand
ACACCTAAGGAAATAGGCATCACTCCAGTACTAAATGTTTAATCTTATCTAGCTCCCTTTGATATTCTACCTGATCTAAAACAAATTTCTTATAGTCTTTTGCGGATTTAAAGAAGTTTAATATAAGGTCTTTTTCGATAAAGCTTTCTATGTTATTTATATACTCAGAATAGGATGACCATGGATATTTATTTAAATCTTTAGTTTCTATTAAGTAGGAGGTAATCGGATTAAGATGAATATATCTGGAAACATGAATTAGCTGTTCATCTGATTCAATCCTTACAGCTTTAAACATAGGTTGGAAAAGAGAACCTGTTCTGTCATTTTTAATATTAAAATATTTAGCGTAACTATTTTGGAAATTACTTATAAACTCTTTAATACCAGTTTCTGTAAGACCCCTGATTAAAAAATGAAAATGATTTGGCATTATGCAAAAACAAATGATTTCTACTATCTTATTTGTGGATTCTAACTGTTTTAAGAATTGTTCTCTCTGAGCTTTTGGTAAACGATTAAAGAAAGAGTATCTTAATGGAGGTCGGGTGTATTGATAGAACTTAAAAACTTCTAAGGCGCGCTGGTAATCTCTTACATTTAAAAAGATAGGTTGTTTAGCAATGCTTCTGTTAAAAATATGGTAAACTTCTCTTTAACAATTGGAGTTTTGCGGTAAGGCATAGGTGGATAATAAATGATTTTTCCCGTTGTGTCAATCTACCACACCCCTGGTGTGTGTTAGGTAGACACGGAAGGAAACTATCAAACTATCCCATACTGGATGTGGGTAATGTGAGGTAATTAGCCTAAATTACCTTTCCAAATTTCTTTTGCCCGTGTCACGCCTCTTTTAATTTTAGGAAGATCATGTTTTAATTGCATTGTAGTTTCTATTATATGAGAAGGGAAAAACCCAAAACTTACAACCTCAAATGCTTCTGAGCCTATGGCGGGAAACAGTCCTACATCAGGGGTTAAATCTAGAAATTTAATATCTATTCCAAATCTTTGACCGACTCTTCGTACAACTTTAAGCGCATCTGCGCTCCAAGAAACTGCATCACCAGCTAATGGTATAAAATCTCCGAGTGTAATGCCAGTGTTAATAAGAGTTCTTAATCCCGCAGTTGTTCCGCTATAACAGATGGGATCTTTTAGTATATGATCCATTTTAGCACGTAAACTGAGAGCCGATTTAGGAAGCGGTATTTCTTTTCTATAAATTCCTTCGGGAGCTGAATATTTTGTTTCCCTATCCATATTTAAAAGATTATATCATGGAAAAATCCGACAGTCAACTATGGGATATCATTTAAGCAAGTCAGGTCTTACTTTTCTAGTTTTTTCTAGGGATTTTTGTTTGCGCCATTTTTCTATTTCGGCGTGATTCCCTGAAAGGAGAACTTCAGGGACTTTTTGACTATCAAAATCTTCAGGTCTTGTATATTGTGGACCTTCCAAGAGGTTTTCTGTAAAACTCTCATTGATAATAGCTTCCGGTTTTTCCAAAACTCCGGGAATAAGCCTTGTTATAGAATCTACTATAACCATAGCCGGAATTTCGCCACCAGTTAGTACATAATCTCCTATGGAAATTTCCTCATCTATGTATTTATCAATAAATCTTTGGTCAATCCCCTCGTAATGACCGCAAACTATTATTAAGTGGTTGATTTTGGAAAAATTCTGAGCAATTTCCTGGTTATATGGTTTTCCTGATGCTGAAGTAAGGACGACACGCACAAAAGGCGTCCCCTTTCGTGCGTGAGTGATGGATTTGAGAGCTTTACTTAGAATATCAGGTTTAAGTATCATTCCTGCTCCCCCACCGTAAGGTTTATCATCAACAACTTTGTGCCTTCCTTCTCCAAACTCTCGCAAATTTATAAGTTCAAAGGAGACTTTTCCTTTAGCTTGAGCTCTTTTTAGAATACTGGCATTAAGGATTGGATTAAATACTTCGGGGAAGAGAGTGATTATGGAGATTCTCATGGTAGTCTCTAGTCTCTAGAGTCTAGAGTCTAGGAAAGCTTTTCTTCTTTTTTGTTCACCTTGGAGGTGTCTTTATTTTCGACTGCCTTTGGCTCCACCTCCAAGGTGTCAGCTTGGGTTTCCGCTGGAGTTTCAGGTTCACTTAGTTGTAAATTTATTCTTACGTTTTCAGCAATTGCTCTAACTGTTAGAATTTTTCTTATAGCGTGTATAGTTTGCCCGCCTTTTCCGATAATAAGTCCCATGTCAGAAGGGTCAACAGTAAGCATTAAATTTACTTCACCATTTGCTATATTTTCATCAATAGAAACAGCATCTGGAATTGAAACTAAATTTTTAACTATATATTCGAGTAAGTCTTTCATTTTTCTTCGTTTTCTTTTGGAGCTTGTTCTTCAGGGATTACTTCTGGTTCAGTTGATGCTTCAGGCTCAGTTTCTTTGCTCACCCCGGAGGTGTCTGCACTCTCGGTAGGCTTTAACTCCACCGGTGCTTCTGCTACTTTTTCCTTCTTTGGTTTTCTAGGAGGTTTTTGGGGAGCTTTACCGGTTATTCTTAAGAACCCGTCAGATAGCTTAGCCCCTTTTTTTATCCAGGAGTCAATCTTGTCCTGGTTTAATTTTATTTCATGAGGATTTGTAAGCGGATTATAAGTTCCCAGGAGTTCAAGATAACCCCCTGTTCTTTTGGCGCGTTCATCAACCGCAACAACACGGTAAAATGGTCTCTTTTTTGCACCAATTCTCATAAGCCTAATCTTTAACATGTTGTTAAGTATAGTTTAAGTTCGGCTTAGAGTCAACAATCAGCTTATGTAAAACTTTTCAAGGCATTTAGGGCTGCCATTTCTTCTGCAGCCTGTTTTGAGGATCCAGTACCTCTTCCTACCTCTTTTCCTTTGATAAAAACTGCAACCATAAACTCCTTTGCATGGTCTGGTCCTTTTGTCCCGATTATTTTATAATGGGGTGATTCTTTTAATTTCTCTTGCGCAAGTTCTTGAAGTTCTGACTTGGAATCTTTTGGCGGTCCAGCTTCAAGTTCATTTCTAAAATCAGGTAATAGGGTTTGGTGGATAATTTTTGTGGCAGTTTCAAGTCCAAGATCCAAAAATATTGCTCCTAGGAGTGCTTCAAAAGTGTTTGCTAAAAGTTGAGTATTGTATCTTCCTCCGGAAATTTCTTCTCCCTTTGAAAGTTTTAGGTATTTACCAAGTTCAAGTTTTTCTGAAGCCTCTGCAAGAGATTTTGTTTTGACTATATAAGAACGGAGGTTGGTCAAATCTCCTTCCGGGTCTTTGGGTCGGGAACTATATAGATAAGTTGAAATAATAAATGAGAGTATGCTATCGCCTAAAAACTCAAGCCTTTCATTGGAAGCTTTTACATCTTTAACTTCATTTAAATATGAGCGGTGTGTAAATGCAGTTTCAAGAAGGTGAATATCATTAAATTTTATATTCAGCCTTTCCAGTAGGTTAGAGAAGTCGGACGCCATTTCAAAAATCCTTCAGATTAAATTATCTTCAATTAGTACAATAAGATCCTCTACAGTTTTAGCTTCAGATATATCTTCTGAAGACAAAATGACATTAAACTTCTCGCTTAGATGAGAAATTAGGTCATTAAACTCAATGGGGCCAAGATTTAAATCTTCAACAAGATCAGATCCCCGGTCTAAATCTGCGGGAGATAACCCTAAATAATCAGCAATTGCTGCAATAATTTCCCTTTGAGTATTCATACTTAAGTTTTAATTTTTTCAATCTCTATAACTTTACCAAGAACTCCATTTATGAAAGCCGGTGATGACTCTCCTCCAAACTCCTTTGCAAGTTCCACAGCCTCATCGGCTACAACTTTTGGCGGAGTATCCTTATTTAATAATAACTCATACAAAGATAAACGCAAGATAGCTAAATCAATGTTGTTAATTTGTTTCAAAGGCCATTCCGGAGCAGCTTTCACAATTTTTCTATCGATACTTTTTAAATGAGTAATAACTTTAAGTATTTCCTGATCTTTTTGTTTAGGGTTGAAATCCCATGAAAAAAGTTTCTGCATAAGTCGGATTCGCCTTTGGTGTCTTGGGTCAGATTTTAACTTCATGCCTTAGTTACTATAGCCTTTTGCCTGCCAGTTGCTTTACCGTGGTAATATCCACACGTAATACAGGCGATATGCGGTCTGGTTTTGTTTCCACAATTTTTACAAACAATAAGAGAAACTACAGATAAGCTAATTGCGGCTCTCCTGGTTCTTTTTCTAGCTTTAGAATGTCTACGCTTTGGTTCTGCTGCCATATTTTACTTAATCCGGCATTACATTTGGTGCCAGATTGCGTAATTGTGCCTGAAGGGGTGGGTACTTGTCAAGCGAAGGATTTTTTGATAATAATTTTTGGGTTGCAGACCTTGTTTTTTCAATCAAAGTAAGGTCAGAAAAAGATGCGATTTTAAGCTCAAATCTTCCTGATTGTCGAATTCCGAATATTTCTCCAGACCCTCTTATTTTTAAATCAAGTTCTGCAAGTTTTAATCCGTCATAGGTCGTTTCAAGATGCTTCAACCTGTTCTTACTTTTTATATCAGATGTGTAAAGCAAACAAAAAGACTCTTTTATCCCTCTTCCTATACGACCCCGAAGCTGGTGAAGCTGCGCAAGTCCAAACCGCTCAGCGCCTTCGATTACCATTATGGTGGCATTTGGTATGTCCATTCCAACTTCTACAACAGATGTAGAAACCATAATATCTATGCTACCTTTTCTAAAGGCATTTATAACATTTTCTTTCTCTTTGGATCTTAATCTTCCATGTAAAAGACCAAGTTTAAGATCAGGAAAGACTTTCATTAACTTTTCAAACTCAACCTTTGCAGCTTTTGCGGAAATCAATGTTTCAGACTCTTCAATTAATGGTGTAATTACATAAACTTGTTCACCATTCAAGACGTGTGTATTTATAAAGTTATAACTATCTTTTCTTTTGTTTTCAGGAACAATATGGGTAGAGATTTTCGGTCTTCCTTTCGGAAGCTCATCAATAATTGATAGATCTAAATCACCATAAATGGTAAGAGCTACGGTTCTCGGGATTGGGGTTGCAGTCATAGTTAAAAAATGTGGTATTTTTGCTTTAGATCTAAGTAGAGTTCTTTGTTCTACTCCAAACCTTTGTTGCTCATCTACTATGATAAGTCCGACATTTTCGGTGGAGAGTTTATTAGATAAAAGAGCATGGGTACCTATTACGATATCGCTTTTGTCTGCCACCTTTTTTCTGCTACCAGTATAGATTCCAACGGAAGTTCCGTATGGTTCCAGAAATTTCTTAACTGTATCAAAATGCTGAAAAGCTAAAATTTCAGTTGGAGCCATATAAAGCGACCGGAAACCGTTTAAATAAGCGATATACATAGCAATTGCAGCTACCACAGTTTTTCCGCTTCCCACCTCCCCCTGGACAAGCCTATTCATAGGGATGCCTTTTTGAAGATCATCTAATATTTCATCAGTAACCCTTAATTGTGCTTTTGTTAATTTAAAGGGTAAGGTTTTTACAAAAACTTTTAACTTTTCACTTTTAACTTTTAACTTTTTTACACTCATTTTTTTACTCCAGTCAGCCCTTACTTTTAAAGTTGCAAGCTGGATAAAAAAAAGTTCATCAAATCCAAGTCTTTGTCTGGCTTGTTCAATTTCCTGATAATCTTTTGGAAAGTGGATTTGAGATAAGGCAGCTTGAAGTGTAATCATATTTTCCCTTATTTCATCTGGTAAAGGATCTTTGATCTCAGATAAAATGTTGGGCATAAGTTTTGCAATTCTAGTCCGCAGCCATTTAGAGTTTATTCCATAAGTTTCCGGATAAACTGGAACAAGCCGACCTGTATGTAATGTCTGATGGCTGACGACTGAAGGCTGATGACTATCTAACTTCTCCCATTGGGGCATAAGGATTGAAAATTTCCTGCCATACTTGGTGATTTTTCCGGAAATCTGTAGCCGGTCTCCAACTGCAATTTGTTTAGTTAACCATGAAGAATTAAACCAGGTAAGTTCAATAGGAGAAGTTCCATCATTAAAAATTGCCTTTGTAATAATTTTTCTGGACCTTGTAAATATATTACTAATTGACCAAATTTCCCCCTGCAGAGTAACTTTTTCTCCGACTTTTGCATCCATAGTACTAACAGTGTTTGAAAAGTCATCATACCTAAATGGATAGTGATTGATTAAATCCATAACTGTAAAAAGATTTATTCTTTCAAGCTTTTTAGCGGAGGAGTATCCTATGCCTGAAATTTCAGAAAGGAAAGTTCTAACATTCATGAGTGGATTTTACCACTTAAAGCTCAGAAGGTATATAGAAGTGGAAGAAGTGAGAAAAGAATGATTGATATTCCAGCTATAACTGAAAGTATAACCCAAAAAATCTTAAACTTTTTAGAATAGATCATAAATACATGATATAATATTTTTGAAATTATGGAAAGTGTTGAAAGAGAACAAATTACGGAGTTAGTAAGATTGCCTACAGAAATAGGCTCAAAGAGGTTTTCTTGGAAAGAAGCAATTAAATGGGGAGTCATTGCAGGAGTTTTTGGTTTAGCTGCTGGTTTTTCTTTAGTTGCTGCATCAGCTCAGTTTTATGATATTAATTTGTACTCACTGCTTATAGAACCTTTAACAATAGGACTTGGATTCGGTGGATTGGGTTTTGTCGGAGGAGGAATTTTAGGAAGATTACAAAGCGGGACAATAAGATAAGGTATTGTTAATATAAACTGAATAGTATATATTTCAAATATAATATGCAAGATAGATTACCAGAACAAGAAAAAGGTACTGAAGGAAGCTTTTTAGATACCCTACCAATAGAAATTGGTTCTAGAAGGTTTAACTATAAAATGGCCGGGATTACAATATTAGGATACATGTTAGGCGGTGCCGCAACTGAGTTATTAGTTTGGCAATTTGTGCTTGATCCAGCATTAAATGAATCAGTGAAGAAACTATATGGTACTTTAGCTTATGCAGGCGGAGGATTTATCACTGGATTCGTTATACCAGTTGGGATTTACAATCATGCTCAGCATCGAACCTGGCGAGAAACCTGGAATAGGATAATCAGTTGAAAGTATGGAAAGAAAAACTGAAGGGCAAATATTTGATTTTAATCCGTCTGCTATTAAACCCGAGAGAAATTCACGAAGAGTTTTCTTTTCCAGGATGAGCGACGGTTTTGTTGCGTCTTTTGCTATAGTGGGAACTGCTGTCTTGGCTTTTCAGGCAGCCGATCAGGAGAGTTATTTCCAGTTCTTGAGATCGCATATAGAAGTACCTCAAATAGCACTGCCACTTTGTCTAGTTGCTGGGGTAATAAATGCTCTAAGGGGTAACTACGCTGACAGATTATCTAGAAGTTAGCTTCCCTATCTCTTCCAAAGCTTGCCTTCTTTTTAGATCTTCGAATACTGTTATTAAAACCTGTTATATAGACTGTGGTAGATTTACTTAATATAGATAGCCTAGGTGTAAATACTCTAATACACGATAGTATCAGAGTAAAGTTATCCAATAGACTTTTCAACGGACTTTCTCTTTGAATGTTTAAGTACCTTCTCTGTAACTTTAAAAGTAGCTAAATCAGCAAGTCCTCCAAAAGCTGGATAGAATATTTTTGGCTCCCCTCTTTTTTCAAGCTCTCTTTGTTTTCTATCCTCTATCTTAATTAATTTTTCTATAATTTTAATATAACCTCCATTACCAAACTGGAGTTGGTTATTAACAGAGCTAATAGTTGTAGCTGTAACTCTTACATGAGGGATAATATCCTGATATTTGTATCCCTCTAGAAGCATCTTTGCAATTTGGATCCTCTTTGCAAGCATCCTTATTTCAGTAGGTGTTAGAAGATCTTTTAAAAATAAGAGCGTTTCTTCCTTATTCTCAATCAGTGTAACTGTATTCCAAAGATTTGAAATAAAATATGCCAGTCTTTTTCCCTCAATTTGAATCCTAGAAACTCTTGGCATTGTTGTACTCTAATACATGAGTGTATCAGAGTCAAGAGATAAAATAAGTAGTTTTGATTATTGCAAAAATATTAGCTTTATTCTATATTTACAATTAGTATGTCAGAGAGAATAACAGAACCAGGCCCATCTTTAAATTTTGATAGGATTTTGACTACAGCTGAAAGTTTTCTATACCCGTCACATAAAGATGCTTGGGTGAACGGGAACAAAAAAAGTCTAGGTATATGGGCGTTTTATTATACAGGTATGATTGTAGGTATGGGTTTGTCTATTCCAGAAACTGGATTGATTAGGACTTATATACCTGAAATCCCCAGTCTTGCTGTATTTCTTTCGACTTATTTTATATCAACTATTTCTGGATCAAGTTTGGGGTATAGACTAGGTTGTAAATTTATCGACGAGTTAAATTCTTGATTTCCTCAAGAGCCTTCTTCCTCTTAGGATCTTCAAAGTACTTTCTTGCGGGTTCCAGTTTTTTAATCAACCACTCAGCTACAGCTTCTTTCAAATCCTGCGGATGCAATTTTTTCTCTACATAGTCTTTTTCCAATTCCTCATACGAACTGTAAACTAAATCCCCTCCCCACTTTTCTTCCCTTTGAATCCGCAAGGCGTCGCTTTGTAAGGCACCGCCCTGTTCATAAAATATTAACCACTTAACCCAATCTAGGATGGGATTAAATTCCACTTCTCCTTCTGGACAGTAAGCGTTACTAACTTTGCGAAGTATTTCGTCTGGAGTATCATGAATAAAAACTGCCGAATCTGGCTTTGATTTGCTCATCTTAAATGCAATTTTAACTGCTGCTTTTACATCATTCTCGCCCGTTACTTCTTTATCAATATCTTCTAGATCTGGTTTTATAAGTCCTTGTAAGAGGTGGTGATGAATAGCTACTGGTTTTGGAAAACCTAGTTTTTCCGCACAGTCTCTGGCCACAATATGGACATTTCTTTGGTCTGTACCAGAATGGGTAATATTAATAAACATGCCGAATATATCTGCAGACTGCATTGCTGGATAAATTAGCATAGCAGCATCAGAAATCTCACTTTCTTTACGTCCCATAATTGTAGTTGAACGCATCATTCTAGAAAGAGTTGTTGCTTTTGAAACATTTATAACTGTAGCCCAGTAATCTTGACCCAATTTTTCATAAAGCTCACTACCAAGTATAAATTCAATTTTATCTGGATCAGCCCCAATACATAAGGCTCCGGCTTTTAACCCTTCCTCAAAATATTCCCTCGCCATTTTTCTGGCAGTTTCTAAAGTTCCATCCAATTTTTTATTAAGCCAAGTATGCCAGTCTGCTAAAAGGATTGTTGTTTGGACTCCGACCTCTTGCAGTTCTTTGATTTTTTGCATGGTGGCAAGCCCTGTCCCCAAATGAACTTTTCCAGAAATTTCAAAACCTATGTAATGTCTAAGTGGGGTTCCAGATTCAATTAAGGTCTTTAACCCCTCTTCAGTTAAAACTTCCTCCAAATTTCTGGTTATTAAATTGTATTTCTCGTCATTCGTCATGGTTTGATTATACCTAGTATGTTAATATAAAACAACGGTTATGCCTAAAAAACTTCCTATTGAAGTATATAAGGAAATTTATTCGAAGGTTCCGAGGCTTTGTGCGGAGCTTCTGATTAAAAATAAAGAAGGTATACTTTTGGTTAAAAGAAATATTCCTCCCGGGGAAGGTCTTTGGTATTTACCAGGAGGTACAATATATTTTGATGAGTCTATAGAGGAAGTATTAAAAAGGGTAGCGAAAGAAGAGTTGGGAGTAAAAGTAGAAATTATTAGGTTTTTTAATGTGTTGGATTGGTATAAATCCGAGAATGCTTTTGGTCACTCTGTTTCTTTGATATATGAAGCACGGATTGTTGAAGGAGAAATAAAACTGGATTATCAGTCTTCAGAATTCAAGTATTTTAAAAATTTACCGGAAAATATAATGAATGAATATTTAAGGTTTGATTTTTAAGGATTTATTTAATTGACCCCAGCCTAGAAATTTTGTAAAATATTCATAATATGGAACATGGAATAGTACTAAAACCTGAAGTTTTAGGTTATATTGGTTTTTTGCCGGTTACGAATACTCTTTTAGTTTCCTGGATAGTAATGTTTATATTACTTGTGGTTAGTATTTTTGCTACATGGAGATTAAAGTTGGTTCCATCAGGACTGCAAAATTTTATGGAAATGATTATAGAGGGTGGATACAATATAGTTTCTGATATAGCAGGAAATAGAACCAAAGTTTTTTTTCCGTTTGTATTTACATTTTTCCTTTATATAATTTTTGCCAATTGGATCGGACTTTTACCAGGGTTTACAACCATCACATTTCATGGAGAACCTATTCTTCGCTCCATGAGCTCCGATTTAAATATGACTTTGGGACTTGCCCTACTTTCAGCTGTTGTTACTCACATTTTCGCAATAAAATATTTAGGTCTTTGGGACTATCTAAAAAGATGGGTGTCCTTTAACCCAATTTTTTTATTCGTTGGAGTTTTGGAGATTGTGGCCGAGTTTACAAAGCTCCTCTCGCTTTCTTTCCGGCTTTTTGGTAATATATTTGCAGGGGAAGTTGTACTTGCAACTATTGCAGGTATTTTTGCTTTTGTGCTGCCGCTTCCATTTTATTTTTTAGAAATAGTGGTTGGTTTTGTACAGGCAGCAGTATTTATGATGTTGACTTTAGTATTCATGGTTCTTTTAACAGAGAAACATGAAGCAGAACATTAAAACCATCCAAAGGATGGTCGTCCTTTGGACGAGAAAGGAGTAAAAATATGCCCGAAACAATAACAGCGGGAATTGCAATCGGACTTGGTGCAATTGGACCTGGAATTGGTATTGGTTTAATTGGTATGAAAGCTGTTGAAGCAATAGGTAGAAATCCTGATGCGCAAGCCAAAATTCTACCAGCAATGCTTCTTGGTATGGCTTTTGCAGAAGCAATTGCTATTTATGCCTTGGTGATAGCCTTTATTAAATAGTCGTCAGCTTTCAGTCTTCAGCTATCAGACATAATTTGTTTTGTCTGACGACTGATGTCTGATGACTGACGACTTTCTTTATGGAAAAAATATTATCTGAATTTGGTGTACAACCTGTACTACTCGCCGCGCAGGTGGTTAATTTTTTAATACTTCTTTTTATCTTGAAGAAATTTTTATATGGTCCGATTTTAAAAGTTTTACAAAAGAGAAAGGATGTTATTGCAGAGAGTTTAAGAAATGCTGAGGAAATTGAAAAAAAACTTAAGGTGGCAAATGAAGAGGCGGATAAAATAATAGCTAAAGCTTTAGAGGAGGCAAAGAAAATCTTAGATGATTCTAATAAAACAGGCGCTCAAATATTGGCAGATACCAATACAGCTGCAGAAGAAATTTTACAAAAGGCTAAGGAAGAATCTTCAAAATTCATAGAATTTGAAAGGATTAAACTTAATCAGGAAGTGAGAGAAAATATAGGAAGACTGGTGTTTGTGGCTTTTGAGAAAATTACAGGTAAAATTTTAACAGAGGAAGATAAAAAGAAATTAACTGAAAAATCATTGAAGAACTTATCATGAAAACAGATAAAAAGCTGCAAAAACTAATAGATATAATGGTTAAACAAAGTTTTGATAAAACAGGTAAGATTTTGAATGTTAGCGTGAGAAATTATAGTGAAACACTTACCTCTTTAAACAGGTCACTTGCGATAGTAGCTCTTTCTGACTTCTCAAAAAAACTTAAAAGAGAACTGAGTAAACATACTTTATTTATTGAGGGAGCAACAAAATTTACTCCAGGACAAATAAACACAGTTAAAAACGCTCTTAGGGCTGATTACAAAATTGCTGAAGTTAAGGTAATTGTTAATCCTAATCTATTGGGTGGGACAAGGATAAAAATTGGAGACTTGGTTATTGAAGATTCGGTTGTTAATAAAATAGAGCAAATTAGTCAGGCAATAAGGAGTTAATATGTCAGATGTAATATCACAAATTGAAAAACAAATAGAAGGATTAAAGCTAAAAGCCCAAAAAGAAAATATAGGTACTGTTGTGGAAATTGGTGATGGAATTGCCCGGATTGAAGGACTTTCTCAAGTTCAGTCGTCTGAGTTAATTGCATTCCCTCATGGAATCTATGGATTAGCCTTAAATTTAGAGCAATACAACGTTGGGGCGGTCATATTCGGTGATTTTACAAAGATAAAACAAGGCGATGAAGTTAAAACCACTGGGCAAATTCTTGAGGTTCCTGTTGGCGACGGTTTCGTGGGACGTGTTGTGGATGCCTTAGGTAATCCTGTGGATGGCAAAGGTTCAATAAGATCATCTGCAAAATATCCGGTTGAAAAAATTGCACCTGGAGTTATTACCAGACAATCTGTTAATACCCCTCTCCAAACTGGAATTAAAGCTATAGATAGTATGATTCCAATAGGTCGCGGGCAGCGGGAGCTAATTATCGGGGATAGAAACACTGGTAAGACTACAATTGCGATTGATACAATTATTAATCAGGGAACGCAAGGTGACACCCCGGGGGTGAAATCACCAAACACCCCCGGGGTGGAAAAATCAGTTATTTGCATCTACGTAGCCATTGGCCAAAAAACTTCTAAAGTTGCCCAACTGGTGGCTAAACTGGAAGAAACTGGAGCTATGAAGCATACTATAATAGTTGCCGCTACCGCATCAGATCCGGCTCCAATGCAGTATATTGCCCCCTATTCTGGTGCTGCCTTGGGAGAATATTTTATGGATCAAGGAAAAGATGCGCTTGTTATTTATGATGATCTTTCTAAGCATGCCTGGGCTTATCGCCAAATGTCACTGCTTTTAAGACGACCTTCGGGTCGTGAAGCCTATCCTGGAGATGTTTTCTATCTTCATTCCAGGCTTTTGGAGCGTGCTGCCAGGTTAAGCAAAGATTTTGGGGGAGGTTCCTTAACTGCGTTACCAATTATCGAGACACAAGCAGGCGATGTCTCCGCATATATCCCTACCAATGTTATTTCTATAACTGATGGCCAAATTTATCTGGAATCAGATTTGTTTTATTCTGGAATGAGACCGGCTGTTAATGTGGGACTTTCCGTTTCCAGGGTTGGCGGTTCAGCTCAAAATAAAGCCATGAAAAGCGTTGCCGGAAAACTGAGACTGGATTTAGCTCAGTACCGTGCCCTGGCTGCTTTTGCTCAGTTTAGCTCTGATTTAGATCCGGAAACTAAAGCTCAAATAGAAAGAGGTAAAAGAATGACTGAAATCCTAAAACAACCACCCTACTCCCCTGTTCCTGTGGAGGAACAAATCGTCATCCTTTGGGCAGGAACTAATGGTTTTCTGGATGACATCGATACTGAAAAAGTCCGGGATTTTGAGAAAGCTTTTATTCAGCATATAAAACTAAAAGAGAAAAAATTAATGCAAGAAATTGCTGATAAAAAAGAATTAGATGAGAAACTAACTAAAGAATTAGAAAAATCAGTGACAAGTTTTAAGAAGGGATTTAAGTGACACGGAGTGTCATCCTGAACTTGATTCAGGATCTATAAAAATAGATTCCGGGTCAAGCCCGGAATGACAAAGGAATATATGGCAAATACGCGAGAATTACGTAGAAGAATACGGTCAATTAAGAATACCAGTCAGATTACTAAAGCCATGCAAATGGTGGCGGCTACAAAAATGAGAAGAGCACAAAACCAGGCTGTTTCTGGGAGACCTTATGAAGAAAATTTAAATTTCTCTGTGGGAACTTTATTACCACGGGTAGATGTTACTACTCACCCCCTCTTATCCCGTCATCCTGAGCGTAGCGAAGGATCTCAAGATTCCGATAATAAACAATCTAGAGATTTCTCGCATTCGGCTCGGAATGACAAGTCAGTTGGAGTAATTCTGCTTTCTACAAACAAAAGTCTTTGTGGTGCTTTAAACACTAATCTTTTTAGAGTTGTTCAACAAAAGTTTGGTAATGAGAAAGATATTAAGTATTTTAGTTTAGGACTCAAAGGTAGGAATTTTGTTGTAAGAACTGGCAAAACTTTGGAAGCGGATTTTGAGAGCCCGGAGACAGTGGCTCTCCGTGAGGCCAGACAAATTAGTAATTTAGTTAGAAATGCTTTTTTAGAAGGTTCAGTCAAAGAAGTCTATTTAGCTTTTCCAGATTTTGTATCAACACTTAGACAAGAACCAAAAATAGTAAAATTATTACCAATTGACCCTTCTGTCATCTCGAACGATAGTGAGAGATCTCCAGATTTAAGTAATAAGCTGTCTAGAGATTCCTCGCAAGCTCGGAATGACAATGGAATTGAGTTTCTTTTTGAACCAAATGTTGATGAACTTCTGGATTTTGTTTTAGTACACCACATTGAAACTCAAATTTATCAGGCACTTTTGGAAACAAAAGCCTCAGAACACTCAGCCCGTATGATGGCTATGCAAAATGCAACAGAAAATGCCAAGGAACTTGTAGAAGATTTAAACCTGACATATAATCAAACGCGTCAAGCTGCAATTACTAATGAGCTTTTAGAAATAACAACCGCAGGAGCGGCAATGGAGTGATACAACTGTCACCCTGAACGTAGTGAAGGGTATATATTCTTCACTTCGCTCAGAATGACAGGTAAAAAGGAAGGAAAAATATGACTTGTGAAGAAGGAGAGTTAAATACTATGGATGATGATGAGCTGTTTGAACATATGCTATATCATGGATCAGAAATGGAGAGATTATATTCGGATAGGCAAGAAGATGAAGCTTTGAAACACAGAGTTAGAGTTGGGCAGATCAATGATGCAATGACTTATCAATTACCAGATATATTAAGAGATATTACCAGGGCAAGGTATGACCCTAATCTAACAGGAATAAGTTGGGATCATTTCCCAACTGAGGAAAAACATGAATAAAGGTACAATTACACAAATCATTGGGCCAGTTTTAGACATCCAATTTCCGGAGGATAAAGTTCCGGCAATTTATAGTGCTCTTGTCATTTCGAACGTCAGTGAGAAATCTCAAGATTCAAGAAAGACAAAATCTAGAGATTCCTCGGCTTCGCCTCGGAATGACAATGAGGCTGTATTGATAGCTGAAGTCCAACAGCATCTAGGTGATGGGCAGGTTCGAGCTGTTAGTATGGGAACAACTGAAGGGATTAAACGTGGAATGGATGCAATAGACACGGGCTCCCCTATCTCTGTTCCTGTTGGAGTGGAGGTTTTAGGAAGACTTTTTAATGTTACTGGTGAAACTATAGATGGAAAGGAAAAAGTAAAAAGTAAAAAGAATTGGCCAATTCATAGACCCGCTCCTAAATTTGATGAACAATCTACAAAGCTTGAAGTTTTTGAAACCGGAATTAAAGTTATTGACCTGTTAGCCCCCTTTGTTAAAGGAGGAAAAGTCGGGCTTTTTGGTGGTGCCGGAGTTGGCAAAACTGTTTTAATACAAGAGCTTATTAGAAATATCGCGGCTGAACACGGAGGATACTCTGTTTTTGCAGGAGTTGGTGAAAGAACCCGTGAAGGAAATGATTTATATCACGAGATGATGGAATCCGGAGTAATAAACAAAACTGCCATGGTTTTTGGGCAGATGAATGAACCGCCCGGGGCTCGTCAAAGGGTGGCTTTGTCAGGTTTAACCATGGCTGAATATTTTCGGGACGAAGAAGGTAAAGACGTTTTGCTTTTTATTGATAATATCTTTAGGTTCTCACAAGCTGGTTCAGAAGTGTCTGCACTACTGGGTCGTATTCCATCTGCTGTTGGTTATCAACCAACTCTGGCTTCTGAGATGGGAGCTTTGCAAGAGCGTATTACATCCACTAAAAAAGGTTCTATAACCTCAGTTCAGGCAGTTTATGTCCCGGCAGATGATTATACTGATCCAGCTCCAGCCACTACCTTTGCTCACCTGGATTCCACCATTGCTCTGGAGCGGGCTTTAACAGAGCAAGGTTTGTATCCGGCTGTTGATCCTTTGGCCTCCAGTTCCCGCGCCCTTGATCCTGGAATCGTTGGTCAAGAACACTATGACGTTGCTACTCAAGTCCAAAAAGTTTTACAAAGATATAAAGACCTGCAGGATATTATTGCAATATTGGGTATGGAAGAGTTATCTGATGATGATAAATTAACTGTAACAAGAGCCAGAAAAATTCAAAGGGCTCTTACTCAGGCCTTTTTTGTTGGTGAAGCATTTACAGGTAGAAAAGGAAAATATGTATCAGTTAAAGACACTGTAAAATTATTTAAAGAAATTTTAGAAGGTAAACATGACTCTAAGTCTGAACAGAGTTTCTATATGATAGGATCTGCCGATGATCTTAAATGAAATTATTTACTGGAATAACTTTTTTAGAAGTACTAAATCAGATTCTGATTAATTTAAGCTCCGGATGGTTCGGAGTGATAGTAATTTCACCAGGATTCCTAGGTGTAGATTCTACTCAAATCTATTTTGAGCTATTGATAAAAAATTTACCATTTGGTATACTGGGTTTGTTATATTGTTCAATATTATCAGAGAGGATAAAATCTTTATGACAGCCGAGAATTTCTTAACTAGCGCATCTGTAGCATATACTCTTTTGATGATTGCATCACTTCTATTGGCAATTTTTGTTTTCGTTTCTTCAAAGCCTGCTAAAAAGAGCTAGTCTTCTACATGTTCGGCGGCTCTGAAGATCTAAAATAAATTACCATTTAACTTCTGATAAGCAATTAGCATCTTCAACAATTACGAGTTTCTCCCTTATTGACCACCCTCCAGGTATGACAGCTTCTACCTTGCATTTATTTATGAGATATTGAGCTGCAACATCTCTGGTTTCCTCAAAATTCCATGAAAACATTCCTTCCCCTACTGCTTTAAAAACATGCGGAGAGATTCTGTCTATATGGTAGTGATCTGTTCGTAAACTTGTAGGTGGGTTTGTAAGTATAGGATCCTTCCTAAGTTCTTGAAATGAAGGTCCACATCCACTTAGGAATAACCCTATTACCGCAAAACTTCTGCCTATCTTATTCAAATCACTTGAGTTATGTTCTCGATCTTTCAAGAATTATCACCTCCAAAGATGGACAGTATATTGATTATAATACAGCAAATCGACAAAAAATGCAATTATTTGTTCAGGATCCCTAGATAGAGAACGGTTGTCCTCCTTTCTGAAGTAGATAACTTGTAACATATTCTGAAGGAGTTTGGTAGTGGA
>MFDK01000014.1 GCA_001776865.1 Candidatus Daviesbacteria bacterium RIFCSPLOWO2_01_FULL_37_10 | reverse complement strand
GGATCCTGAACAAGATATTGACTTTTAACATCAATGAGCATATATTCCCAGTATGGTAGAAGCAAATGAAGTTGATGGTGGCGTAAGGGTTGGGTTAAGGTTAAAAGTTCCTGCTACTTTGCACTTTTTAGGTCGAGAGTTGAAACTCGGTCCAATGGGGCCTATTTATTCTCTAAGCGATCATTTGGTCGAAGATCAGGATATTAATGTATCCTCCCTCGACGATTTTTATGATGGATTTTGGACTACAGTTACTCCGTATAGAGAATGTGTCTATATTAATAGGGTAGATAGGATGGATGGATCAATTGTAGAATCAAAGCCGATTCCTTATGATCAAATTAAAGGTCATAAAAGACTTAGAAATTTTATAGTATCTCCGATATAAGAGAACCACAATCTAATTTTTAAGTGATTTTTGATATAACTTTTTTAAATCTTCATCAAAAGTTAAAAACTCATCAGGATTAAAATTTTGTATTTGGATTAAAATAATTGAGTCAGAAAATTTAACATTAAACTGCCTATAAAGGTTTAAAGCACGTTGCATAGTGGTTTTATCTTCTGTTAAAACTCCCTCAATAACTATAATCCCTTCCAAAAATTCAATAATAAATTCCTTAGGTTGTTTGTAAAAAGAACGCAGTACCCACTCAATCTCCGGAAAAACTATATTGGGAATGAATATTCGGACTTTTTCTGCCAAGCAATCTTCAATTAGCTTAAAAGATTTATTAAAATTAGGCTCTCTTTTAAAAAGATAGTCAAGTAAAACATTAGTATCAACGGCTACGGTCTTTATCATAGGGACGCTTTTGGGAAACCCATTCCTTAGCAGCTAGCTTTTCAGCTTCTTCTCTAATTTCTTTCCAGGATCTACCGTCATCTAAATGAATCAGATTACCAGCAAATTCTAAAATATTTGACTTAAGCTTAGGTCTGCCAATAAATCCTCCGTCAAGTGTAGGGAAAATATCAATTTTTGCACCGTTTTTTAAGCCTAACCTATCTCTAACAGATTTAGGCAGGGTTAATTGATTCTTACTAGTTAATGTAGTAGTAAAGTTCATATTTCTAATTCTCCTTACTAATTATATTATTTCCTTGATTTTCTGTCAATCCCCTTATTGAGAATGCATAGATTCAATATATTCAAGGTAACTATCCCTCCATTAGATTAATATGGTAGGAAGTTTGCAAGATGAGCAATATGTTGATGGGGGAGTTTAAATTTCATGGCGGATATTATTACAAGTTCCAAATAGCTTTCTCTAGGAGTACCCATACTTGTATTATTAATATCAATGTATACCCAAGGTTTTAGAATTTGATCGGCATAATTTACAGCAAGCCTCCTTCGAATATAAAGATTGGGATAACCTTCATAGCGGTCCAGGTTGTGTAAGCCTGTACGCGAAATATTAAACAATACCCCGTAAACATTTGTATCTTGTTTGCGCGCTATATTTGCATAACCCCGATTGTTAATGAACCATTCGTAACTATCTAGATTTCCAGCCCCAATCACTTGATAATGATTGGGAACACGCGTATTCATTTGTCTTAAATCCATATTGGATCCATAAGCAAAATAAAGTTCTTGTCTCATGGCTGGATTTTATCATAATAAACTACTCCGCAGTAAACTGCGGAGTATCCCCTTCGGGGCGAGTTTGATTTTCGTGTTCATCCCCGCAGCAGAGCTGCGAGGTATTCTCACGAAAAATAAAGGCCGCCATTGTTTAGGGGTCCCTTTTTTGGTAAAATTGAGCTCAGGCCAGGGTAGCTCAGTGGTAGAGCACAGGATTCATATCCCTGCGGTCGTGGGTTCGATCCCCACCCCTGGTACTTGTAAATCTCTTCTTTACTATGAACTATAAACCATATACTATGAACTAATTATGATTCTTTACGAATATGAAGGGAAAAAACTTCTAAAAGACGCTGGAATAACTGTTCCTGAGTCGCAACTAATAGATTCTATCGCTTCGCTCCAGAATGACATTCAGGTTCCTTGCGTATTAAAAGCTCAGGTTTTATCGGGGAAAAGAGCTGATGTAGGGGGAATTATAAAAGTGAAAAGCGAAAAGGGAAAAGTGAAAAGTTTATTGGAAGAGCTATTTGGGAAGACAATAAATAATGAAAAAGTGGAGAAGGTTTTAGTGGAGGAGATGGTGGAATTTGCAGGGTCAGAATATTATATTTCTATTTCATATGATACAGAAACCAGAGGACCAATTTTAACTATTTCTGAGAAAGGAGGAACAGGGGTAGAGGAGAGGAATGTGGAAACATTTTCTATAGATCCCATAACGCAATCTGTCATTCTGAGTGAAACGAAGAATATATCCTTCGCTGGCGCTCAGGATGACAATCTAAAAACAGTTATAGATAAGCTGATAAAGCTTTTTTTTGAGCAGGATTTGTTGCTTCTGGAAATTAATCCGCTGGTAAGAAGTAAAGAAATGAGTCCTTCGACTACGCCCGCCTCCGGCGTGGCTTGGCTCAGGACAAAGCAATCCTGGATTGCTTTGGATGCAAAGATAAAACTGGAAGATAATGCAATAGGGCGTCATAAGGATTGGGAATTTCCGCCCCGCAGTGCTCCTGGACATACCCCAACTCAAAATGAAATAGAAGCCAAAAAGATTGACGAGGGAGATTACAGAGGAGTTGCAGGCTCAACTTATTTTGATCTGGACGGAGATATTGCAATACTTGCATCAGGAGGTGGTGCCTCGCTCACTGCTATGGATGCGCTTCAAAAGTGCGGTGGTAATCCTGCAAATTATACTGAGTACGGCGGAAATCCGCCCAGGGAGAAAGTTGAAAGATTAACCCGAGTGGTTTTGGATAAGCCCGGAATACACGGGCTTTGGGTAGTTGGAGCTGTTGCAAACTTTACTGATATTTATGAAACACTGTCAGGATTTGTGGAGGGGTTAAGGAATTTACGTAAAAGCGGGATGAAAATAGATTTTCCAATAGTAATTCGCCGGGGTGGACCCAGAGATAAAGAAGCCTTTGAAATGTTAAAAAAAGTAAAAGATTTTGATTTGCATTTATATGGAGAAGAAACCTCAATTACAGAGTCAGCTAAAACTATGGCTGATTTAGCTTTGGATTACTCTAAAAGCAATTGATAACTATGTAACCGTTGTGTATACTTTAGTTACAGAAATAAATTTATGAAAACAGTTATCCATGTTAAAGCTGATAAGGAAGTTAAGGAGTATGCTCAGGAATTGGCTCGTAAACTGGGGTTATCTTTAAGTGATGTTATAAATGCATCTCTTCGCAATTTTATAAGAGATAGAGAAATAGTTTTTTCTGATATTCCAAAAATGACTCCGGAATTTGAAAAAAAATTGGAAAAAATCGAAGATGATATTAAGCATGGTCGAAATCTATCCCCTGCTTTTAAAAATATGGATGAGGCCGATAAGTATTTGAAAAAGCAATTGAAGGCTGCTAAGAGGAAATAAAATGTTACTTTTACCGAAAAACGCAAAGTTAATAGGTCAGGGGATTACCGGGGCTGAAGGATCCAGGGCTTTGGAGTGGTCGCAGGCTTACGGAACTGAAATTATTGCCGGTGTTACTCCTGGAAAAGGGGGGCTTACTCATATGGGAATTCCAATATTTAATACAGTTAAAGAGGCTGTGGATTCTGTAGGGGAAGTCGATGGTTCGGTTCAGTTTGTGCCGCCGCTTTTTACTAAAGATGCAGTTTTGGAAGCTCTGGAAGCCGGGATAAAATGGATTTTAATTGGAGCAGAAAAAGTTCCAACAAAAGATTCTGCTATTATTTACGCAAAAGCTAAGGAAATAGGAGCATCCGTTATTGGTCCAAGCTCAGTTGGGCTAATTTGTCCATCCAGAAAGTTAAAAATAGGAACAATTGCCGGGGGAGCCCCTGAGCGGGTTTTTCCAAAGGGAAATGTAGCCATTATTTCCAAAAGTGGCGGGATGACTTCGGAAATTGGTTCGCACCTTAAAAATAATGGTTTAGGAGCCTCCTGGGCGGTTGGAATTGGAGGGGATAGGATAATTTGCAGCGATTATGTGGATTTCCTGCTGGAACTTGAACATGATCCCGAAACAAAAGCCACAGTGATTTTTGGAGAACTTGGTGGAACTTATGAAGAAAGAGTGGCACAGTATGTTAAAGCTGGAAAGATCAAAAAACCGGTTATCGCATTTATCGCTGGTGAATTCACCTTGAACCTTCCCAATGATGTACAATTCGGGCATGCAGGAGCTATAATTGAAGGAGACAGAGGCTTGCCGGATAAAAAAAGAAATCTACTGAGGGAGTCCGGAGTAAAAGTGGCAGAAAACCTTGATGAAATAGCGGAGTTAGTGAAGGGATCACTTCAACTGTCATCCCGGACTTGACCCTGGATCTATACAAATAGATCCTGAAACTAGTTCAGGATGACATTGTTTGTTGGATTCCCTCCGGAGTTTACCCCGTACTTTGATACGGGGCGGGAATGACAAGAAGAATTTATGGCTAAAACAATAACACATGATGAAACTGGAAATGCAAAATGGGGAGACGAGGATCACCTTCAAGTGACTCAGTCTAGAAGCTTTGCCTCGTTAATCTTTGAACTTTTATCAGAAAAAGTTCCAACAGATTTTGAATTAAAAATGTTCGAGTTGATATTAAATTTATCTATTGATCATGGTCCGGATACTCCTTCGGCTATGCCAGTTGTGGAAGCTGCAAAAGCTGGAAAAACTATTTCTGAGGCCGTTGCTTCTGGAATTCTGGAAATAAATGATGTACACGGAGGAGCGCAGGAAAGGCTGATGGAAACTCTCTATGAAATTGAGAATGGAAAATTGATAATTGAGAATTTTGTGAAGCAGAAACTTGAGGCTGGGGAAAGAATTCCGGGGTTTGGACATAGGATTTATAAAGATGTTGATCCGCGAGCCCAACTTATTCTGGAAACTCTAAAAGAAAATGGATTTGGTGATGAATTTGTAGATATTGCCAGAGAACTTGAAAAAGAACTGGAAAGTCAAAAAGATAGTAGGTTGCCTTTAAATATAGATGGGGCAATTGCGGTAGTTCTTTGCAGCTTTGGATGGCCGGCAAGACTTGGAAAAGCTGTGTTTATTATAGCCAGAACCCCAGGTTTGTGTGGGCAATATTTAAATCATGCCCCCTAGGTTTGTGCAGGGCTTGACAAAAAGTGGTATACTTAAGCTGAAAAAGGAAAACAAAAAGTTTATCCCAAAAGGGGTATTTTTTTTGGGGAAATAATATGGATTTAGAAAGAAGCATTAATACATCTAAGTTAAATAATGGCAATATAGTTGAAGCCGTTGTTGAGCATGAGGATGTAAGCGGTGAGATTGTAGGTGAAGCGGAACTATTTAAAATACGCAAGAGGAGTGGAGGTAAAGATGTTTTAACTAGGACTCTTATCTTAACTAATAGCCGTAGAGAAATAGAAGTTCCAGTCGTAGATGTTCTTGATGGTTTACACAAGAGTGATCAAGGTCGCATAAGATTTATCCGAGCGCTTTCTCCTAAAGAATTAATACATGAATTAGCTGTAGGCAAGTAAGTATGAAAGTTGTTGACAATTAATTCCTCGCAATTTTTATTCCTAAATGGTATATTAGAGCGTATGAAAAGGATTTTTACTGGAATTGCATTTTTATTGGCTGAACCAAAATTATCAAAAGGTCAATGGTTGTTTTTAGCTCAGTCTGTAAGAACTTTTGGAGATGGAATTTTACTTGGGTCTGCAGCAGCATTCTTCCTCCCGGAGGTTTTCGGACTAAAAGAGCCAATACAATTTAATCGTTTTATATTATTGGTAGTTAGTGGGTTGTTCCTTATCGGTTTGGGTGTTATAATTATAAAAAGGGGAGAAGAATGATTGATTTTAATGACCGATTTACAGGACTTATGATAGGTATATTATTAGTAATGGCTTTCTATGGTTACTTCATTATTTTTGGAAAAACAGAGAAAAAAAGTAGAGGTTAGCACTGAGCCCTTCGGCTCCGCTCAGGGTAAACGAAGTCGAAGTGTTGATCCCGATTGAATCGGGGTTGACAAGACCTAGAGTTTGTGATAATCTATAAAAAGTTATGAATATTAACTACAGCAATAATTATTGGTTTTTCTTTCATCCTCTCCAAAGGGAGGCTGTGCTGTAATGCTTAAATAAGCATAACAGTTTTACAAGGAAAACCTTGTTACAGACCTCCTGAAAGGGAGGTTTTTTTGTGGTTAAAAAAGGAACATATGACTGAACGATATATTAAACAAACAAATATAGGAATAGAAACTCCACTCCTCAATGGAACGAGGTTAGCTGCTTCTGTACAAAAGTTAGGTGAGTTAAGAGAACTTACAGAGAGTGGGGGTTACCGTGTTAGTTCTCAGTCAAATGAAGCAGATGAGATTTTATCGGCCAACATTCCCGCCTTAGATTTCATTACTGATGGGTCTCTTAAAGATGCTAAAGGGAAGATTATCGGAAAGGATGCCAATGGTAAGATTATCGGGAATATGGCTCTTGAATCCCGTATTGCCTCTTTGTCGGCAGATCAAATAGATCAGACTCAGGACCAAATTGACTTGCTCGTAAATACAGTGTCTGCTATTGGTAGTCTTACTTCCGCTAGACGGCTAGAGCCGTATTTACCAGTGCTACTTCCGAAAACTCAAGCAGGATTCAAAACTCTAAGGATGATTGCCGAGCAATTTACTGAGGCAATACCTATGCCAGAAGGAAATAACTTAAATGATATTCCTTCTGCCTTAAGGGTATTAACTAATCTTGATGAGCAATTAAGAATTGCTGGTTTAAAAGACTCAGCTGTTATTGACGCTTTGAGTGCATCTGCAAGACAACAATCACAAGTCAGGCTGGAAAAATCAAAAATAGATGATTCTGAGCAGATCTCTCGAATCAGAGCTGAAATAGCAGAGCAGAGGATTTATGCCTTGAAAAGAGAGCCAGTAGAAGTACCTGGTACTCACGGATATTCAAGATATGAAGTTTTAGCGAATCAAATTATTGAAAGGAACGGCTTATTTACTTATGTTGATTTTGCTCGGGCAGAAGCAGAAGCCCGGCTAGAAAGAGAGCGAGAGGTAGTCTTAAGTGCTATTGCTAAAAAAAGAGCCATTAGTACTGTAATGACCCTAATCGATCAAGATCCTCTTTTATGCCAGGTATTGGCTAAGAGATCACGCCTGAATCCTGAGGATTTACTAGTATCTGATCAAGGTAGAAAAAGATTAGTCGCCAATAATGCCTTAAATTCCAATAAGATTATTTTGTCTGTTGAAAAACGAAGAGTTTTTTATGGAGAAAAAGTGTTCGCAGAGGAAAGGACAAAATTAACACAGGCTTTAAGCGATCCGCTATCCCTTATTGCTAGACTTACTGATGATGAATTATTAGTTATTCGGACGGGAATCTCAAAGATTTCAGATGAGCGTTCGGTATACGAACTGGCTGGTGAAAGGTTAAGAAAACAATTAGAGGATGAGGTTACAGATAGTGAGATAATTTCTGCTCTCACAGGAATACTTTCAGATGAGATACTTTCTGCTAGAGCCCCAGCTGTTATAAATGCTGCAATAGCAGAGTTGGGTATTGATAAAAGTTCCGTTCTGAAAGATCCTAGTAAGCTTGATCAACTAAAGACTGAAATAATTGCTCGTGGATTAGAATTAGTGGTTTCAGCTTCACAGGAAGAAACAAATTCAGAAAGGGCAATTACCATAACAGATTCCGAGAGGAGAAGGCAAAGAGAAACCTCTCTAGCTTTACTTAGGACACGAGAGTCAAATAGTAGAGCCTTAGACACAGAAGCTAGATTACTTTTGGATCAAAATATTGAAGCCCCTGGTAGTGGTAGTTTGGGTACAATAAGCCTAAGAACAGATATTAAATCTACTTTAGGTCCATTCCAAATCTATCCAGAATATAAAACTACATACCCACAGGTAGTTACTCAGGCTTTAGAAAATTTGTATGGGGAATATAATCAAGCCTTTCGTCGTTTGGTCGCTGCCAATAAAGAATTTGATAAAGATTATCAATATTGTCTATCACCCGATGGAACACCTATAAATAGCTTCGTTCAAATTGACATGGTTGGATTACCAGCTGGGTTTTTAGAGTAAGCAGCAACTTTAAGAGAAGAAGACATACGGGAAGCTTTAAGAGGTCGAATCTTTGAAATAGAAAATTCTATAGCAATGTACTCGCTTTTAGAATACTTCTTTTCAGATGGAACTCAAGATACTCTTTTTAAGAGGCAATTCCGTGCTGGTTTAGACGATATTAGACAAAAATATGGACGACCAATTGCCCTATTGGCTGTTACTGATCAAAAATATCAGGCAATGAGAGAGACTGAGTTCGGTAAAATGAGAGGCGCCCCATTAACTGATGATGAGGTGAGGGAGTATTCAGGATTTGATAAGTTCTTCTCTCCTGAGGAGTTTAAAAAATACTTAGTGGAAAATGGTGGTCAATCTGACTATCTTCTATATGTTCGCTCTTCCGATCCTGTAGCGAAGATGAAAAGGCCAGATTTGGTAATTGATGAGGAGCTTCTAGCAGATGATAATCTGAGAAGAATAATTAAAGCTAATGCTCTCACTTTTAACATTGATAATCCTAACTTGCCAATTGGAGATAGTAGACGCATAAATGATACAAAAGAGTATCTTGGTGCAATGGGCATGGCTTTCCCTGTTTATTACGGAGAAGACCT
>MFDK01000013.1 GCA_001776865.1 Candidatus Daviesbacteria bacterium RIFCSPLOWO2_01_FULL_37_10 | reverse complement strand
AAAAGTACCTGTCCAGCCGCCAGGCACGACATCATCGAGCGCAAACGTGCTGTCCGGACAAGCGCTTGTGTCCACATTCGATACTGTAACTGTGTAGTCTACCGTGCCTCCCGGATAAGTCACGTTATCATCTACCGCTTCCACCGAAATAGCCGGATCATGTTGCGAACATTGTCCCGTGCCAAAGGTTACCCGTACCCGGGCAGAAGAAGTGTTGTGATCAAGCTGTTCAATCCTGATACCGTTAATCTCATCATAAAAGCTTTCCCGGTCGGTAAGTGAGAGTGCTGTTTCTGTTTGCCCCATCCCCGGCAGAGGAGCAACCTTTTCAAGCTGCGGGTGCTGGAGTAAAAACGTATCAGTTTTTCCTCCGTTAGCAGTATTTTCTTCCAATTCTGTCCGCAGGAGATGAATGTTCACTCCTTCCGCCATCTGTTACCTTACCCTCACATGATTGTCAAATCCGATTGGCTGGCGGTATTCAACAAAGTAGTAGTCGATGATGCGCGGGCTCTGACCTATGGGAATGGAGAGAGCATGGGTACCCGATGATGGACTCTCAATGGGAATGAGATCAACGAAATCCACATTTCGTTTGATCGATCGCACATTTATCCAGCCCGCTTTATCTTTGTGCGGAGCATTCATGTGAGGGAAAAATCCTCCGATAATATCTTTGGATCTGTAACCCATAATGTCAAAGAGATCACCCTCATAATCTTTTGGGCAGGGAATTGTTGTCCCGCTCCATTCAATTGCTTTGGAACTGCACTGGATGAGACCGGCATGCGCAAAACCTAAATTGTGACCGAGTTCATGAATATATGTAAATGGTATATTGGATCCATATAACCATACTCTTGGCGTAGTTCCTCTTGGTGTAATATAATCACCCTGGGCATTAGCAAATTGATTACATGAGGGAATCTGGGGAAATACATAGACCATATGATCGTAATCTCTCTGATTCACATTGTTTTTTTCGTTTGCTAATTTAGCCCAGTTAAAAATATCAGCAAGTGTACAGCTGGCAGATGTTGTATCAATTTGCTGCCAGTCAAAAACAGTTCCCGTGAAAGCAACTTTGTCCATTGAATTCTCGAGGTAGTATGTATTCGCCGATGGCGTGGCAGAGGCTACGGTAGAGAATAATTTCTCTCTGACGTTGTCAACCGTGATTGGGTTACCTTCTCTATCAAGTCTACTCGTATTGTCGGTAAAATTGATAAGCTGTACGGCAACTTTACGCTCCGTTGAACCGGTTTGCCTGGCCAGCACTTGTTGGGGCAAATTCTTAATCCTGTTCGGGTCTGCTACAAGGATTGAATCAAGTGCAAATCCGGATAACTCTATCCGGTTTTCAGTGAAGAAGGCGGATGTATTTTCTCTTGTAAAGTATACCGTGTACGCGCCAAGCCCATATGTAGTTTCTGATCTCCCATGCTCAAAATCATCACCAATAATTACAGATGGTTCTCCCCTAACACTCACTTCCTCCTCAACAAATTGCGCTACTGCCTTTGGCAACCGATCACGGATCTTTTTGGAAAGGGCATTTTGTAGAAATAAGTTGGGATCATCTGTGGTAGCAGCAAGCATGGCTGCTTTTCTTTGCTGAGCAATCCCAACCAGCTTTACTTCAACTTCCTGCTTCTTATCGGGTTTGTCTTTGAGCTCTTTGGCAGTTTGGAGTAATTGATTGGTAAGCTCCCGCACAGTTTCTGAGCTTGATGCTGCCTGAGAAGGAGGTTTTGGGAAAAGCCGGGTAAAAACTGTATCCTGAAATTCAAGTGTATTGGAAAACAGAAGGAATGCAAATACACCTAAAACAGACATAAGCATCAGTAATAAATGCACTCTTTCTAAAGATTTAGAAAAATTAAGTTTCAATATAATATATCCCCTTACTTAATTAAACACTCAATTAAATTCAATTGTCAATTGTCAATCATTAGGAATATCCATTATTTTCTAAATATCCTCTTTAATATTGAACCTAAATCAATTTTTAAGAAATATACCGATATCACTCCAAACGTAATTATCCAAATCAAGGTTAAAACATGGAATAAAACTATCATTGCTGAGGATAGGTTTGCATCAATCCCGAATACCCCTGAAAAAATTAAGAGTCCTGATGCTTCGGCAGATCCTACATATCCGGGTGCAGCTGGAATAAGATACGTCAACGCAGAAAGTAATTGAGCAAGGTATAAGGTTAGAAAATTCTGACTGGAATCTAAGGCAAGAAAAGTAAAATACCATATGCTGGCGTCTGAACCAAAAGCAAGTAAGGTTACTCCGAAGATGAGCAAAAGCTCCTGAGGCTTTCTTTTTAATATAGATAAAGAATCTAACAGGAAATTTGATATACGCTCAAAGTATAACTTAATGATATTTACTATTAAGAGCTTACTCAAAAAACTTACTATTTTCCTGGAAAAAACTACTTGAAAAATAGCTAAATACAGGAAGAATATAACCATTGTAAAAATTATAATAGTTATAAATATTATACTGTCCGGTATACTTGTAGGGATTATTAAAAGAAGCGGACCAACTAGAGCCAGAACTACCAGAAAATCAATAAACCTGTCAAGAAAAATCCAAACAAGTGCCCGGCTTAGGGGAGTTTCATAATTTTTGCTAATATATATGCCTTTTGCTATCTCCCCTGCCCGAATTGGAATCAGGAAATTTAACATTGTAGCGGCGCCATTTAAGAAAATCAAATCTTTGAGCCGTATTTTTTTGACTGGAGCAAGGAATATCTTAAGTTTAACGGATCTTAAAAACTGAGCTACAAAAATAAAAATAAAAACAGGGAGAAGATTAATAACATTTACTTTGGAGATTGTATTAATAATTTCACTTATATTAACAAATTTAAGCCAGACAAATACCAGAACTATGCCCAGCAGTGTATTTAAAACTATTTTTACCAAATTCCGGGTTGAAAACATCTGTTATTACAATATACACTATATATAGCTATCAGTCATCAGCTATCAGTCTACAGATATAAAATTTAATGTCTGTTAGCTGCAAACTGTTGACTGTAGACTACTAAAATGTTCTCATCCTTAAAGCTTAAAATTGTCCTTGGAATATATATATTCTTAATACTGTCAATTCCTGTTGGCGCATATCTTGCCTCACAACAACAATCTGCTACCACTTCGGCGAAACAGGAAAAGAAGCCTGTAACTAAACCAATTGAAGAAGCAAAACCGCTTCCAACCCCGGTATCCCAAAAAACTATTCCTGATGAATTACCCGGCGAAAAAGCTACAACTCAAGCCACTACTTTTGGCCCAACACTAAATTTAAAACTTACACTTGAAGGAAGGCCTGCTGCAAAAATGGCAAGTAAAATCTTTATAGGGATTGCGGAAGCAGCAGCTCAAACTAATCTTAAATATCTCCTTAGCTTTAATATTGATCTCCCTGATTCGGGCGAGTTTAACGGACTCTCTCTGGCAGGGCTCACAACCGGCTCAAATTACCAGGCAGTAATTAAAGGTCCCGCACAAATTGCAACGTCCTCTGCATTTATCATGTCTCCAACGCAGTCAAATTTAAATAGCAATCAACCAATATTTCTACTTACTGGAGATTTAAACGAAGATAATGTTATAAACAGCGCCGATTATTCAATTGCCAAAACCGCCTTTGGAGCAAAACCAAACTCGGCAAACTGGAATGAAAACATAGATTTTAATGTTGACGGAATAATAAACAGCGCAGATATTGCAATAATCATTAAAAACATGGCTAAAACAGGAGATTCAGGACTTTGGATTTCTCAGGTAGCCTCTGGTTCAGCCTCTCTTTTAGATCAAACTCCCGCAGGATCAGTCTCCGCAGAACCTGTGTATCATCCTTCCGGAAGCTCCGGTTACTGGCTTTGGGTTCCTGGATTTTAAAAATTGACAATGTATATACTGTTGAGGCTAAGTAAAGCTATCAAACTATATCAGTAGCGAAATTTTTAATATACTTTAGCTTCAGATTTATCTCTTAGCACTATTTATTCATATTTGCTAACACTTTTTCAAAAATGGAAAGCTTACTACTAAAGGCTTATCTATTCTTTTTCTAGTTCTTTTGGAAGACCTTATATTCCTATTTCTCAATAAATCAAGCTGTTGACAAATTACGGTAACTTAAGGTAAAATACTTAAAGTCCTGAGAAAGTGGGTGGAGCGAAATCATAAATCCCACCGAGGCATCATTATTGTCATCCTGAGCAAAGCGAAGGATATATATTCTTCACGGAGTTTATCCCGTACTTGATACGGGGTTCAGAATGACAGTTCCAGACCTCGCTTAGGCGAGGTTTTTTAGTTATGAAAACAAGGGCACAAAAGCAGGAAGATGTAATAAAATTAACCGAAAAATTTGGCAAAGCTAAATCTGTTGTTTTTGCTGATTATAGAGGCTTAACCATGAAACAGCTAAGCGAACTTCGTGATAAGCTTTACAACGAACAAGCTGAATTTACTGTTACCAAAAACACACTTCTTGAGCGTGCGATTACTCAACGTCATCCTGCGAGCGAAGCGAGGCGTATTCCACTTGGTTCAGGATCTAACCATGAGATGCCGAAACATCAGCCAAAGGCTGATCGTCCTTTGGATGAAATTCGGCATGACGATTTATTTAGTGGTCCTACCGCCACTCTTTTTACATACGATGACGAAATCTCCCCTATTAAACTTTTAGTAAAAGCACTGAAAGATGCCGGAATAGGTAAAATTAAAGCCGGATTTTTAGGGTCTAATTTTCTGGATGAATACAGGGTAATTTCACTTTCTAATCTTCCAACTAAAGATGAACTCCGAGGACAAACAGTGGGAATTTTAGCAGCTCCACTTAATGGGATAGTTGGAGTACTGCAGGGAAATTTAAGAAATTTAGTATATGCACTATCAGAGATTCAAAAAATGAAAGGAGGTGACGCGCAAACGTCATCCTGAACTTGATTCAGGATCTATTTATATAGATTCCGTGTCAAGCACGGAATGACAATAATATTATGATAGATGATCCAAAAAATGATGAAATTCAATCAGAAGAAACAGCAGCCGACACCTCCGAGGTGAAGGATGAGGTTTCAACAGCAGACACCTCGGAGGTGAGCGAGGAAAAAGAAACTCCAGCCACTGAGTCTGCACCAGTAGAAGAACAAAGTAAACCATCTAAGCCTGTATCTAAAAACTTAGAAAAAATTATTGAGCAAATAGAAAAGCTCTCAGTTTTAGAATTAGCTGATTTAGTTCATGCTCTTGAAGATAGATTTGGAGTATCTGCTTCCGCACCAGTTGCAATAGCAGCAGGTGCCCAAGCAGCTGGAGGAACAGAACCAGGAGAGGAAAAAACTACTTTTAATGTAATTTTATCCGCAGCAGGTGCAAATAAAATTTCAGTAATTAAAGCTGTAAGAGAACTTGTTCCAACGCTTGGGCTAAAAGAAGCTAAGGATTTAGTTGAAGCAGCTCCAAAACCGGTTTTGGAAGGAGTTAATAAAGTTACAGCTGAGGAAGCCAAAGCTAAATTAACAGCCGCAGGCGGAACTGTAGAGCTACAGTAAATCCCCACTGTCATTCCGAGCTAAGCGAGGAATCTCAATATTCACTCTTGAGATCTCTCGCTAACGCTCGAGATGACACGACAGGGTATTGACATCATCTGTTTTATTGTGATATACATATTTATAGAATGGCTGACAAATTATCACTTGAGAATCTTCCTGATCTACTAACAGTTAGAGAAGTTGCAGAAGTTTTACGCGTTTCACCGCTAACTATTAAAAGATGGGGCAAAAGAGGAAAATTACCCGCAATAAGAATCAATTCCAGAGGAGATAGAAGGTACAAAAAGGAGGCTGTCTTATGGCTTCTTGGAATAACTCAGAAACAGGGAACAGAACAGATAAGTCCATCATATTAAGATTTGAATACTTATTGTTATCTGGAAATTATCACTTATTTAATTTATCTGCTAATTACCTCTGATTATCCTTTCATAAAAGATAAAACCACTATTCACTGCTAATTTGCGGATGCACGCTGTAATTTGGATTTTCTTCAAAGGCAATTTCACCTTTTTTCTCTACGATGTAATATACAAAACCTCTTTTTTGTTCAAGCGGCTCTTTATACTCCGTTTTTGGTTTATGAGTAGAATTATCAAGCACAACCAGAAGTCCCTTCCCAATATTTATTAGGGAATGACCAAAACCTGCAGGTATAACCGCTTGCCTTCCGGAAAGAAGAGTGACCACTTTAAATTCTTTTGCCTCACCAAATTCATCATTTCTTTGCATTATCAAAATTCCCTGACCATAAAGACATTGATATATACCCACACTATCATCTTCCCTGAAATATCCTTCGGTTTTGTTAAATTCAATCCCGTTTAATCCCGGATTTATAACATAAATACATTGATTTTCACTCTCGATAATAAAATATGATTCTTTTATTCCGACAGCTTTTGAATCCATTAAATATGTTTCTAGCTCTTTGTGTGTTTTAATAAAAATCATATAAATTTAAAGTACATTTAATCTGCACCCTGAGTCAATAGCCAAATATATTTTAAGAGTGACGTTTGCCTTTTTAATCTCCAAGGTTGAACAATTAATCTATATAACCATTCAACCCTCAAATTTCTCATCCAGATTGGTGCCCTTGGAACAACTCCGGAAATATAATCAAAAGCGCCTCCAACCCCCATTGCCACTTTAACCGGAAGTTTATCCAGATTTTGCGCTATCCAGTATTCCTGCTTTGGATGACCAAAAGCAACAAAAAGTAAATCTACTCTATCATCCCGGACTTGGGTCCTGGGAATCCATGTTTTTTGATTTAAATGGATTCCCGCCTTCGCGGGAACGACAAATCCACTTAAAGCATACTTAACTGCAAGTTTTGGATACTTATTCTTTAATTGCTTGGCACACAATTCTGCTACCCCATCTCTTCCTCCTAAAAGACCTATTTTGTATCCTTTTTCTGAAGCCAATTCAGAAAGATTTTCCATTAAATCAGTTCCTGCTACTGTATTTTTAACTCCGCCAAATTTTAGCCCCGCACCATCAGGAATAGCCAAATCCGCATTGTTTAATATATTTTTAAACTCCGGATCAGATTTAGCAGTTACTAAAAACTCAGGGTTTGGTGTAACTATGTAGTGTTTCTCTGAATTTGATAACCACTTATCCACGACAGACACAGCCTCATCCATATTAACATCATCGATTTTGACTCCTAATACATTTTTTTTCATACGCTCTCTAAAACCTTCAAAGTTTCTTTGGCACATTTTTCCCAGGCGAACCTTTTTACATTCTCAAAACCAGCTCTAACTAACTTGACTCTTGACTCTTGACTCTTGACTCTACTCATTCCCCTAATTATATCGTCCAGCGAGTGAGGATTTACATATATCGCACCCTTTCCAGCAATTTCCGGCATACTTGATGTGCTTGATGTTAATACCGGGCATCCGCAAGCTTGAGCTTCCAGAATTGGCAGTCCAAAGCCCTCAAAAAGAGATGGAAAAGTTAAAGCTATTGCTCCTGAGTAAAGAGCAGGCAAATCCTTATCTTCAACACGACCCAGAAACTTTACCTTATCTTCTATTCCCAATTTTGCCGGTAACTTGTAAATAGAATCTGATAACCAACCACGACTTCCCACTAGAACTAACTTACTATTGTCATCTCGAGCGATTAGCGAGAGATCTCTAGATTTTGCTTTTTTAATCTTGAGATTTCTCGTTCCACTCGAAATGACAGAGGAAAAAGCCTTTATTAACCTTTCCAAATTTTTCCTTGGCTGAATAGTTCCTATAAACAAAAAATATTTTCCAGCTACCAGATCAAACTCTTTCAAACTATTAACTAATATATCATTTTTTACTGGCTTAAACAAATTTTCATCATACCCTTCATAAATTACTTCTATTTTCTTAGGATCAATTCCTATTTTTTTTACCAAATCCTTTTTTGTTGCATTTGAAACAGCAATAAGCTTTGTAGCTGATTTCAATTGATATTTTGTGATATATTTAAGATATAGTCTCTGTTTAAGCTGGTGCATCTTTGGTAAATACTCTGCTCCCAAATCATGCACAGTAACTACAGTTTTCAAGCCTGGTTTGTGTATCAATGGCGATGTATGCGCAGGTATAAAAAGCACATCCAGCTTATCTTTGAAGGTTTGTCTCGCAAGTCCAACTTGCGTCCAAAGCCTTGGCCATTTTAACTCCACAAACTTAAAATTCCCCGACCAACCACGCAAGGCGTCCCCTTGTGTGCGTAGATATACAATATATTGATTTTTGGAATCAATTTTCGAAGAAAAGGAGCTTTGCTCCAGTTTAGCCAAAGCTTTAAGCAGCTGATAAGAATAATTTTCAGTTCCGGTTTTATCTTTCAGAAAAGCCCTTGACCCGTCAATTCCAATAATCATACTGTAATTATATATAAATTGTGTGCTATATTAAAACCATGCAGGGTACTTTGGGTTTTACCTTAATTGAGCTTTTAGTAACTATTTCAATAGTAGCCATACTTGCAGTAATTGGATCTACTATATTTACAAATGTACAAAGTGAAGCCCAAAATTCAAGAAGAAAAGCAGATGTTGTAGCAATCGTAAAAGCCATGGAAACAACGTATGATCCTGTTACAGGCACATATGATGCAACAAAAATACTAAATGGATCTGCATTTGCCTCAGGAACTATACCAACTCCTCCTGAAGGAGGAAGCTACTTTGCTGATTTAGAAAGTGACTCAGGTACTGTTCCAAGAAGGGGTACAGCTTTTAGAG
>MFDK01000012.1:942-31742 GCA_001776865.1 Candidatus Daviesbacteria bacterium RIFCSPLOWO2_01_FULL_37_10 | reverse complement strand
GCCATCCACTACCAAACTCCTTCAGAATATGTTACAAGTTATCTACTTCAGAAAGGAGGACAACCGTTCTCTATCTAGGGATCCTGAACATGCCTTGGATATTTGACACCATATGAGATAATGTTAGAGGTACTTACTTGATTAACTGCTGCACTTCCACCTAGAATGTACGTAAAACCCTCTATTGATTAAAATAATCTTATAGTGTATACTTCCTGTTATTATGTCTCCTGAAAAAGGCCCTCTACAGCTTTGGGAAGAAAACCAAAGACAAATGGGAAATATTCCAGGTGCTGAAATAGCACGGACTTTGCGTGAGCAGTTTGGTGATGTCTGGGCTCCTCTGGATTCCGAGGGGGGGGTAAAACCAGATTTTGAGCCTGAAATGCTTTCCTTAAGAAGAAAAGATGTTGTAAGTCGTTTCGTAAAAGCAGTAATCCAGAAAGAAGCACATTTAGTAAAACCTAGTATTTATGGCCTTTCCCTAGAGAGATGGATAAGAGGTAAAAATATATTGGGCAGTTATTTAATATCCAGTGCAAAGCAGGAGAAAATCGGACAAGTATACAAAATCGCTCAAGCCAATGTTAGCTTCTTAATGAGAAACTCAATAAGATATTTGTGGCTAAGCGCATCCCCGGTAGTTAAGGAACATTTTTTGTTACCTCATAAGCCTTCGGGGAGAGAAATAAAAATAAAGCAGGTAAAAAAGAAGGGTCTATCCCGACCACTCCATCCCTCATCTAAACAACCTGTTTTACCTCCTGAATCACCTATTCATCCCAAATTAAAAGAGGCTTTATCCGGAGTAAATTTTACATTTATTGCCCCTGAAAGCCGCGAAGTTTTAAGACAGGTTTTTTCTGAAGGAGCCCATCTTTTGACACCCCCGGGAATGAATCCGGAGAGATGGACTCTTTACAGAAATATATTTGGAACTTTTATTTTAAGTAAAGCTAAATTAGGACAAATTGGAAAAATTTATGGAATATCCGGTGAAAGAGCCAGACAAACAAATGAAATAGTTTTAGAAAAACTTAATTTTCAAAATAAAATTTCTCTTAAAAAGAAACCTCAGTACCGCCCTAAAGAATGGCTGCTTGTAAAAGATAATTTGGGCTCAGAAATAGTTGAGCTTTTAGAACAGGGACTTTCAGCAGATCAAATAAAATCACGTTTTGAAATAGGTCCAAAAAGAATACAGGCAGTAAAAGCTTTAAAAATGCTAAGAGAAATGGGTTTTAATATAAAAAGGGTTAAAGATAGTCCTGGTGAATATCTTAGGATTGCACAGAAACTAATGAGGGAAGACTTAACTGATGAAGAAACTCAAGTTTTATTAGACCAGATCAATGGAGCTCGCGGGATAGAAGTATTACGTGCCTCCGGAGTCATAATCAGTGTACGGGATTTTTTACTCTCAGCCGGTTTTCATTTTCCTTTATTCAAACAACAACATTTTTATGACGCTTTAATAGATGCCGGTATTCCCCTTGGAATAACAGAAAGCATTGTTCAAAGCGGACCTCAAAAAGGCAAAAGGTATTACTTTTTTATAGCAGCAAGACACAAAAAAAGAGCAGAAAAAGCCCTTAAAGAAAATCCAGATCTGGAAAGATTCCTTGAAAATCCTGTTAAACAAATAAGCGGGCCTAAAACTGAAATTCCGAACACTACAAAGATTCAGAAAAAAAATGGAGTTGTGAGCTTAGCTTCTGCACTCACTGAGTTCAATATTTCCTACAAAAACCGTCTTAAATTACAAGCCATCAAAGACGCGTTAATTAAAGCATCTGAGATACCGATATTTCAATATGATACAACTTGCTATATTCTTGAATCTGACTTAGAAAATGTAAGGGCATTTATTAAAAGCAGGGTTGTGTGACCTGAAAATTATTAGCTTCTTTTTTTGGAGCTTTCTTTTAATGAAGGATAAACCAGAATACTGGTAGTTAAAAGAAGTATGGCAACTATTAAATAGAAAATCATTATATCGTTCATCTTCTAACTCCTTTAACAATAAACAAGCTAAATAACCAGCAAAAAATACTTAATAATAATCCTGATATTAGCATAACCACCCCGGGTTTGTCAAATTTTACGAAGAATGGAATCACCGTTGAGCCAAACACTATCCCGCCAATCAAAATAAATATATCTGATAATTTTTGTAACTGAATGTTATTTAATTTCTTCATCTAGCCTATATTTCCCGCAAATTAAACGCAAAATACCCGCTTAGCCTTCTCTCTTCACCTCGGAGGTGTCTTCATCGGTAACCTCGGATTTCACCTCCGAGGTGTCAGCTTGATCTTTTGCTTCCCCCTCAACAGAAGCTTCCTTCCCTTCAGCTTGGATTTCACCTTCCTTAGTACCCTCTTCGGTGGCTTCGGCTGCAGCTTCTGCAGTTTCTGCAGCCTGCTCTTCCAGTAATTCCTCCATCTCAGCGGATACAGCCGGAGCAAGCTTTACAACAATTGCATCCTCCTCTACTCCCACAGATAATTTTTCCCTGTCAAATTTAAGCTGTCCTATATTTATAGAGTCATCTATATTTTTAAGGTTTGTAATATCCACCTCAATTTTTTCAACTAAATCAGTCGGAAGCGCCTCCACTTCAACTTCATTTAATGTTTGGAGTACAATTGCTTCACTATTTTTAACCAGCTCAGGCTCATCCCCTACTAAAACAAGGGGTACAGAAACTTTAACTTTTTGAGACAGATTAACCTGATAAAAATCAACGTGCATTGGTTTTCCTGTTATTGGATTGTGCGAAACTTCACGAACCAAAACAGGTCTTATTTTTTCACTTCCAATTTTTAAATCAATCAACCCTGTTTCACCTACTTGAGTAAATGTATGCAGAAAATCTTTTGTATTTACTGAAACATGTTCAGTTTCAAGCCCTTTTCCAAAGACATGTCCAGGAAGTATTCCGTCTTTTCGAAGCCTACTTACTTTTTTACCAAGAAGCAGTCTTTCTTCGGCATTTAAACTTAATCTATCCATAGTATGAAATCTTAACACTATTTAGGAAAATATTCAACAGCCTCCCAAGCTTGCCCAAATTCAGGGCACGTGCTTATTACGAAGCAGCTTTGCTCACTTTGTAAAATCAACTGCAAAACTTCTGTCTTTCTTTAAATCTGTAATAATGTTTGTTTGACTGCTTGTCTTTATACTTTCAGGATATGTAATTCTCCATTCAAACGGATCAGATAAGGTTCCAGGCTGCTTTATAACATCAAGTCTGTAGTTAATTTTATCCGATTGTAAGTTTAATTTAATCGGAACAGTATAGTCAAAATTTAGACTCAACTGTTCTTTTGGTTTAATTTCAAAAACAAAAGAATAGACTAATCTTCCATATTCTATTGTTGAAGTTGAATTCTTCATCAAATCTATTTCTCCGATAAAGGCTCTAGTAACCTTACTGCCAGCAGGGATATACACCCTCATCCGGAGCTTATTTGAAATATTTTTACCATTTCCATTTATATAACCTACCCTTAAGTTGTGGCTTAAATTTCCATGGTTATCTATTTTTGTAGCAAGTTCTAATTTCCTGTCTAAAGCCGCGTTTGATTTTTCTTCTCCTACTGATGTTTCAATAATTGATATCAAATCAGATTGATCTTTTGAGGGTCTTGGTATGCTTCCGGAAATCCCTTCAGATAAAAGATATGCAAATATTCTGTTATCTTCAAAGTAGGCTTGTATATCCTTAGTTTCAATATTGCTTCCAAACCAGTTTATGATTTCCGGCCAGTTTATATCCGGGACAAAAAAAAGTTTATTTAATAATTTATTAGATAGTAAAGATGCTATTCTATCATCTTTATCTTTTTCTAAAAGTTCTTTTAGATTTTTACTATCTGCCAGTTTCCCTTGATCCTCTAAACTCACAGGACCTATAATCCTTAAAAGTTTTTCCAGGGATTGCACATCTATAGTTATTACTCCATCTACTACTTCCCCTTCTGATTTATTGTAATACCAGCTCATCATTTTTGCTGCAGTAGGAAAATCCGCATCAAAATTTGAATACTGAAACTGTCCTTTTTGAATATTTAAATCACTTTTTAAAATCTGCGGCGGGTTAGTAGATATTGTTAGTTCCTTATCTATCAAGCTTGCAGTCTTTGTTTCTAATTGCTTAAATTTTCCCGCATTGAAATCAATTCTTGAAGCTGAAAGAATTTTGCCGCCAGATCCCACAAGCCTGCTACCGTCTTCAATTATTACAAGGTAGCTCTTTTCTCCGGATACAACTTGAGGCAAAAACCTTGCTAAGGTTCTATTTTGTGATGTTAATTTAATATAAATGTCTGGATTTATGAATGGCAATTTTTTAATACCAGTTCTTTGTAAATTAAGTTTTATCTCAGACAACCCTGAATGTGCAGCTTCAAGTTCAGAATTTGCATTATCTATTTGATCTTTTAAGTTTGTATCATACTCCCCTGAAATCGATTTAAAGCTTTCATACAGATCTTTGGCTCCTGTTAAACTTTTTCTCACACTCTCAAGGGTACTGTCGTAAAAAATTAGGTAATCCTTAATAACTAAAAGCCTCTTATTTAAAATCCCTACTTGAAGCGGAAGTTTCAATGATCCCACTAAACCATTTATAAAGTTTAAGTTTCCCTCTGCACTTTGAATATTATTAAGGGACTCCCCTAACTCCCCCTCTGATAAGCTAACTTCTGCTGACAAAATATTTTCCCTAAATTGATATCCATTCCATAAAATACCCAAAATCGGGTAAATGAGTCCATAAGTAATTACCACCCAAAGGACTAAATTTATAAAGTTTTTTACTGATAAAAATTTGCTTTTTTTTATTTCGGATTTTTTAATATCAATTTCTACATCTTTCTTCCATTCGTTAACTTTTACCTTCCATTCATTTTCTTCCTCCGGATGTACCGTAGGAGATTCAGGTTCCGGATTATAATTAACTTCAAGTTTTGGTACATGAATTTCATTTTCTTTAAAAAAGTGAAGTGTACTCCTTAAAGCCGTAACAATGTTCGTTTTCGGTTTCCATGAAAGATGTTTTTTTGTATTTGCCAAATTGGGTGTTGTCCAGGGCGGAAGTTCCGAAGGGATAAACCCTCTTGTTTCGTGCCAAAGCGGATCTAAAAGGATTTGTTTTATCTCGTAAACTTTTACCGGATCATTTACACCGTCAAATATTTTTTGGGCAGTCGAGCCTGAAAGCATACTTTTGATTATTAAATCAGCTGCATCCGCAATGTAAAGCGCCCTTGATGAAAACTCAAGTGCAGTAGATTCTTTTTGAATCTCGCCAAGTAAAGTTGCCTGAATTAAACGAACTACTGGATCTCCGTACCTAAAATGCATCCTTGGACCAAAAACCGCTCCCATTCTAACTACTCTCGCATTCAAATTATTTTCCATTGCGAAGTTTGCAATTTTTTCTTCAGAATTTTTGTACCAAACTAGGGCTGAAGAAATGTTTCTGTCGTAAAGTCCAATATCCGAAATAAATACAACTTTTGATTTATGGTTGTTTGCAATATTAAGTATTTTTGATATGTCCCACTCTGACCCTGCGGTAATAAATATGTAATCAAGCCTTGGAACCTCCAAATTTAAACTTGATGCGTCAGTATTAATAAGCTGAAATTTTCTACTTTTAATAGCCTCGCTTAAATTTTCTTTTTCTCCTGTAGAAAAATTATCAACTCCTATAACCTGGATATTTTTTTTAAGAAGCTCTTCGGAAATATAAGAACCTATAAACCCGGAGGCTCCCACGACCAAGGCTATTGGAGAGTTTCGCGAAACACTATTAATATTGTTTCTGATGATATTTTCTGTTATTCCTTGCACATTTGAATCGTAACACTTGTAGAGAAGTTTGCAAGAGAGAGGAAAGATATCGTAAGGTAACATGCAGTAAGTGACTTTCGAGGATTAAACTCGGCTATCTAAAGCTTTATTGGCCATTGTATCCGCTTCCGTGTTCTTGCTTCTTGGTATATGCGTATAAGAAATAAGGTCAAATTCCACCTCTAGTATTTTTATTTTATCAAACAGAGGCCTTAAATTTGGGTGTTTCACTTTATATCTTCCTGATAGTTGCTCTACTAAAAGCTTCGAGTCTGCAAAAAGATTTATTTGAACCTTACCTTTTTTCGAATATTTTTCTTTTACAAGTTTCAGCGCTTCAATTACCGCAGTGTACTCAGCTACGTTATTCGTAGTCACCCCTATATATTCCCCTTCTTCGTGGAGTAGTTTTCCTTTTTGATCTGAGATCGTAAATCCGTATGATGCGGGACCTGGATTCCCGCGGGAGGCACCATCTGTATATATAATAAGCTTCATCTTCGAAATAGTAACACAATTTGCAGCAGCAAAATCAAGTACTCAGAAAAAACAGTAATCCAGGAAGTTGCTATGTATGAATAACTTGGGGTAAAAATGAAATTAGCAAACACATTTACTAAAAGTCCTGTTAAATAAATCCAAACCAAAACTTTATATTTTCCCAGAGAAACATATAGCCACATTAAAAGCGCTGTTCCAAAAAATGCCGGAAAAGAAAGTGATAATATTTTTATTGATTCTACAGATCCATCAAATCCACCCCCTGTAATTAAATTAACAATATCTTCCGAAAGTACAAAAGTAAGAATAGTTCCAAAAGCCGCCAATACAATCATTATTATAAATGCAATCCTTAACTGGCGAAAAAGCAAAACTTTATTAGAAAGCTCTTTTAAGATAATGGGGTAATAACTATTCATTATAAAAGCTGGTAAAAAAAGAGCTGTTTGAAAAAGAGCGTAAGAAAGATTATAAATTGCTGTTTCAGCCAAACCTCTTGTGGTAGCTAAAATAAAGGCATCAAACCTAAAATAAATCACATTTAGAATTAAAGTTGCTGATATTGGCCAAACTTTTTTAATTAGGTTAAAAAAGTATTTATAATCAGGCTTTAAAAGCTTAAAATGATAAAATTTATTTACAAAAATAAGTGAAACTAGATTGTTAGCAAACCAGCCTATGGAATAACAAATAAGCAACAGAGATACTGAGACTTTTAAAGAAATTAAAAAAATCAGTGAAAAAACCATTACGATAGAACCAACTGTCTGTGCAGCAATAGACAACTGATATTTGAGCTCTTTTTGGAAAATTAGGCTAACCGATGTAAAAACTCCATTACTGATAATTGTAAAAGCTCCTAGGAATACCGCTAATTTAAGAAGCCCGCCACCAATAGGTAATACTAAAACTAATATGCAAGCAATAAAAGCTAGGATAATTGACCAGTAAAGCCTTCCGTTAAAAAGTTTATTAACCTGACTCGGATCATCTTTAACTTTTTTTAAGACATAAGCATTCAAGCCTAAATCAGCAATTATAAAAAACATTGCAAGATAAGTCTGAGCTAAAGTGAAAGCTCCAACCTCTAGCTTATCGTAGTTTCTTGTAATTAACCCTAGTGAAACAAGCGATGCGGCCGATACAATAACCCTGCCAAAAATCTGCCAAATTGTTTGTTCAGTAATTTTCAAAAGTTTCTGCACTAAATAATTTTAGCTTATAAATAAACTTGACACAATAATAAATTAGTGCTATAAAGAGTGTGTGGATTACGAATCTGGGATTAACAAACTAGGGCTCAGTCCAGCTAATATCGAAACAGGTGGGTTTAATATTGTAACTACTGGAAAAGAGAAGACCATTTATGTAGATGTTCTTACTGCTGGAAGGGAAATTGGCAGTCAAAAACTCTGGGGATGGACAAAACTTTTAGTTGGTGGGGGTGCATTTTTAATAACAGACGTTACACTTATAGCATCACTTGCGTGGTCTCTGTTTGATAAAACTTCACAGCTTGATTTAAATAGAGTTGCTGTTGTGACTGGACTTGCTATAGGCGCATATTATACAGCTAAGGATGGGAATCGAGATATAAATATTACTTCTTCAAAGGATAAGGCAATAAAAAACGTTCCTTTTGGGGTCGGCGTTAATTTAATACAAGAATCATTATCAGAGGGGGAGGAAACTCAACAACCATCACAGACAGTAACTAATTAATTAGGTTCTTCCTACTTAGTAGATCTAATTACAAGATGTCTATCCCGACCTTCTCCAATACTTTCACTTTCCACTCCATCTACGCTTTCAATACTTAAGTGAATTATCCTTCTTTGCCAGGATGGCATTGGTTCAAGTTCCATCTCAGTACCTGACTGTTTAACCTGTTCTGCCCACTCCTTTGCTTTTTCAGTAAGCTCATTCTCTTTATTTTGCCTCCAACCTGAAACATCCAGAATAACTCTTTTAAATCCTGCTGGCTCATTCTCCTTCGGCTGGACGCCTCCACTCAAAGCAAGCTCTCTACTCATCATCTGGTTAATTATAAGTTGCAGAGCAGTCAGATTTTCCCCTTTAAACCCAATCAGTCTCCCTGCATCTTCAGTTTCAATCATTACATTATATCCAGCATCGCTATCTTGGATATCATAAGAGCCCTCCAAAAGAAGAAGGCCTAATACATTATCTAATATGTCACTAAGTTTTGCTTCCATATATTTATGGTAACTTCTCACTACGTTCGAAGAATATTGTTCGAGCGATTAGCCCGCTTCGCCGACTCAGCGAGGCGAGCGAGAACCTACCTTAATCTTACCTATTAAATCTCCAGCTCCTCCCCATCCGCTTATCCTGTACTGCTGTATTATACCTAATATTGTAAAAGTATTCCAGTATATTGCAAGCCCTACTGGAAACTGGAACGCAAAATACCCTATCATAACTGGCATAAGATATACCATTTGCCCCTGCATCGCACCCATCATATCTTCCATACTTTCTTTTTCCTTCGTTTCTTTTGGGGTATCCGCTTTATAGTGCTTCATGCTTTTTGGCATCATCATTTTTGACTGTACAAAGGTTAATACAGCAGTTACCAGTGGAACAAAAAATAACATTACTGTTGCATCAGATGGTTTTAGAGCTAAATTTAAACCAAAAAAGTTTGGGTCAGGTATCTTATTTAAGTGCAGCCACGGATGATAAAGTAGTGCGTTAATAAAATCCAAGTTTCCACCACCAGCTGTTGGAAACATATTTATTATTGATTGGTACAGACCAATAAAAAGAGGGAATTGGATTAAAATAGGTAGACAGCCTGCTGCGGGATTTATATTGTGTTCTTTATAAAGCTGCATTTGCGAACGCTGGAGTGCCATTTTATCTGCCTTATGTTTTTCTTTTAGCTGATCAAGAAGGGGTTTAAGCTCCATCATTTTTTGAGCACTTTTAAGTTGCGCTTTTGTTGTCGGCCAAATTAAAAGCCTGATTGCAACGGTTAATACAACAATTGCAAACCCCAGCGCCCCTGGCATATTAATGCTTTCAAGCATTTTATAAATCAGGATTAAGAGATTTAATATCGGCCCAAGAATAGTGGTGTTAAATAAATTACCTATTTGTTCCATTGTACTTTCCAGGGATTACAGGAAATTATCCTTTTTATCCCAAGCCACCCTCCTTTCAATCCTCCATTTTCAAGTATTGCCTGCTTGGTGTATTCAGAACAGGTTGGGGAATATCTACAGGCGCCACCAGGAGCAAAGATTTTTAAAATCCCTGAATCAAAGGAAATAAATCTTTGATAAAATTCAATTAGTTTAATTAATAACTTTTTCATATTTTAGCTTCTGCTCTAAATCCAAAAGTACATCTCCTGATTTTACACCAAGTATACCCTGTTTTGGAAGTGCCACTATGTTTATGCCCGCAGGTAGAGTGGAGTAAACCGATTCAAAAGCAGCAGAGGTTAACCTGCGCGCCCTGTTTCTATCGCTGGATTTTTTAAAGACAGATGAGGAAGTAGTAATTCCTACTCTTGGAGTTTCATTATCTCTGAACATTAGAAAAAGTTTCAAGTAACTTGTTTCCAGTTTTTTACCCGAAGCTACCCTTTTAAAATCCTTCTTAAGATTTAGCCTTTTTTCTTTAGGTAACATCAGACTGCTAAAGAAACTCTACCCTTAGCCCTTCTCCTTTTAAGGACTCTTCTTCCGTCGTGGGAAGAATTCCTTAGCATAAATCCGTGTTTTTTTATTCTTTTTACCTTTTTAGGCTGAAATGTTCTTTTCGGCATATAATTAATATACATTATACCTCGTATAAGCATTATCTGCAACTTGATCTACTTTTAAGTAGTTTCTCTATATTTACTTGTGGATAAGTTATCCACTAAGATTCTTTCTGTGGATCCTGAAGCTTCCTGGCAAAAAATACTTGATATTGTGAAAGTAGAAGTATCAGAGTCGAACTTTAATCTATGGTTTAAATCAGCAGAACTTACAGAAATTACTGATACTAAATTAACTCTTTCTGTCCCGTCTGCTTTCTTTTTTGAACAACTAAAAATACGCTATCTTCCACTACTTATGAAGGCAGCTAAAGAAGTTTTAGGAAAAGAGTTTTTAATCGATTTTAGAGTCGACCCTTCAAAAGCTGTTAAAAAGAAAACCAAAATTAAAGAGGAAGAAGATATGTTCTCTATGCCTCAGGTTTCTACCCTCCCCCGCTTAAACCCAAAATTTACTCTTGCAAACTTTGTTGTTGGATTATCTAATAATGTTGCATACGCTGCAGCGCAGGCAGTGGCTCAGAATCCAGGAAACGCTTATAACCCTTTATTTTTCTATGGCGGAACCGGTGTAGGCAAAACACATCTTATGCTCGGAATTGGTAATGCAATTTTAGCTAAAAAACCTGAAACAAAGATCATTTACTGTTCTTCTGAAAAATTTATGAATGATTATGTAGATGCAATAAAAACAAATAAGATGGGGGATCTGCGAAACAAATATCGTTCAACTGATATTTTACTTGTTGATGATATACAATTTTTTTCAGGAAGGGAAGGAACACAGGAAGAATTTTTTCACACCTTTAATGAGCTACAGACTAAAAACTCCCAGATAATATTAACTTCTGACAGACCGCCTAACGATATAGCAAAAATAGAGGAGCGGCTGAAAAGCCGCTTTCAGGGAGGTCTTATGATTGATATTCAAACACCTGATTATGATACAAGAGTTGCAATACTTCAGGCAAAATGCCAGGAAAAAGGAGAAACACTACCTGAAGACGTTATAAAAGCAATCGCTTCGTCTTTTGAAACAAATATTAGAGAGCTTGAAGGAAAATTGGTGCAAATATTACAAACACTTAAAACACAAAACCTGCCGCCTTCTGTTGAAAACATATCACGTTTTATTAACACTCCTATTAAAACTGTCTCCCTTGACCCTAAAAAAATATTAACAGCAATTTGCGGCTATTTTCACCTGAACCTAAAAGACCTGTCGGGGCCAAAGAGACAGAAAGGGCTTGTGTTACCAAGGCATATTGCAATGTATATTTTAACCGAAGAATTAAGTTTGACTGTGGAAAAAACAGGGGGGCTACTCGGAGGAAGAGACCATACAACTGTTATGCATGGCAGAGACAGAATAAAAAAACTTATAAACACGGATCGGGAAGTTCAAAAAATGGTTATAGAAGTAAAACAGACATTCTTGTAAATTTGTTTTATCCACAAGACCCAATGACTTTTCCACCACTTATCCACAAACTATCCTCATGCTGTCAACCCGAATTTAATTCAAAACTTCTCTTTAAAAATATTAGTTACCAACATATCCACCAAACATATTAATACTACTATTGTTTTAAAAAGAAAGTGGTATAATCTACTAAACTTTTGTGGATAACTAAGATGAAATTTTCAATTTTACAACAAGACCTACTTCCTGTTTTATCAAGTGTATCCAGATCTGTTGGAATACGCTCAACACTTCCTGTTTTAGGAAATATACTTATATCAGCTGAGGAAAAAAAAATTAAGTTAGTTTCAACTAACTTAGAAATCGGAGTAATAAAGTATATAAGCGCAGATGTTTTAGAAGAAGGGGAAATTACAATTCCTGCGAAAACTATAGTTGAGCTAATACAAAGCTTGGGATCTGTAAAAATAGACTTTGAAACTGAAGGCGAGATATTAAACATATCTTCCGGTAAATTTAAGGCAAGTATAAATGGAATCGGGGCAAATGAATTTCCAGTAATACCTCTTCCTGAAGGCACAGGAATAAGTTTTAAAAAGGAAGAACTAAAAAGCTGCGCTCAAATACTTTTTGCATCAGCTGTGGATGAGGGAAGACCTGTTCTTACAGGAATTTTAACCCAATTAAGCGGAGGTAGACTTGATTTTGTTGCAACGGATGGTTTTAGACTTGCTCATAAGGAAGTAAAAATTGATGATTTAAGTGAATTTAAAAGCTTGATTCCAAGGAAAACTTTTGAAGAAGTTTTAAGGATTGTAGGAGAAGTTGTAGAGGATGAGGTTGGAATAGAAATTTACACAAATTCATCTCAAAACCAGATAATTTTTAAGATTGCTCAGACAGTTGTCTCTTCAAGGTTAATTGAAGGGAGCTTTCCGTCATGGGAGAAAATTATTCCTTCAGAATTTAAGGCAAGGGCTGTGATTGATAGAGGGGAATTAGTTTCTGCTGCTAAACTTGCATCGGTTTTTGCAAAAACAGATGCAAATACGGTTACTTTTAAAGTTCAAAAAGATAGATTTATAATAAGCTCTCAGGCAAAAGAGCTAGGTTCGCAAATAAATGAGGTTGAAGCTCAGGTGGAAGGAGAAGAGCTCGAAATTGCGTACAATTCAAAATTTTTACTTGATGTACTTTCTGCCGCGGACACGACTCAGCTTATTATGGAATTTTCAGGACCTCTTTCCCCAACACTAGTTAAGCCGGTAGGAGTAGAGGGTTTGGAATATATCCTCATGCCGGTTAGATTAAGTTAATTACTTATATGGAGAGTTTTTTTACTAAGTCTTGGCTAAGAGTTTTATCAGGTTTATTTACAAATCTTGCAGCTGGCTCGTTTGCTTTAGTTGTAATAACTCCTAATTTTATTGGTATTGATAATTTTACAACTCTTTTAACCTTGACATCAGATATAGTTCTTGGTATAGTGTTTATTACAATAGCAGAGAGGCTTGATAAGGGAGTTAGCTATGAGCGAGATTTTTCTTGATATTAATACCAGGTTTTTAATAATTGGCTTTCTTTTTTCTATAACTGTGCTTTTGATGTATATTGCTTTTTATAGAAAACCCACACATTCAAAGCACTAAAGTTAAAAACTATATTCCAGAATAACTGTAAAATATAAACTATTCAGTGGGTAAGGGAGATTTAATTGTAAATTTATAAGGTATTGTTAATATTGAGCCATTTATACTCCTTGTTTGTAAAATAGTGATTTCAATTACTTGATCTACTGGCCAGAACATTTTTGGTTTAATAGTCAAAATATTTCCAGATACTGAATGCTTTGTTTCTACAATAGGATTAGTTTGGATAACTGTACTAACTTGATCTATCTGTTGATTAAAGATGATATTAATGGGCGTTACTAAAGATATACTCGTAAGTTGATTGAATGAAGGATCTGTTGAAGTAATAGTTAATGAGGGTAATGTATTTGGGGTAGGCGTGATGGGTGACTCAACTGACTCCTTCCTATTTAAATAAACTACCCCAAAGAGAATAATATTAATAGCTATCAAAACAATAACCAAAGCTTTTATTTTGTTCATAATTAATTAGTACACATTCCCAGAGATTCCGGATCTAACCATTCCGCCCCACCGTCCTGACTCTTTGGGTTTTCAGCAATATTAATATGTAGATGCGGATATGGAGTGGATGCTACGGTTACTACTGGATCCCCGGATTGATAACCTCTTCCGGAAGGAGGAGGAATGACATTTGTGTTCATATGTATAAAATATAAAACCCAAGGTTTTCCGTCAACTTCTGTTGTAAAAATATGACCATAACCACCTCCCTCGTTATTTGATAGTGGTCCAAATTTAGCGCCGCTGAACCAGTTAGAAGCTTTACCGTTTATAAAAGGTAATTTTACTTGTTCGCCTACCGAAGCGTCTACGTCAATTGAATGTGCTCTTCTTAAGTTTGAAATCTCTGCAGGATCTGTTATTTTAACTAACTTTCCTCCAACAGTTTTGTAACAACCATAACTTAAACCGCAATGACCTCTATCAATCGGTTGAGATCCAGCGCAAGTATTTCTATTAAATTTTGGATCTGACATAAACGATCCACACCCAATAACTCTTTTCCCCTCGAGTGGACAAGTAGCGATTTTACCAGATAGAGTTGGTGTAAGGGTTGATGTAGGGGCTGGAGTAGAAACTACACAGGCATTTAATTCTTTAGCGACTTCAACTAATTTATTATATGTACTCACGCAATTATTATTAACTTTTCCGGAACCGTCCAGTCCTGGATCTCTGGATCCATAAGCTTCCGCAAAATCATCAAAAGTGCTTATTGGATATTTGATTGGGTTGTTTACGTCTAAGCCGTTATTAGTGCGTATACTTTTAAGTGCTTTACATGCAACACTTTCTGCATCCTTACTTCTAGCACAATTAGTAATAGGATTTTTGGATGGATTACTAAAATCATTTATACCTAATTTACAATCGACCTGTTCATAAAAGTTTATTGCATCCGGACTGCAGCCTAAATCTCTTGTTCCGACTGTACTAAAATTAGATTCTGTTTTCCAGTAGCCTAAACCTAAAATCGGATTTATTCCAACTTCTTTAGATTTTGTAACAATGTAGTTTACCCTTGTTTTAAACTGTTCAAGATCTCCTATCCTGGAGTTTACGAAGATTCCGCCATACTTATTTACATAGATGTCTACAGTGGATTGAGTCATATTAGTGTCAAAAATGTTTACCCCAAGCCCGAAATATTTACAGGTATTTGGATCTTTTTTATTAGCATCAATTACAGATTGATCTGGACAGCTTCCACCAGGAATAGGGGTTAAAGTTCCGCTTCCAGTTGCTATTGTTCCGCCTCCAGGGGTTCCTGGAGATGGTGTAAATCCAACCAGGAATGCAGCTAAAAGCACAAATCCAAGTAGAGCTAATATGGCTGCTTTTTTGCCGGTTCCACCTGTAGCTCTTCCAAAAAATCCCTGTCTACTAGTAAACAGTCCGCCTCCGTGAAATCTTCCGCCTGCTCCGCTGGAAGAAATCCCGGATAAAAAGCTGCCTCCAGCATTTCCGGCTTTTGTAATTCCAGATAAAACTAATTGTCCTGTTCCCCGGCTTTGCATAAATGATGGAACAGTTAAACCAACCCCGCCTCCGATTATGGCACCTGGCGGAGTATTTGTTATTCCGTAACCAACTACTGAACCGATTCCGCCTGTAACAACTGAAGCAATTCTCGTCGGGGTTAAGTTTCTACTGATAAATTTTTTTACAGGGATGGAAACATCGGTTGGGATTCTTAATGACTTTAGAGGTGTAAGTAGGGACTTAATTTGGAGTCTTGGTTTAAGTCCTGTCCCCAAATTGTCATTCCGAACTAGTTTCGGAATCTCTGTATTAGATCCTGAAACAAGTTCAGGATGACGAACAGGTGACTTAGGAGGGAGAGGAGGAGTAGGAAGAGTGGGTGGAAGAGAAGGGATAGAGGGGATTTGTGAAGGTGGAGCCTGTGGGGGCTTAAATTCTTCCTGACCAGACGGTGTAAAGGGTTGTTGTATATCTCTCCATTGTTTAAAAGCTTCCGGTACTTCTGTCTTTTGTTCACCTCCGGGGTATTCTCCTGTGGAAACCTCAGTTTCACCCCGGAGGTGCTCGCCTTGAGGAGGTTGAGCTGTGTGTGGAGCATGGAATTGTTCTAATCTGCTTTGAGTAAAGTCTTCAAGCTTAGTAAGCCTGGTTGGTTCTTCGGGCATGCTTTCAATTCCTCGCAGCTTTTCATGATCGTCTTCTGTAATAAAATCTGGGCGTCCATTTTCTCTCGCCTCGTATTTTTCAGTTTCCTGTTCCAGCTTTTGCCTATCAGACTCTCGCAGCCAGAATTTAGTAAGCAAATCATCAAAAGTGTTTGCAAATTCATCAAATCTTCCATTCCGCAAAGAATCTACAAGTTTAAACCCATGAGTAGTTGCAAATTGTGGGGAACTTTTAAATATTATCCATGCAAATCCAATTAAAGGAGTACCTAAATAATTCTTTTTACCGCTTTTTCTTACCGCATTAAGCAGAGAAATTTTCCAGGTTGGATCAATATTAAAGCGCCTAATAAAATCGTAGGTTTCTCTATATAATTTAACTTTTTGAGTAGTTAAAACAGCCATTTTAGTAATTTGGTAATCTTTCAGCCTCTTTTGCTAAAAGATCCTGCGGATTTGAGGTAATTAAACCATGTTCTTCAGGTGAGGCTACAACACTCATGGCAACATGTGTATTTCCTGCAAAGAATAACCCTTGTCCGACTCCAGCAGAAAGAAGCAGCCTTTTTTCTCCCTGGGATAAATTAAAAGTTTGTCCTATTTTCTCGATTGAAGCTGGCGCTTGTTTTAACAAAATCTGAATAGATGAGTTTGAAATAATTTCTTTGCCTCGGTCTGTTCCTAAAAAATCCTCAACGTCCTGGGTAATTGTTGTAAGTCCCAGGTAGTATTTTCTAGCGCGTTTTGCCATATCTACCAGGAAATTTGCCGAGTCTTCCTGGCGCATCATATACCAGGCCTCATCAACAATAAGGAGTCTTTTTTTAAGTTTTGATCTGACTTTTGTCCATATATATTCTAAGATCATGTACATTGCAAGTGGTCTTAGTTGATCAGCAAGATCCCGTACTGAAAAAACAGTGAATGAGTTATTAAGCTGAATGTTTGAAGCTGATGAAAATATTCCGGAAAGAGAACCTTTTACAAATCGCTCAAGGCGAGATGCTAAATCAACAGCTGTTTTTTCTTCCATTCCGATAAGTACCTTATATAAATCTTCCATTAGAGGTGGAGTAAGGTGCTGAGTTTTTGGATCATCAGTAATACCTCTTAATCTGTAAGTCTGTTTTAAGGCGCGGTCTAAAATTGCTGCTTCAGTTGGATCCAGTGAGCCCAAAACCAGCTTCAGAAAAGTAGTTAAGGATAGGATTTTTCTTCCTAGCTCGTTTTCACCCGGAGTTATAACGCCAGACATGTCAAAAGGATTTATTTTTACCGGAGAAGTTGCAGAAAAATTTATATATTGTCCTCCAACAGCCCGGGCAAGGTTTAAATATTCCTGTTCAGGGTCTATAACTAAAATTTCCGCTCCGAACATTAAAGAACGGAGCGCTTCGAGTTTTACAAAATAAGATTTTCCAGCGCCTGATTTTGCAAATATAACAGAGTTAGCATTTTCCAGGGTAAATCTGTCAAAAAGTATAAGCGAACCATTATGTTCATTTATGCCGTACATAATACCTTCATTTGCGGTAAGCTCGGATGATGTAAATGGGAAAGTTGTTGCAAGAGAGGTTGTATCCATGTTATGCGGTAAGTTTAAAAGGTCCTGCCCTAAGGGGATAGAAGTTTTTAAACCATCTTCCATTTGTAGTGTTGTAGGTTGAGTGCCAATTGAAAGCGAACCGAGAGTACTTTCAACAAGTTTGGAAATATTTGTGAGCTGTTCCAGATTTGGGGCAGGGACTGTTACATATAATGCAAACTGGAAAAATCTCTCGGCACCTTTTACAAGTTGTTCCTGTAGTCCTCTTGCGTCATCAAGTGCAACTTGTACTGCAGGGTCCACAATCCGGCCCCTTTCGATATCTGTTTGAATGGTTGCTTCCATTTCAGCTATTTTTCTCTTCAGATCATCCAGTACCCCCTTAGATTCTGATGGATAAATAAACATTGAAATGCTTAGTGAATGGTCAAAAGATATTAATGGCTCAAGCCAGTTTGGCTCTATAAAGCGCGGGTAATTTGACATAAAGTACGTTCTGTAAAAATTTTGTCCAATACGCAAACTATTGAAATTTACCTCAATTTCAGACGGTGCCAAAATATCCTCAAGGGTTAGTTGAGGAGAATCAGGCTGATTTGGTATTTTTGGCTTTCTATTTAAAAAAGGCAGCTTCATACTGTATCTGATAATTCCTCTACCACAAATGGATGATTTCTTGACGGCGAATATTGCCTTTGCTGTATAGGGGATGCCGGGATATTTTGAGGTAAAGGCTGTATGTAAGAAGGGTGCGAAGGTTGGGGCACAGGGTGTACTGGTTGCGGTATATTAAGCCTGATTTCTCGGGGAACCTCAATTTTTACAGCTGAAGAGCCCTGGGGATTATAAGCAGAGCTTGCGATGATTTTGTCATCTAAAGCAGAGCTTGAAATCCTCGTTTCACTCGGATTATAGATATAATAAAAAAGTTCTATTAAATCTTTATCATTAAGTTGAGAAACTTTAAGGCCAACTCTATTTAATTGTCTTGCAATCTGATCCCTTCTTGGCAGGATTTTAGTTTTTGCTTTTTTAAGCAGCTCGTCTCCTTTAAGTACCCCAACGCTAAGCTCAAGCCTTGAAACAGGAACTGCAACATAAAAACTTTTATCTAAAACTTCATTTTCTTTTATAAGGGATTGTACAAATTGTCTGTATCTGACCATAGTTTGAGCAAGCAAAGGATTAGTTTGGAGTTTTAGTTCTTTGTCTAAAAGTGCTATATATGAAGATATGTCAAGACGTTTTGAAAGTATAACTATTTGAATTGCGAAAGAAAGGGAATTTAGCATTTGCGCGAAGCTTCCGATAATTGCCATTTGCTCTTCTCCTGATAAAAGCCCGAAATTAACTGCGGAAACTTTTAAGACTATTACCGCACCCCCATCTTTAAGCAGTGCTACCCCCTCTTTTATCTCTGATATTAATATGTGGCTTTGAGTTTTGTTTATCATTGTAAACCTTTCTTAGCTGAGATGTTAAGCGGAGGCAGCACTTTTCCTTCAAGTTGAATCTGTAGAACATCAAAGATTAAGTTTTCCTTCTCAAGCTCAATTGTGTAAGTGCCGTTAGGAAGAGGGGTTGAGCCGGTAAATTGCCCCAGTTTATTAGTTTTAAGAGCCCGTACAGGAAGACCATCTTTATCATGTATGACTACAACAACTGCCTCAAGATAATTATTTTGTGAATCAACAACAACCCCGTTTATTACGTTCGGAAAAGTTGTAAGGGTGAGTCGGGTTTGTTTTTGTTTTGGCGGCGTGACTACTTGAATCTTGACAGGAGCTAGAGGTTCAGGTTCCTGAGTTATAGATGAAAGCTCTTTTTTAATTTGTTCTGCCTCGCTCATTAATTTAGTTAGGTCATTAAAAACATTTGTAAACTCCTGCGTTGAGGATTGAACATCTGCTCCGGGATTTTTTGTTGTTTGTTTAATTCTTCCAAGTTCCCTTTGGTTTTCCAGTATTTTTATTTGGAGAGACTGAGCTTGCTTTGCAAGCTCTACAGTTTTTTGCAGTTCTTTGGAGGAGGGAAGTTCTTCGTGAATTGAAGGAGCTTGTTTTATTTGAGGCTTTTGTATTGTGGGTGGCGAATAAGGGATTGAAGCTTTAGCTGCAGACAGCGCGCCAAGATCTAAAGAAGACTGGATAATGTTTTGACCGGTAAAGAAGAGATTTAGTCTTTGTGTAAAAATCGGGTTGGTATTGTAAATTACCTTATTTTTTGACCAAACCATTTTGGTTGGTGAATAAATTGTTTTTAAAAATGCATTAGTCCAATGATCTAGCGGCCTTCCTGCAATTGGTATAAAAGCAAAAGCTACTCCTAAAAAACTTGAAATAACTATAACTGGCCAGGCAAGAAACGGAGCAGGAATAGCCAGGAAAACAAAAAATATGTAAGCTGTTCCTGCTCCAATGCAAAGATAAATAAATTGTTTTAAAGTCATATCGCCAATAAGGCGGAATTCAAAAGAAGTAACGTTTTGGGGTACAGGATGTGCTTCCATCGCAAAGAGCATACCTCGTGAAAAATATGTTGTCTAGGGGCTCAAAATGAATCATTTGGGGTATTGACATGGTCTTTCTGCTGCGTTAGTGTAAGTTACTAACTTAATTGGGAATAAGCTGGATCAGACCAGTTTAAACCAGGGGAAGGTGGTGCCTTGCTTCGCTGTGAAGCGGGAATTCCATCGCTGTGCCGCAACCGTAAAGCCGGGCTGCCTGGATTCCAAGATGAGTCTCTTCGAGTCAAAGAGCTTCCCGCCTAAAGGCGGGGGTCAGCCCCTCGAAGAGGGGTTTTTTTGTTGGAGGAAAATATGATTGAAACGCCTTTAGTTTGTGATATTGGAAATTATATTAAAAGGTTTGATGAAATAAGAAGTAGAGCAGGTTTTGATAGAGCAAAGATTGCGCTGCAAGAGATTATAAAAGCAGATAGTTATGGAACTATAGTAGAAAAAGTAATTTCAGAGACAGATAAAAAGGGGTTGGTTTTTTCGAGAGAAATAATTGCAAAAGTTCAGCAGACCTCAATTGAGCATAGTTATATAGAAGTAATAAATGAAAATGGACAATATTTAATGACTTGTCCTGAAAATGTTGAGTTGAAAGTAGATATTATGGAGAATATATCGCCATTTCGCAGAGGGCTAGACAGAAAATCAATGGGGATGGTAAAAGAACTTTTTCTAAAAAAGAATGAGGAGAATGAGGATGAAATTAAGGAGGGGGAGATGATAATTTGGGGAAGCCCGATTGCAGAAAGCTGGGAAGAAAAATCTGTTAAATATGGTTGCAGTGAATACGGGTATTTATATGCAGGGAGGGTCATTGTTGAGGAAGGGATAAAAAAACTTCTAGTGCATGATATAAGAAACGACCTTCCCTCTACAGCTTATGAGTATTTTTATAAGGGATTAGAGGCTGAAATTTATGAATTAAATCCAGATAATAATAGACCTCTTTTAGATAAAGTAATGACTCAAGTATTAAGATTAAGAAATAGTTTATCCGACGAAGAGATATTAAAAGGGTTATGCAAAAGTAAGAAAGAAATTACTGGAGATGAAACAGTTTTCAATTTACAGATTGAAACTCTAGTAAAATTACAAGATCTAAAGTTGCGGGAACAAATTAGAGATGAAGTTGCAGGAAACGCGGCTAGATGGATTACAGATCAAATAGCCATAGGAAGAGATGGAGATTGGATACAAGCTCAAGTAAAAAATGTATATATTGAAAAAACAAGGAACCTTTTACAAGGGAGAGAGAAAGGAGGGTGTCAAGCGTTATTACTTGTGGGTGATCGAACATATGAGAATAATCCTTTTGGTCCGGATTTGGTGCATTACAGGGTTGTAGAAGGTAAGGCATGTGGGGGTTGGGGAGGAGGGAGCAGTATTGAAAATTCAATATCCAAGTTGTTACAGTCTGTTGGGATTGAAGTTGGTGTTAATGCTGGCAATGAAACATGCAGTACATGCAAGATAAGATCAGCTGTCAAAGGAGGGTGTGGTTATTGTGAGCCGTGCGGAGAAAAAGTGTGATTTAAATATTTTCTAAAAAATTCTTCAGATCTTTTGAGGACTGTATTTTTTTAACCTTATTCCTGTATTCTGCAAGTACTCTTTTTGTCTGTATCCTGGTTGTAGTTTTATCTGAGTGCCCTTCTTCGAAGCCTGGCTTTGGATAGTAATATTTTCTTAAATTCCAGATAAATTTAAGAGTATTTTTAATTCCGTATTTTTCATCTCCTCGGAGTTTGTGAACAAAAAAACGTTTAATTACCCGGAGTAAGGTAGTAGAATAAGGCGAATCAAGCCAGATAATTAAGTCTGCTTTATCCATAAGTTTTTTAGTCCAGTTAACATAAATCCCTTCAGTAATCCACTTATCCTGATTCGCTAAGCTGGAAATGTGTTTGAAACGCTCCTCATTTGGGCTTTCAATTTGATTAGGGTATGCAATTTCATCTAAACTTATATGAGGGATATTCAGTTTTTCCGAAAGCAGTTTTCCTAGTGTGGTTTTCCCGCTTCCAGATGAGCCGATAATGTAAATTCTTTTAGGAGAACTCTCCATGCTTAAAGTATAGCAGAATACCAAATTGACAACTATCAATGATTATGATATATTATCATTGATAATGAAAAATTTAGATCAAAATACTTTTTTAAAAGAAATAACAATGTCTATAACTCAAAGAGGACAAGTTACTTTGCCAGTTGAGGTAATGAAATTGCTGGGTGTTAAACCAAGAGGAAAAGTAGCTTTTCAAATAGACGGAGAAAATATCAAATTAGTTTCGCCTTCGTTAACTTTAGATGCTATTTTTGGATCAGTAAGGGCAAAAAATGAAGTGGGTTTAGAAGAAAGTATAGCTCTCGCAAAAGAAGAAAAAGCTGAAAGGAGTATGAAATGAGACTTATAAGCTCCAACGTAATCTTAAATTTTCTAACCAGAGGAGAAGGAGCTGATAAATGTTTAGCCCTATTCAAAAAATTAAGTCTCGATGGAACAGAAGCTATAACTACAGAGGCTGTGATTGTTAAAGTTATAAACATATTAAGTGGGGATAAATTTGAGCTTTCTCCAGAAGAAATTAGAGGGAAAATGACGCCAATCCTAGCTTTAGAAGGGCTAAGGTTAAGACACAAAAGAAGAATTTTACTCGCCCTAGATATTTGGGTGAAATATAAAGTTTTAGATTTTACAGATGCTCTAGTTGTAGCCTATATGAAAAGGGACGAGATAAATGAAATTTACAGTTATGATAAAGATTTCGATCAACTGCCTCAAATAAAAAGAATAGAACCATAAACTTGCAAAAGGTACAGATGCGCTCTAAACTAAAAGTAGTCCATGGAGTGTTAGCCCCGATTATCAGCCAAAGGCTGATCGTCCTTTGGACGAAATCGGGGTAAAAAAGGAAATACGCTTATGGAAAGAGAACATATGGCAGAAGATCAAATAGAAATTCCTCCAGAAATGAAAGGGGTTGAAGCTGCTGAAAAATTTGCCCCTCACCCCGGGGTTAAGATGCAGTTGGATTTAGAAAAATCGCTTATAGAAGGTGGGGATAAAGGGGTTTTGACTATTTCTACCCCTACAGATGAAGGGGAAATAACAGTTGATCAGCCGAAAAAGGAAGGAAGTGGTATGTTTGGCGGCTTATTTGGTCGAGGTCAAGCTAGTGAAGAATCAGTACAGCCTCCGTCAGTACACATCACCACTTCAGAACAGCTTCCTCCTTCTGAACGAGTTCTTTCTACAGAGGGTTGGGTTCCTGCATTTCCTCAAAATGGACCGGATATAATAATTCCTCCGGAAAGAGTAGAAGCTGAACCTAATTATAAAAGGGCAAATGTTTTGATTATTATGGAGGAACATGCTAAGCCGGCGCGCGAAAGGGATCGTGTAAGGCTGGATGCAGCTTATGAGAATTTAAGACAAATCTGGTTTAAAGAAGCTGAGTGGGGACCAGTTGATGAGATTGATAGAACAATTAAAATTAATAAACAAAATATCAAAAGAGTTGAAAATAGAATTCCCAACCCAAACTTAATTCAATTTGATGACGGACGTGAAATGTCTTACAGAGAGCGGATAAGGCAACTGAGAAGATTAGTCGAATTAGATCGTGACAATCAAGTATTTATCACAGAGGGATTCGCCCCTCGCGTTAAAGAAGAGATGCTGACAGAACTAGATAGAATTTTATCAGCGCTACAACAAGAACAACAGCCATATATTGATAATTTTAACGAATATGTAGAGGAAAAAATCAGTTTAACGGGAATTACAACTGATACTGATATAGCCGACATATTAGAATTGGAAAGGAAAGGGTTAGAAGAGGTACGTTTAGACTCAGAAAGGATTTTTAAGAAGACGCGTGAACTTTGGAATGATGATTATGGAGTTATTAGATTTACAGGGCAAGATCGAACAGATGTTGAAGATGCCCTGAAAGATTTTATTCAGTTTACAGAAGACAGAAAGGGATTTTTCGATCCGGAAAAACAACTTGCGAATGTTAAAAGAATTATGGATGTAGTTACAAGAAGTGCGGAAAGAATGGGGATGAGGGAGGAGGAAGCAGCCATGACTGCAGATAATGTAGTAGCTAGAATTATTATCTTTCTTCATAATGAATTTGCTAAAGTTGGTAATATGGGAGCTACTGGATCTTTAAAAGAGATGTTCTGGAAAGATAAAGGGAAGGAAAGGATTAAAGCGCTTTTTGGAGAAACAGAGGTTAGTGGGTATGATCCTGAACAGCTTGCTGTTGCCTTAGATTTACTTGCAAACGACGGGAGATTTACCCCATATTTTCGTCCATTTGGACCTAATGGTCAATTTGTTAAACATGCTTACGCCCAGGGGTATCTAAAAGATGAAGTAGAAGAAGTATTCTACGAAGAAATCATGAGATATGAACTTAAAGGAGCCCAAAGACGGCTCGATGAATCAGAAGAAAGATTTAGGGCAAGAGATGATGATGTCAGAGGGTTGAATAGAGATAGCATTACATGGCAACAACCAAGGGAAAAATTTAGGGGGTTATTTAATATAAGCGCACCGATCAGAAAAGCTGGAGAAACCGATCAGCAGTTTAAAGCAAGGATAGAAAAGAAAGGGGACGAAGCTCTTAAAGCAAGAAAAGATCGAGCGAAAAAAGCAGGAAAGCTGGCTCTGCAGCTAAACGCATTCTTAGGTCATCAGGCTGAAATGAGGGGAGTTAGTATTATAGCTCAAAATGGAGATTATGTTCACAGAAGGCGTGCTGAGAAATTTGTGAAGTTTGCAATCATTGAAGAAATGAGAAGGAGAAATATAAGCCCTCTAAAGCTGGAAAGTGATCTTATAAATACTCCTGCAGGAGAAAGGACACCAAGGCTTACAGAAAAGCCTGCATTTAAAGAAGTGGTTAAGAGAGCGCTAGATACTATTTGGGCACAGGGTAATTCTGCCAGCTGGCAGGATGCTGAGGGTAAAATATTATATTTGGAAGATATTATACAGAACGAGGAAACGCGTTTAATTTATGATGGATTTGTAGCAAATGATTTTCCTCTAAGATCTTTGATAACTTCAGAAAAAACTAAAGAAAAAGCTGAAAAAAGACTTAGAAATCCGGATGGAACATATGGGGAATATGAACATAATGATTTTATAACCAGGACAAGAAGAATTATAGATCCTTTGCTCGAAATGGAGCCAATGCCACATAATGAATACGGAAGAAGAAAAGCTGCGGAGGCGATCGACTTCACTTTAAGGACACAAGCAGAAGCCAGTATGGCTGTATTTGAAAGGTTTTTAAATAATATGGATCAGGGTTCGCAAGGAGCTGGTTTACTTACCGAAACAAGGCTTTATGATTTAAGAGGGACAATTGCAAACAACAGGATTGAGTGGGTTAAATATGCAGAGAAGTTAATAGCGTATCTGCCGGAGATTTACAGTTACCCAATGGCTTTAGGCTGTGATAGCACTTGGGACGTTGTGCAGATAATCACAATGAATAATCCAAAAATGGATACTACAAATAAGGAAACGAAATATCCGGAGTCCTTTGAAAATTATACAGGAGAAATACAGGCAGCAGTTTATAAAATAATGGCCGGAATAAGGAGTTTACTGAAGGATAACCCTGTGCCAGATAAAGGCGAGTTTGAAAAAGGCATGTTCCATGAGATTTTATCCAGTAGGGAAAGCTTGATAGGGGTGGATAAATATATGATTCAAAAAGATACAGCTGCTGCAGATAAGTTGGTGGAAGAATTAACGAAGACTCTTTTGGCAAAACCAGCTGCCTTAATAAAACAGTATCAAATGTTGCTTAGTGACACAAGGATGCTAGAGATTATTAATCCTGCGGCATGGGCAACAGGGATATTTTACGACCAGTTAATCGATTGGTTAATATCTCCTGAGGGGAAAAATGATTCTGCTTACCCACAAAGAAGTAAAGGAGGTTTGGTTGCATATGGTCGATTAGAAAACAGGATTACCGTTTTATCTGAAGAAGACAAGGGAGTGAGTGGTACTGAGGGGACGCAGCAGAAGATTTACCAGAAGCTAAAAGAAAAAATGGTGCCTTTACCAGTACCCCCGATGCAAGTATAGATCGTGGAAGAATTAGGTTGGGTTAAATTAATGTATCCCCAAGCGTCTTAACGGTCCGCTCCAATTAATGCCAAGCCAATTGCCTCCAGGAGTTGCAGTTCCTGGGAACATTCGTTGTCTAATATCTGCTCTAGTTCTCCAATCAGGATAACTTTTTGCAATATCAAGACCTCCTTGCAAGCGTCTTTGGTAATCACCTGCTTGTTGTCTTGACTGGCTAAATTCCTGTTCAATCATTTGTCCTTCTCGACCTACTTTACCCACGGCATTACATATTATATCAGGAATTGTAGGAGTTGCCATTAATGCACCAAAAGCTAAAAGGATTCTGATAAAACCTATGTCTAATCCGCCAAACAAAGGGAGAGAGTTTCCTCCAACAATATTAGCGCTGCCGCTTATATTAAAAACAGTACTGTTTTGTGGTCCTATTAAATATGCTACAAAATAAAATACTGCAAGCACCCCCGGGAAAGCTAATACATTACAAAGCATATTACGAATCCAATCAACTGCAATTTCCTGTCTTCCGGGGAGACTAGCTGCCAAAAAATGAAAAGGTGCTGTAATGGTAAGAAATATAATTGCTAAATAGTTTGTAATGAGCTTGATTAATAATCTGAATAGTGTATAAATTAGCATTAACGCACCAACAAATGTTAATAATAAAGCGAGAACGTTACCGTATCCTCCTACACCTGCAATTAGGTTTGCGAGTATTCCACCTGCAGGTCCTCCGAAAAGCGCTGAGATAGTACCTGGAACCCCGCCTGCTAACCCGCCTATTCCTCCTAAAAATCCCCCAACTGCTGATCCAAGTGAATAAACTCCGAATCGTATTAACCAGTCTATAATGTCTTTTGGTAAACCTTCTAAACTGTTATAAACAGTAGTTGTTCCGCTTACAATAACCGGATTCAAATTAAACGGAAGTTTAATTACAGCGTCACTACCAAATACTCCGTTGATTAAAGTTGAGAAAATTTCTGTTGCAGGTTTATCGGCAGTAACTGCGGAAAGTGATTGAGTATTAGTTGTAGCGCCTGCCGACTGGAAGTAATAGCCTACAAGATTTGTAGCCACATAAGACATATCTGTTACCAGTGAGGCCAGGAAGTAGCTAAAGGTGATCATGATGAGACCTATGACTAGGCCCGGGAGGGCTGCCTGGGCTGTTATTACTGTTTGAGGGTTTATTCTTTGACGGAACATGACCATTAAGCCTATTATTAGGAATATTATAATCATGGCTATGTAGGCTATATTTCGGGAAACCTGCCAAAGTTTTAAGATTGGCTGCAAGACTCCTGCACCTGAACCGGAAACTTGTGCATTAGCCTCTTTTACGAGCCCTAAAGAGTCCCCAATAGTTGCTAAATATTGACCAGTTCTGATAGGCGGATTAGCTATAACTATGGTATTTAGGTTTGCAACTGCTCCCAAAAGTCCGCCTGATGTGTTTACACTGGAAATCACAGGGACTCCGTTTAAGTAATCAACGCAGGGTTGACCCATTGGGGAAGCTCCAGCCATAAGGCAGGAAAAAGCATGGAGTAAATTATTTACCATTAAATTTGCATAGAGAGGAGATTGAGGGGGAACAGAATTTACATTTATTGGTTGATATGCACTGGAGGTGAAAACTGGAATTTGTGAAGTTTCCTGGGCATTAACAGGTAGTATGTAGTAAGTATTAAGTATTACGGAAAAGAAAATAAAACAAAAAACAGCGCAAATTCCCTTAATACCTACCGACTTTGCTCGCTTCGCGAAGCGAGTCGAGTCTCGCCTTTGGCGGAATACATGATACTTAATACTGCTTAAAGGGGCAGATGGCATATTTAAAGAGTAAAACAAATGGGTGTATATTTGCAACCCTACGGTGTTGGGGCTGGTGATGATTTTGGCACACATGTTCCAAGGTCTGTTCCGGGAAGACAGAGCTTCCCTACATCAAATGTTTTTAAAGCATCGATTCCTGTAAATGCTGCAATAAGTTGAAGTACAAGCCAGGCTATTGCCAAAAATAATATACCTAGAAGTGCCCAGGTTACTGCCTGTCCTGCAGCCTGCAGAGCTTTTGGGTCTCCTCCGGAAGTTAAAAATTTAATCCCAGCCCAAACTAAAACTACGAATAAGGCAACAAATGCACCGCCTACGAATAGAGAAATAACCCTTGAGAATACTGCTTCAATCTGAGTAAGTCCTGCAGCATCCGGTCCAAAATTCCCCAGGGTTGTAGGTGTAGGGCCTGAGCTTCTAGATTGGCATCTTGCAATTTGTTCAGTCTGGTCTTCACCAAAAGGTTCCTCTATGCAATCAGTATCAGCCGGACAAGACCCAAGAGGTATATGATTGGGTGGATCGCTTGGTAAATAAAACCCATTTTGCCATCTTGAGTTAGTTGCACCCTCACAATACTGCCAAAAAGTATTATCTTCTGGAGGATGAGAGGCATAAACAAGGGGAGGAAAGATAGGGTTTAGGGTATGGGGTATGGGGTATAGATAAAATAACAAAAGTAGTAAAAAAATTAATTTTTTCATGAAATTAAATGATACCTAACTTAAACTTACCATGAATTAAAGGTAGAGATCAACAACATACATGGAATTAAATGTGAGTAGATAGATTACTTTAGAGGTGGGGTTGGAAAGTCGGGACTTGGAATATTAAATCCACCCGGCTTTAATATGTCTAGTCCCAGGAAAGAACCAGCAAGACTAACAATTGCAAAGGCAACTGCTAAAATAGCTAAACCGATAAGGGCATTGATTATTCTCCCTCTTGCAGCTGCAACTGCTTCTTTTTCTCCTCCTGAGAAAATCCACTGAATTGCGCCCCAAACAAGCATCACCAATACTGCAATAAGAGCTATTATAAAAGCCAGGCGGACAGCTGCATTAATGAAATCGGATATATTTGTATAACCTACTCCGGGATTGGCAATAGTAATATTATTAGGATTCGGGTTAACTTGAGCAAGAGCTGAATTAAAGATTGCAAAGGCAAAGAAGCCCGAAGCTAAAGAAATTATTGCTATTTTTTTCATTGCTAATTTAATCTTTACAGATTATAAATTCATTGTCAAGTGAGTATTTACTGCGTAAAAAATGTAAATCCTGTAAAAGTTCCAACTATTTGTATAATTGCAAATGCAACTGCAAAGAGTATTATACCAATAACTGCATTAGTAATTCTTCCACGGGCTGCTGCAACTGCCTCTTTTTCCCCGCCAGAAGTTAACCACTGAAAAGCTCCCCAAAGTATCATAAAAACAAAAAATATTCCTGCAAAAATATAAATCAGGGTTATTAAATTATTTAAGACTAAACTTATTCCTCCGGCTCCCTCACCTCCTTTTTGAATAAGAGGCAAGATTTCATTTGGAGCCTTAATTGTTCCAAAAACACTTCTTGGATCTTGGGCTAACAACACATACGTCATGCCGAATTTATTTCGGCATCTCTTCAATAGATCCTGAATCAAGTTCAGGATGACAAGTGGGGTTTTCATGGTGTTCCTTCCGCAAAGCTAAATATCTGCAATCCTTCTATTCCAAAAATAGAAGAGAGTCCAAATTGTAAAATTAAGAATGCAAAGATTAAGATCATAAATCCAATTATTGCGTGTGTTATCATCTCTTTTGCGCCTGCAACAGCTTCCTTTTCCCCGGCTGAAGTTAAAAATTTAAAAGCACCGACTAGGAAATATATTATCACGAGTGCTATTGCAATGGAAAATGTAGGTCTTACTAATCTGGTAACACCTTCGCCCAGGGTAAGAATGTCTCCAAAGCCATATTGGGCACCAATGTCAACGGCAGCATTAACAGGCAGCAGGCAACAGGCAGCAGGCAACAGCAGAAACAATAATAAACTGTAAACTAGTGCCTGTAGCCTGTAGCCTATCATAAAAGTGGCGTTCCTCCTCTTGGTAATATAATCTGCTGTGCAAATTGGGCAACTAAAAAGGCGGCAGTTATAAGTATTAGTCCGATTATTGCCCAGGTAATCCTTGCTCTCGCCTTGGCGAGTCCCTCCTTATTTCCTCCGGCAGTTATATATTGAAAAGCTCCCCAAACAAGCCAGAAAAATGCAAGAAAAAAAGCCAAAGTTATAACAATACTGAAAAGATCTGTTAAAACAGCTCCGAGATTTGCCCGAGATCCGGAGAATTTTAAATCAGGAGGATTGTCAATCCGCTGGAAACCAGAAGGATCAAAGCCAGGGAGAGTTAGAGATAATTTGTTCATAATTTAGAATTCTTGAAATGGGAGGTGGTTAGTATGGAATTCTTGAAATGGGAGGTGGGATATTCTTGATCTTGAATACTTGATAACTTGAATATTTGATCTATCAAGATATCAAACAATCAATGAATCAATATCCCACATCTCACTTCCAACTTCTAAACATCCAATCTCTCGCTTCTCACCTCTCACTTCAAAATATCTGATTTATTGTGTATAATGTCATCTTCCAAATCCCGGTATTTCCAGTATATCAACTCCAATAAGCTGAAGTAAAAGGACTGAGAAAATTACAAATAACAGCCCAATTATGGCCTGAGTAAACCTGTCTTGACCTGCTTTTAAACTTTCCGGATTTCCTGCAGAGGTAATCATTTCAAATGCCCCAAGAGCCATAAGTAAAAGTGCAATTCCACCCGAAATTCCAATCATGAATTTTAAAACATCTTTAACCAAAGCGGCAGGTTGAGTATGTATACACCCAATG
>MFDK01000012.1:0-925 GCA_001776865.1 Candidatus Daviesbacteria bacterium RIFCSPLOWO2_01_FULL_37_10 | reverse complement strand
ATGGGTCCTCCACTTACAGCTATAATTGATCCTGGATTGGTGGCGTCTCCTACAGTAAAAGTGACAGAACAAAGTTGTCCTGGTTCAATTAAGTCGTTAACACTTCTGGAGCCTAAATTTAGTGGGTTTATATTATATTCATCTCTACTAACTCGATGAAGGGAAACAATATGCTGACCTCTAGTTAAATATTTATTTTCAATTGGATAGCCAGAATCAAACTTTGGTGGTTGAGGCGAATTAAGAAATAATTTGTTAAGATCTATTGTAAGCCCAGGAATTATAGTTAAAGTTTTTTTATCAGTCCAAACAGGTTGGTTGTCAAGCAGCAATATGTAGCTTTTATTCATGGTCATATCCTTACCAGTTACTTCCAGCTCTGTTTGCCCAAGTATTATTTTACTCACTTCGCCTTTGATAGCTTTAAGATTGAGTTGACAAAGCCTATCCGCGTCAGCTACTTCATAAGTAGCGTCGCACCAGTTAACTTCTGACCCATCATTCAGTCTTGCTTTAACTCTTACTGTAATAGGATTTCTCCTAGGATTAAATACACATGCATTTGAAAGTAAGTTATTATCTAGTTCCGTAAAAATGTTTGTAGTGCCTGGTGAATCTTGGACATTTCTCGTAAATACGTCCTGATTAGTAATTCCGCATCGCCAGTTCATATTCCATTCACGAATTCCTGATGCCTGTTTGTTTTCTTCTCGGTTAACATCTATTGTAAATCTAGCTTTTAGATCATCACTTAAAAATGGATAAGCTGAACCTACTCTTGAGCGTTCTAAAGGCTCAACTTGTACTTGCGGATTATCGCAAGCTTTTACTTGTTGGTCTTGACCATGAATAATCGAAGTATCGGTTATGGGAAAAATAAAACTTAAGCAAAAAAAGAAAATTAAAAATTGGATTATTTTGGACA
>MFDK01000011.1:63756-68120 GCA_001776865.1 Candidatus Daviesbacteria bacterium RIFCSPLOWO2_01_FULL_37_10 | reverse complement strand
ATAAATTTCAAATTCAATTTTGCCTTTGGCAGTTTGAATCACTGCCTTTTTATTTGTAATTTCCGCTTGAGGCAAAATTCCCGGAAATTTTGGATATTGTTTCATAATTTTTTTACTTTCTATAGAATTTACAGGTTTTGCAGAACTTGTTCCCTGTTCATTCAATATTATATCAGAAACAGGAGTTGGATTTGGTGAAACAGGTTTAGATTTAAACTTAGAAACTAACCCAAAACCCGAAGCTCCAATTGCCAAAATAACAATAAATCCAATTAAAAGATTCTTCCAGGACACAAAATGATTTATACCATTTTATATTAATTGTTACAAGGGTTCATTTTTTCTGAGTTTCACCCTGTCTTTGATAATCAGAACCTGCTGCTAAAACCAAAGCATGACGAAATCTAATTTCGTCCCTTAGCTGTAAAGCCTCCCTCATATCGCTTCTAAATTCAATCGCAACATGTTCTGCTAACTCTTCACCAGCTAGTCTAGCCATAGCCAATTTCCCAGCTGATACTGCTCCTTGAACTGTGGGGTTTTCAGAATTTAATGCGAGGATTCTTTCGTTTCGTTGATTTCTTGCTCTGGAAATGATTCTGGAAACTGTAGTAAAATCACCCAAAGATAATAAATCTGTTCCATCAATAAAGCTTCTCCTTCTTCTGGGAAGTTCTTCAGAAGCATCTTCAGGAGCAATAGTCAAAGGTTTTTGATCAATCCATTTTTTACCATCCCTGGTAGTGCGTTGAGTACTATTTTCTTGTTTTCCCCTTGGAGGATTTCTTTGACCTCGTGTCTCCCCCACTAAAAGATCTAAATCTTCTTCTGTTATAATTACACCCTCCTGAGCCATTTCCCTAAGACATAAATCTATATACCTTCTAGCATCACTTAATACACTTGTGAGATAATCAGGACGATTTTCAGAGGTTTGTAAAGTTTTCTGTTGTAGCTTTTCAACAAAGGGAGCTAAGAATTTCCTTAATGTTGCAGCTACCCTTTGCCACTGTTCGCTTTGTAAATTCATACCCGCAGATTTGTTTACTGAAAGTTGTTTCTTAATATCTATTATGTTATCTAAATGAACCTCGCCAGTTAAACCTGACAAACGAGGATCTTTTTCATCAAAACCTAAATAATCTATATTAATAAGTCTACCGTCATAATAAAATCTTATCCCCGGCTTAACAGTTTTGGACTTAAGATTACTCAAGTCCATTTCCCCAATCCAAACAAGCATTTTCTCTTGTAAACTCGTTTCAAGAATTTTTCTATCATTTTCACTGTATTCCGGAAGTAAAGGAATATTTAAAGGAAAGACCTGTTCTCTTTTTTTTCTTGTTGTAACTGTCATTATAACCTTATCGTTTACTTCAGCAATATTTCCGTTACTATCCAGTATAATTCTATTTTCAAGCCTTACGGGACTTCTAAAATCAACCATTAGACTGCTTAGCAAAGGCCTGTAAACCTCACCAATAACTCGTCTTATGTTTGCTCCTCCCTGGGGAAACTGATCCGCAGATTTAAGTCTCCTTACTATGACTTCAAACCTGCCTCTATCTAAATCCCATTGAGATTTTTTAGGATCAATAACAAAAGTTCCAGCATATTCGATTGTAGGATCTCCAAATCCTTTGATGCTTGATGTGTATTCCACATCATCACCTCTTTTTTTAGCTCTAATTTCTATATCTTCGCCAAAAAACCAGGCAGCATATTTCGCTCCTGCCCCTCTAAAACTTATACCTACATCTTCTGTTTCCCCCACAAGCGCAAATTTTTTAATCCCCTCCCCATCAGCTCCGAGTCCTCCATAATCCAGTACACTAATTCTTTCTGGCTCAATTATTGTATGAATGTGAGTTGGATATTCTCTATCTTTATTCCTATAACCAGCTGAATTGTCTGTAAACTCCAGGAGCGCTTGAATAGCCGGAGGGAACCTGCCACTTAGGAATACTGAAGCGGATGTTTCTTTGGTACGAGCAGTCCAGCGCAATTCACCAAATTGTCTTTGTAATTTAGCTTCACCTTCTTGAGTGACCATTATTGCCTCCGTTTTGCTTTGCTTTTTCCTGACGATACAATTTCAAAGTAGCGGAAGCAACATCCGTAAGAAATCCCTTACCATCGGTGCTGACAAAATTAATTCCATGTAAAACAATATACGCAAGTGTTGCTTGTTCTTCAAATGTAAGTACTGGAGTTTCTTTTCCGGATGGAATCTCCGGCCTAATAATTTTCCTATTTACTACACTATTTATAGTCTTATCATCAAAATTTCGACCAAAAGTTTCTTTAGCTCTATTTCTAAATACTTGAATACCTATACCATCATAAAATCCGGAGGAATCAGCTATAAGTTTATCAGTAATTTCTTTCATTTTACTGCTTGCATTCTTAAATCTTTCCCTCCTGGCTAACTCTTTTGCACTGGGAGCTGATGGCTCAAATGGGATAGTAACGCCTGCGCCTGCACCTACATTATCTTGAACAGTTGCGGGTTCTACCAAAGCTTCTAAATCTTCCGGCTGTATTGCTTCTTCTGATCCGGAATCTTTCTTTACTTCAATAAGATACTCATTTTCAGCATCACTTTCAAAAATATTTTCCCTGTTAATTTTTACATTAATAGCTTCAAGTTTTTTATTTAACTCCCTTCTCGTATCTAGAAAATCATCTCTTCCCTCATTAAAATGCTTAATACCTGATTCAAGCTCATACGCATATAGTCTTCTTACTATAAATTCCTCTTTTTGCTCTTTTGTCCAGGTTACCTTTTCTTGATCAGTTGCAAGTTCATTAATCACTTCAGCAAGCTCACGTTGTCTTCCCTGTAATCTATTAATTACATCCTCAGTAAGAATAAATATTTTTTCTCCTAAGGCCGACTGTACTTCTTCTTCTAAATCTGTTTCGGGCTGATCTGACTGTTTTAATTCCATTTCATATGTAATTTCTTTAGCATCAAATTTATATGTGTAGACTGTTCCAGTTTTTTCTTCAACAATTAAAGGGGTTTGACCTTCTATATTAAAATTTTGCATAAGCTTCTCAATAGAAATTCTAAGCATTGTATATTGGGTATTTGGGGTTCTGGCAAAAGCAAAAGTTCTTGACAATTCCATCAATTCTGTTTTGTAAAGAACAGGTTCTTCCCTGGGGTTCTCCACAAAATAACTAAACAATTCCCAATCCAAATCATCAGTAATTATAATTTCTTTTTCAAATCCATTAAACCTTATTTTAACTTCCCGTTTTACTATATCTATTTCCAAAACTGGCCTATTATCTTCTACCTCTCTCCCTTCATCAATTTCTGCAACTTTAACTCCCGCTTGTTCCTGAGAAATTTGATTACTCAAGTCTTGAATTACTTGTATCGCTACAGGAATTCTTTCAACAAGTCTTAACTTTACCCTTCCTACTCTATCTAAATTTTCTAAAAATTTTAAATCATCCTCTACATCTAACCTCAATGGTTCTGGGGTAGACTTTCCAGGAGCTGAAAAAATTGGAGATTCAATAGTTCCCAAAATATTTTGCGCACCAGCTAATCTAACTTCAGCTTTTTGAAGCTTTGCATTTAACTCAGCTATTTTTGTTTCGTGCTCTACCATAAACTACTAACTCCCCTTTTCTTCTAATCTTTGTTCAAACGCTATCCCAAACCTTTCTGCAATCCCTTTAGCTCTTTGGAGATGTTCCGGAGAAGCTACTCCTCCTCTTTCAATAAGACTTTTAATGTTTTTAACATACATCCTAGTCCGTTCGATTCCGTTTTCATTTTCTCTTCCAATAGGTTTAATTTCCATTAAAGTATAATAAAGCACTTCTCCGGGTTTAGGAGGTCTGGTAAATTCCTGAGCTTTTTCGAAAATGAAATCGTTTACTAAAACAACCTTCCAGTTTTTTTCAGCTAATTTCTTATTTACATATGTTTTTAATACTCCTAGTCTGTTTTTAGCTGCTTTAATATCATCTTCGTTAATCTCATCAATATCGTCAAACCATAGTTCCCGAATTACAGAATCAATATGGGCAGTTTTTGGTAACGGCTCCTCCATTCCTCTATCTTCCAATAACATCTTCAGGAACTCTACAAATTGTCTTGCCTGCTTGCTTAAATTGTTTACTTTTTGTCCATCAGGAAGGATAAATATATTCTCAAGCTCAGTAGTGGGCTCTACAAATTCACTCTCGTCAAATGATGTAATTATTCTCCCAAAATCCTCCTCCAGAGGAATAACATACCGGTTTTTAACTATGTCAAAGAGTAAATCGTTAAAAATACCTAAAATTCTGCTGTCAACTGGAATATATTTCGTTTCTATACCATCAGCAGGAAATTTTACTGA
>MFDK01000011.1:59856-63748 GCA_001776865.1 Candidatus Daviesbacteria bacterium RIFCSPLOWO2_01_FULL_37_10 | reverse complement strand
GGTTTTACGGGTATTTCAGGTCTTAGTTTATTGATGAGCTTACCATAAAGCAACGGGTCTCTACTCCCTTCTCCCAGCCAAAAACCTTTTATAAACAATGGGTATCTGTAATTTTCAAGCTGTTTTTGAAATTCTTCCGGTCTAGGTATTAATCTAGCCCATAATTTATAATCGATAACCCCTGTAATTGCCAAAGATGAACCTGTATTTTTAATTACTAAACCATCCGGTACAGTTACCCCTTCTATTCCGGAATTTAAACTATTTTTCCTGATTTTACTGAATTTCCTGTCTGGATAAACCTCCTTGTATAACTCTATAGCTTCTTGAGGGGATAAAACAAACATATCCGGATCTCCGAATACCTGTGTAAAATGAAGGCAACCAAGCTGCTCAAAGATTTGTCCTGCAAGCTCTTGCATAAAATTTTTCTTCTCAATTTCATTATCCGGTTGGAATTTTTTTATCTGAGCAAGAAGCCAAGGCACATAATCACTTTCAAAAAACTTCTCTATCAAAATTTTAGCTGGTTCTTGCAGACTTTCCAGGAATTGTATCATGCTTGGATCTTCTTTAATTTTTCCCGGATCTATTAATATTCCTGCTTCAGGAGCTTGCAGAGCTGATACTATCTCTACTGGAATTTCAGGGATTACATCCATCGGAGTTGCAGGTAGTTGCTCCGGTGCTACTGCAGTAGATACTACAGTTTCTTTTTCTTTATCTTCTTCTGTAGCTAAATTCACATTTTGCAATTTATATCCTGAATTCATACTAGCCATCTTTGAATAAATTAATTTATCACCATATGGATAATTAATCTTTTTCGCCAACTTAGTCATTTTGAGACTAATTCGGGCTACAACTGGATCTTCTATTCCTAGACTTTTAGTTGAGAGAACACGTGAAGTTACTATTTCACCAGGATTTCCAACTAACACTTTAAGAAGTTTCATTTCCTCAGCTGTAAGCTCAATCTCTCTGTTATCTACAAGAATCTTATTCTGTTCTTCAAAAATAACAATTCTCGAAGAAGCAAATTTAACCTCGCCTTTAAAGAAGTAACGGGTATTAATACCAGCAACATCAGAAATTATAAACTTTGGATCTGTTTCATCTCTTTCTAATTTCCTTCTAAGAGATTGTACATGAACACCTATATTAGAAACCGAGTTTGGGTGATTTTTTTTAATAATTCTACCTAAATCTTTAGTTAAAATACCTGAATCTCCAGCTTGAATAACTACCATTAAAGTATCCCATTGTAAATCAGTAAATTTAATAACTTCACCATTCCTGGTTATTTCTCTATTCCTTCTATTTATAATGCTGAGGGGTAACTTTTCTTCTTCTAATTTCGATCCAACAAATTCACTTTCATCCTCATCAAAAGATAGAACAAACGTTTCGTCTGCTTGTATCGGTTTCAACAGAACTTGAGTAACTTCAGTAGGTTCAGTTGAAGGAATTTCTGGCTTTACTGGAATTTGAATACCTGTGTCGAAAGTAGCTACTATACTAACTTCTCCTGAAATTGTCTCAATAGGTCGCCTTCCAGAAAGTTTGTTATACATCTCAAAAATAAATTCCTGCCTTGTTATCAACCCTCTTCTGTAATCACTTTGTAAATCCTGCTTAAATTCGCTCATATCCTGCTCTACAAGTTCCAATGCATCAGCTGGTAAATATCCGTCTGCATTTAACTGACGTATCTCGTCTATCCTAAATCTTTCCTGTACCATTACATCTATTTGGGGTTCTAACTGCTCAAGGATTTCATTTTGTTTTCTCTCTAAATTGGGAAGTACAACTGTAGCAATTTTCCTGCGCATTGATCCAACACTAATCATTATCTCGCTTCGGTTTCCACCATTCATTACGCGGTAATTTAGACGTTCAGGACCCTGCTCAGTACCTAAAGTTTCAGCATGCTTAGTAATTTCTGCACTAATTTTAAAAAGCCTCTCAGCCCTTGTTATTAATTCTGGTAATGACTCTCTCTCTATGGCCATATTTCAACTCATAGTCTACCACGTAACCTATAATTTGTCAATCTCGAATTAAATCGGAGACAATTACCTTAACAAGTGGGAAACTATATGAGTATTTTAGTCTTTTCTTCGGTAAAATTCAAGAAGAGAACTAATTCTTTAACGCTTTAAAACTAAAATCCAAAAGTTCTTTTGCTTCTTCTCTTCTGTTTTCTGAGCCCAGAAGTACACCTAGTATTTCATGGCCATCTTTTCTTGCCAAGGTTATTAAAGTTAATCCTGCCTCCGGGGTATAACCTGTTTTAAAACCTACTACCCCGGGATATGTGGTTAACAAATTTATTCCACTGTACATATCATAATCCTGATGGTCACTCGTTCTCTCAATGTATATGTGTTCAGTTTTTGAAATATCCACCAAAACCGGGAAGTGTTTTATAACGTATCTTGAAAGAATTGCCAAATCATAAACACTGGAGTACGAATTTTCACCATCTTCATCCAGTCCTGTTGGATTAACAAATTTAGTATTTTTCATTCCAAGCTGCTCCGCTTTACTATTCATAAGCTTGATAAATTCCTCTCTATTACCAGTAGAACTTTCAGCTAAAACCTCTGCAGCGTCATTTGCTGAAACCAAAAATATTCCATATAAAAGCTCTTTTAATGTCAGTTTTTCGCCAGGAAGAAGTATCATTTCATCCGGTTCCATCTCCGATGCCCTTTTTGAAACCAGCATTTTTTCATCTAGTTTCCGATGTTCCATTACAATTAAAACTGCCATAACTTTTACAAGTGACGCCACCGGCAATTTTTCATGAATATTTTTGGAATAAAGCACTTCTCCATTACTTGTTTCTATAAAAAAAGCTGCCTTTGCAGTAACTCTTGCAGTAACTCCGGGAGTTGAATAGGCTGTAACTCCCGGAGTTGCAGAGCCTAAAACATTTTGCGGAAACCACTGGTTTAATCCTATTGTTTTACTTTCTTTTAAAACAGGTGAGGTAAGCTCTGAACCTGAAAAAGAAAAGTATGGAATCGCAACTGCAAAAGCTGCAATGAGAACTATTCCTGCAAGAGTCACAATTATTTTTTTCATATCGTTTTCAATCTATACCCTAACCCCTATACCCTAATTCTCCCTCTTGACTTAAAATACTATTATACCCGATGATAAATATAGCCCTGATTTAATCGGGGGAGCAGACGGAAAAATTTATGTTGCACCGCCTGCTGCCAATTTTTTTAATTCTAATACTCATTGGATTTTTTGCTTTCCAAATGCAGCCTTTTAAAAGGGATCTTGCATACAAGCTTGGTATTTCAGGTGATCAAACTTCCTCCTGCTGCAATGAAAACCAGGTTTCCAAAACAGGGATTTTTGACGAAAGTCCAGATCTTGCGATATTCAACGGCGAAATTATCCCATATTCAAAGACCTCTTTAGCTTACGGCAATAGCCTTGTAAATTCTTCTGATGTTTTGGGCACCACTAATGCCTCCGGAGAAGAAAAATGGATTGAAGTTTCCTTAGATGAACAAAAAGTCAGGGCATGGGAAGGCAATACTGTAGTCATGGAATTTCCAATATCTTCAGGCAAGTGGGCTCCAACCCCTAAGGGAGATTTCAGGATCTGGTACAAAACAAGATATCAAAAAATGGAAGGGGGCAATAAAGACTGGGGGACTTATTATTACTTACCAAATGTTCCAAACAATATGTTTTTCTATAAAGGGTATGCTCTGCACGGAGCGTATTGGCACAATAACTTCGGGAATCCCATGAGCCACGGATGTGTTAATGAACCTCTGGCTAATGCAACAGAGATTTTCAACTGGGCAGGACCAATAGTCCCGGAAGGTAAAAATGTTGTTAAAGCATCCCCTGAAAACCCCGGAAC
>MFDK01000011.1:59500-59839 GCA_001776865.1 Candidatus Daviesbacteria bacterium RIFCSPLOWO2_01_FULL_37_10 | reverse complement strand
TTGGAGTATTTTTCTCGATTGCTTCCAGTAAAAATCCATGGCTAAGATTAGCATAAGGATCCACATCTAACTGCTCCTCAGTAACCCTAACTAAATCTTCCGGAAATGATCTTAATGCTTCATATAGTTGTTCAGGCCTTTTTAATGCAGCTGCCAAGAAAAATGCATTAAAAGCTGAACCATCTGCATCAAGGTCTTTTCTCCTAAACCTTTCTGGTAAATCCTCCAAAATTAAACGCGCCAAACCAATTGCTAAAGCAGCTTGTGCTTCTTCTCCTCTTGGCCAATAATACATAATATCAGCCCCTGCAAAAAATCCTGATCCTCCACCCTGTTCAC
>MFDK01000011.1:45173-59437 GCA_001776865.1 Candidatus Daviesbacteria bacterium RIFCSPLOWO2_01_FULL_37_10 | reverse complement strand
TCCCTTTTTATTAAGTATGCACTCTATAATTTCATCCCTTTTTGCCTTTTGGGTATGTGTCCTCGGAAAATCTTCTCCATCCCAAATGGTCCAGCTATTAATTCTAAGATGTGAAGCAAGTATCCGGTTAGCAGCTTTTACTAAATATTGAGGGTCCATATTAGGATCATCCAAAAGTAAAATTGCATGGAGATCTTCATGTTGTACCCCCTTTGCTACTCTTTGTTGAAGAAAAACTACTGCTTCGCGTACTCCTTGTTGCACTAAAACTTCCTCTAAATCTTCCGGGTAGACATTCAATCCATTAGATAAAACAATCATATTCCCTTTGCGTCCCATTAGCTTTAACTTCCCCTCCTCTAAAGCCCCTAAATCTCGGGTATGAAACCAACCGTCTTCCAAAACCTCACTAGTTGCAGCGGGATTATTCCAATAGCCTCTCATAATATTAGGACCACTGACTAAAATCTCATCATCTGGTGCGATTTTAATCCTCACTCCTAGCAATGGAAGTCCAACATAGCGATGATCATTCATCGATAAATTATCACAGGTTATAATGGGTGAGGTTTCAGTTAACCCATATCCCTGTAAAACTTTAATCCCTATATTTTCCCAAAAATCTGCTACCTTTGAGTCTAAACGGGCTCCCCCACTAATGAAAAATTCAAAACGTCCACCCATTTGTTCGTGTACCGAATGAAATAGTATTTGACGGACTACATAAGGCAAATGTGGGCTAATTTTAGTCATGCTATTGAATATTTTTTTCTTACCCTGTTGCGCCACTCGTTCCTCCATTCTTCTTTTGAATAGACTTAATATGTGTGGTACAACAACCATATGCGTTATCTGTTCTTCACGCATGGCAGATGCCAGCTCCTGAATTGTTTCCGTATAAACAATAGTCGATCCAGAAGCAATTGGGGTCAGTAAACCAACGGTTGTCTCAAACATATGGCTAATTGGCAATACTGACAACATTTTATAGTGCGAATCAATCTTGACAGCGCTTTTTAATCCCTCTACGTTGGATAAAATATTCCCGTGAGTTAGTTCAACCCCTTTGGGATTACCAGAGGTTCCCGAAGTAAATACTATTTCTGCTAAATCAGCCCTGGTCAAACCTACATCAAATTGACAACTATCAATCTCAGCGATGTAACCAACCTGCTCCATGTTAATAACTGGAATACTATTGGGAGAAGGCAATTGACTTCTTTGGGTCTCACCGGCAATTATAAAACGTGGCTGTGTGGCTTCAATAACTCGACTTAAGAAGCTAACTTCTCTCTTTTCATCAAAAGGAACAACAATGGCGCCAGTCCTTAAAGTTCCAAAATATGAAATAACCCATTGTGGAGAATTTGATCCCCACAGAATTACCCTATCATTAGGTTGAATATCTCGTTCTGTAAGAAGTGAAGCTAATCTTTGACTTGCTTGACTTAAATCCGGATAGAACCAATTACTTCTCCTGCCAGGTCTTGAAGACCACTGCTTAATAGCACCTTCTCCCCTTTGAGCGGCACCATCTAATACATCAACCAAAGATCCTGAAAAAGACTCTCTATTTATATTCGCCATAAAAACATAAACCAAACTATCTGGTACTTCTAACACTTTGATAAGATTCTGCGCGTTGATGACCACCACACCCATTGGATAGATTGTCTACGAATTCAATATCAGCTGGAGTAGCTTCTCTAATTAAAGGCATACCATTTACCTCATCGATTGGATCATTACACTTAATATTTGGGGGCATGACCCCTTCTCTTAAAGCTTGAACACAAAATACACCTTCCAATACAGCAGCTGCACTAGTTCCGTGACCAGTAGCACCTTTTGTTGAAGAAAATCCTGCAAATTCCCCATCAAGCTCATCTGTTGTTCTTCTTATCCCTATGGCCTCAACCCCATCTCCTCCCGTACCTGTTCCATGAGCCTCAATATAAAATGGAGATTTTTTTCTCATATCTCTAATTCTTACTCCTCCGACTCTTTTGTCCAGTAATCTTTGATAGGCATTATAGGTCCCTTCTCCATTAGGCAGAGGACTTGTCATTGAATATGCTTCCTCATACGCTCCGGCACCTAAATGCCAGGCTAGTACTTCAAGTTGATTCCTTAAAGCAAAATCTGCTTTAGTCATAAAGATAGCAGCGGACATATCTCCTATTACAAATCCATCAGCTCCTTTATCAAAAGGTCTGGGAGTTCTGTTGGGGTCTGATATTGAAGATAAAGCTGTAATTCTCTCAAACTGTGACCTTGGTACATAATGATTAGACCATTCTGTTCCAATTACCAATACAGCATCCAATTCGTCTTCTGAATCTAATAACATTCTTCTAGCCACTATTGTAGCCTCGATTCCTGATGCACAAGCATCTCCTACTAATAAAGCTTCTCCATTTAATCCAAAAGTACGACGTTCGGCTCCTAGAATAGTATCTACTAACCCCCTAATAATATCTTCATCTTCCGCCTTCAATCCTAGCTGCTCACCTTTTGCATTTTTTTTCATAATTCTTTCATGAGTATTAATAGCACTCCTTACAGTCCCACCACCTTCTATAGCCACTACTAACCCTACTCTTTCCGGGTGAAAAATCTTAGGATTCAATCTTGGAACCAATCGACCGTTTTCTTCCACAAAAACTGTATATGGAGCATATGCCTGTCGAGCCACTTCTAAGCCTCCAAAGGTCGAAATATCATAAAATTCAAAATCTGAGGGATCAATAATATTTCCTTCAATAAATATTTTTTCTCTATCTTGTTCTTCAAAATTTTCTACTACACCAGCAACTTTAACACTTGAATGAGGATATTCAGGAAATTCTGAGATCCTAATCCCATGCTCTCCATTAAGCAATCGCCTCCATGCTGTTGGAACATCATTGCCAATCGGACAAAGAGCTCCCATACCAACTACTGCCAGTCTTTCGCTTTCTCTTTCTATAATTGCCATATATTTAAAAGATTTTAACAGAATGGCTTATTCTGTCAAGATGCTCCTCCTAAAGCGGTTCTAATAAATTCCATTATTCTCGGTTCTGGATAAAAACCTAAAGCTACATCTATTAATTCGGCGATTTCCATTTCTTCTTTAAACAACTTAATATCAAATTGACCCAGTAAACCACCGTATGGCGCATTACTTAAATCATATAAAGTTACTTGTCCTCTAACTTCCTCTCCTGGTTCTAACAGTTCAGGAAAAAATTTTAAGGCACCAGTGCCGTCGTAAATAGCTGCTCTTCCTCTACCAAGTAGCGGTCCGACTAAAAGCTCTAGACCTGCACCGGCCATTTGAGGTGCAATTTCAAACTGTCTATATTGGGGTAAGTATATTCCCCCGGAAGACCTTGAAGGAACAAATACCCAATGTGTACCATTAATATGTTCCCGACCGTTTATTCTGACAGTTGGATTTTCAACTATCCGTCTTCCATCTTGATCTTCAGTAAAAGTAACATCTGCAACAAGTTCCTCTTCTGGCTGCCCTGGACTTTTACAAATCATTCCATTGGTTTCAATTAGATCGTATGGACGATCATACCCAATTGCTGAGTAAATTGCGCCTACTCCTAAATTGGCTGGGGAAAGCTTAACTCCTTTCAAATGACCTATTGTATGGGGCGGCTGACCATCTGGATTTTCTGCATCGATTATAAAAGTGTTAGTTACTCTATTACCTACTCTTTGAATTTCCCCGCGGAGCTGAGGAATAGTGGCAGGATTACAATGAAGTTCTTGAACTACATATTTGGCTTCAAAAGTCATTGAACCAGTTCTAGTAGCCTCATGAGCGAAAACTGCTGGTTCTTCATATATATCCAATAAAGTCGTTGTTAAATTTAGTGGTTTTTGAACTTCGTTTGGATCAAATGGCAAAAATTCTATTCTTGGCATAGTTAAAGCTGGTATTTATTAGGATCAATCTCCAACCCCTCAGGTAAGGAACGCCCCACAAAAAGTAGTCTATCATTTGAAATTCCGTTATATCTAGTCACATATCTTTCATAAGGTACTCCATCTGCTGCCCTTTCTTCTCTAGTCATAGACATAAATTCATAAATAGGTATGAAGATATCTTCCGGGTCCACTGCTGTCTCAGTTAACAAAGCAGCTACTTCCGGATCCTCTACCTCTATTATTTCCTCTGTAAGATAATCTCCAATTTCTGTTCCTAAAATTGCCGGAGCTATAATTCGGGCAGTATCAATACCTCTTCTGGCATAACTTCTACCATTTTGTGATAACCAGATATCGAAAGCATGCTTTGTTAAAACATTAGTGTAATATCTAGGACCTCTTCCTTTATCACCAAAGGTACTATCTAAATATGTAAGTGTAAATCCATCAGGGTAACGTCTAATTAAAGCTTCAACTGTTTGAACTGGGGCAGCTACATTCATAAGTAATGATTCCCGAAGATACCTAGGGAGCTGTACATCTAAATTTTGATGAAACTCCAATAATGTTTGATTTCTTTCTGCTTCAGGATCAGCAAATAGTTGTGGACGATTTTTAATCCTTTGTAATTTGGTTATATGTTTATTAGACTCTTTGGCAAATTGCATACCGGTAGCAGGCAACATAAAAACGTGTTTAGGATTAAACGGCAAAACATCTAGAGCAGCATCAATTTGTTCCTGGTCAGTCAGATTGGCTTTAACCGCAATCAACCCCTTTTCCCCTAAACCCGGTCTGGCGACTTTGAGTTCAGCCATAGTATTTAAAAAGTGATCCGAGGTTAGACTAGTTGTCCCCAGCCCTATTCTTTCAACTCCTTTTTTCCGAAGATCCACCGCCAAAACTCGACCAAATCCATTAGTGGCACCAAAAATAAGAGTATCCTCCTTCGAAAAATCAAATTCAGCTAGTCTATCAGATTGTACCATAAATTAATTTATCCTTTTTTAGGAAAGTCAACTCCAGCTTCATATAACAACATAGAAGGAGAAACTCCGCCTCCCAGACCACCATCCATTGAACGTACATCTCCAGTTGTAAAGCCAGTGTCAACACTACATAAATTAGCTACTTCGGCTGCCACCTCTTCCGGAGTACCAAATCTCCTAAGAGGAGTTGAATATTTAAGAATAGCTGCCAAACGAGGTGGAATATCATCAGTCATTTCCGTCGTAATAAATCCCGGGCATACTACATTAGCTTTTATGAAATAACCGTATTCTTGAAAAACGGAAGCTGTAATGGATTTTGTCCAAGTAATCACTGCTGCTTTGGAAGCATCATAGTCAGCACCCATCATGACCCAATTCTTACCACGAACGCTTGAAATATTTACAATGGACGGAACCTGGTCTACAAAAGGCTCTGTGTCGGGCTCTGCATGATCAAATAAATCTCTTCGCAAAAGATGAGCAGTTAACATTCTTGGTCCTATATAATTAGTTTGAAACATCTTTTCAATATGCTCACGTCCAATGAAATCATAAAGAATCCCCCTGCTTCCCAAGTCTTTTTCAGTAATACCAGCATTATTGACTAAACCTTTAATTCTTTTACCGATTGCTTCAACTTCTTTCTTGACTTGTTCAGCAGCATGCGCAGTACTTGATTCATCAGAAAGATCACAAGCAATCCAGAAACCTTTAGTATTAAAGGGGTCAATTTGAACAATAGCCTCATCAGCTGAAGACCTAGAAAGAATAATAACTTCTAAAGCACCTTCTTGTGCAAGACGATGAACTGTTGCTCTACCAATTCCTTTATTCCCGCCGGTTACTACAAAAACTCCACCACCTAGCCTATTTGGATTTATAATTCCGTTTGATTCAACCTCAACCATATATTTGTGGCAGTTCAGAAATCCAAAGCAACAGTATCATTATTTATCTAATAATGTCAATGGAATCAACGCCTCATAAGGATCTCATGTTGCCTGCAAAACTATTAACTGTGCGACGGCGTAATCATGACTATAACTTAAACTAAGCAGATGTAAACCTGCATTTAATAACTTAGCTCTTTCTGTAGCGTCCCCCTTCAATACAACTGTAGGTTTACCATCAGGAAGTTGATTAACTGTAATATCTCTGTATCTATATCCGCAAGCTTTAAATCCAGCCTCTTTAGTAGCATATCGAGCAGCAAAGTGTTCTGCTGGTTTTAATTTAATTCTACAATAGGCTATTTCTATTGGTGAGAATATCGCACGAATTAATGATGGAGTGCTATTCATTACATCTTCTAGCTCGGGTATGTAACAAATATCTACACCTCCTGCTACTATATTAGTTTTTCTGTATAAAGTATCAACCAAATTGGTATCCCATTTCGTATTTTCTATTAGTCGATGCATGTTTTCTAAAGCAGCAGGTTCAAGTTGTGAGAGATTTTTCTTTCCTAACCTAGTTTCGAGTAACATATCCTCATAAATATATCACAATACACCATTTGACGCATTATTATATAATTTCTTAAATTTATGTCTAAAGAGTTACAACAAAAAAGCCATCACATTCATCCAATACAACAAGCCTTACAAATTCCGGCACGTGCCATTGTTGATAAATTATTTCCTCGTCAAAAATTAGATCCAGAGTCTCAAAAAAATCTGGAAAAAGCAGCCGAACTTTTAGAGGCTGGTTATGGGGAGGTTATTCCAATAGGTCACTATGGTAAAAGGGAGTTTAATGATTTATATTCTGTACTTTTTAAGAATAGGGAATTTAGTAAAAGAGGAGGTTTGCTGGCCTTAGGAGCTCATGAATACTATTGGCATATCACTTATTTTGCTAAAGCGGTTGGAGTTGATACTATGCCAATAGTTGTATATTCAAATGCAAGGGTGCTTGGGTTAAAAAGCAGAAGTTTTATGGCTGGACTTGGAGAGTTTTTAGAAGCTAGCGGAAAAAGGTTAGCACAAGGAGGTACAGTTTTAGCAGTTCCTCAAGGACATCGCAAATCAAGATTAGGAGAAGCAAGTAGCACTTTAATTAATGATTTACTTAGTGAGGCTGAAGAGGAAGGTGCTAAAAAATTGGCGGTTTTACCCGTGGGAATAGGGCTTGTAGGTGATACTAATTATGAAGACCGCGGATTTCATTTCTTTGAAAGAGGAATTGTTACCATAAGACCACCTAGAACTCGCGCCGAGATTAATGATATTACCGGAGGAAAGCCCAGAGATATTGAGAGATGGGTGTTTGATGAATTACGAGCTGCAATTCCGGAGAATTACCGGTAAAATACCTCTTGTGTTTTTAACTGTTGCCTATATAATACAAAAATATGGTTGATGCTATTGAGATAGGACAAAACTATAAAATCGCTCTAGTTGGACCTGGACAATCTGGACAAGAAATTAAAATGGGGCTTAGCTTAAAACTAAGGTCAAAAGCAGCAGAAAGAGTTTGGGGGATTGCCAGAGCTGTCATGGGAGAAGACTTTATAAACCTGGTTCATCATGGCAGGATTAATGGTATGGAAGCTACTCCAAAAGATGCTTTAACTGAACTCACTAAAACCCCGAATACTCAAGTAGCAATATATGCCGATACAATCGCTCGCTGGGAAGCGCTTAGAGAAGCTGGTAAAATTCCTGAAGAGGGGTTTGTAGCTACTGGTTTTAGTCTTGGCCGTTTAGCAGCCTGTACAATAACAGGAATAATAGATGTGGAAGATGGTATGTCCCTGGTTAAGGCTAGGGGTGAGGCTTTCTATATTGTCAAAGGCTGGTTGGCTGCACTAATTGGTGTTGATCCCGAGGTAACAAACATAATTTTAAGAGATGGCGAACAAAAAGTCGGAAGTTCCACTATTTATCGCTCAATGATTAATACCCCCCAACAAATTGTTGTTGGCGGTGAGGCTTCTGCAAGGGAAGACGCAAAAGCTTGGCTTGAGAGTTATGATCTTGAAGAAAAATCTGATTATGTTTGGGTTGCAGTTAGCGGACCTTTTCATACTCCAACCATGGCTCCTGCCAGAACTTCTTATGGCAAAGCATTAAGAAAATCTAAAATAGGAGAGCCCGTTAGAGGAATACTAATCGGAAATAACGGTCGAATTCTTAAAAGACCCGAAGATATTATCCAAGATTTACTGGATCAAACAACAGTTACTGAAAATTTTGACGCTATAGGTAGAACACTGTATAGACTTGGAGTCAACACTATGATTTGCTTAAGTGCAAAAACAGCCGAAGCAAATATGTTAGCTCAGATAGCTAAGGCGGAAGGGCATCAAGGAATTAGAACAGAGATACTAAACTTATACTCAGGAGATGAAAATCCAACATTTATTGCTTATCAATGGAAAATTGCATCTTAAAATTTCTCTGACAAAATTTACTTGATTTAAAAATACTAACGCTAGGAGTATAATTTATTTAGAATCTACTAGATTAGCATCCAGCGCCGCAAGAAGCATAGAAGCCGTCCTATCGCTGACATCTTCCTTGATTCTCTTAAGATCTTCCACCGCCAGATTTTCACTTCCCTCTGGAAGCTGTGGCTGTTTTGCTTTCAAAGATTCTATATAAATAGTATCAAGCGAAACTCCTTTAAGTTTTCTCTGCATATATAAAACAGAGTGCTTTACTGTAGTACCATTTAGAAATGCCATTTCATTTTCAGGAAGATCATAAATTTCTAACTCTTCACCCCATGTATTCATTACAGCTCCTCTTTTTAAAGATGATTCTTCAAAGTCTATCAACCTGATTCCTGCAACTTTTTCTAAGTCAGCAGTATCTAAATCAGATGGAAATTTACTTCGCAGCTTCTTCTTAGCAGCATCAATACCTATTCTAAGAATTGTGTTAAAATCTGGAGTTGTTTCTAATATTTCTATCCCAGCGTCATAATATTGTTCTGTTTGTTCTTCTAAACGTTCCATATTTTAATAAAAGGAAGAATATCACATCAAAAGTAGCGCTGTCAAGCTAGGAAATATCCCTGTGGGTCTTATACATAAATGCTGCTTCTTTATTTAAATGTTCCAGTTCATCTCCAGCTTGCTTTGAAATATGATCCGCAGGAACCTCTTGCTTTCCTTCAATCCATTTTTTAACTTCTCTTGAAACTAAATTAGAGATATTTTCAGCCTCCTCTTGTAGCACATGTGCAGATAAACAGGCAGCGTAAACCGAAGCGTAAACTTTACGCTCATCAAATTCCTGCTTATGACCTTTTCTTTTAATAATATGAGTCATCCTGATTTCACCCCCGGGGTGAAAAATTGCAGTTACACCCCGGGGGTGTCTGCTTTATCCAAAATTAATCGTACCATTTGCTATCAAAATCAAAAGCCATCCCAATCCAATAAGCAGTAAACCTATTGCCAACCTCATTATACCTCTACTTTCCTGTTTCCATTTTTTAACCACATGAAGATTAACCCCTCCTGCAACCAGTAGAAGTATAGCCACAAGAGGCAAAACAAATACAATGTTGTATAAAATAAGCATAAGAAAAGCCAGGAAATTAAAATTAACCGATAAAATGGTAATTATTGCCAGGTACGGCGCCCCTGTACAGGGGAGTTCTACTCCTGACACAAAAACCCCTGTAACAATTACTCCCGGAATAGATATGTTTTGGGACATATTGTGTATCTTTTTAGCAAAATAGGGTGGGATTCCCAAAGAAAATCCTCTTCCGTACCAAAAATAATCTTTAATTTCGACAAGCCCGAAAATCACAATCAAAGATCCTACAAAAATTGAAAGGTACTCTGTTACAAAAAGCGGAATTGAAGCCAGGAAGTATAATAATCCGAGTCCTGCCAAAAGGTAAGTAACAAAGATTGCAAAGATGTAAAATCCTCCCAAAAGAAGCATACGGCCCAAAGATTTTTTCCCGGCCATCATTACTGAAATCATTAGTATTAATACACCTATGGCACAGGGGTTTATAGAATCAATAGCAGCAGAGCCCAGAACAAGTCCTAATGTCGGTAAATGAATTTCAGCGTTCATAAATTTCTCCCTTCTGAACCGCTACTTTGTAGAAGTTACAAAGTTTATCTGTTTTTTCTTTGAAGGGAGCAAATTCGATAATAATACAGTCCCCGGGAGGGACATTTGAGTGTGGTGATATAATATAGCTTTCAGGATCGATAAGTTTGGTTTGCGAAAAAGTTTTACCTTGAGATTTAAAGACAAATACCTGAAGCGCTGCAGCAGTTCTATCAGAACAAGTTTGACCGGTTTGCAGGGAAACTATTCCATTGTCAGTTGGAATACTAATATGATCATTATGGAGCTCTCCACCGATTAGTTCAAAAAAATGGGATACTGCGGCATCATGCGAATCCAGAAGCACTCCTTCGATATGAATTCTGTCATCATTGTGTTCATGTATAACTTCAGTTCCGACTTTGTTGGATAACCCCTCAGGATCGGCAATTTCTACTTTAACCCCACAGTTCCATATTTCAAAATCAGCGTGATAGTGAATAGGACCTCCTGTTGTAGATTGTTGATTCAAGTAAATAGTTGAACCAGCTAAATATATAGTATTTGATAATGCTACTACCACAAATAAAATGTATAAGGCATATTTAATCCGCTCCGTTTTACTCTTAAGCAATATAGAGAGTATTGTCAAAATCAGAAATGCCCCCAAAGCCAAAACTGTAAATTTGACGGAATTTGAACGGATAACCTGATCTAGAGCTGGAACAAGTTGTTCAACCTCTTCCACCCCATGAGCCAAAACTTCTGGAAATATACCCATATATCCACTATATAACAAATCATCCATGTACTACAATAAATATAAATGGAAAAAGCATTTGTCAAAACTCCGGAGGAAGTTGGAAAAGAACTTCAAACTGATTTTAAAAATGGACTCTCAAGTTCTTTGGCTAAAGAAAGACTTCAAAAATATGGGTCCAATGAGTTAAAAGAGAAAAAAGGTAAAAATCCTTTAATTTTATTCTTCTCAGAATTTACAGATTTCCTGGTTCTTATATTAATTGCCGCAGCATTAGTTTCTTTTTTCCTGGGTGAAAAAATAGATGCCTTCATGATAATCGCCATCGTTTTATTAAACGGCATAGTCGGATTTATTCAGGAATACCGGGTGGAAAAAGCTATTCAAAGCCTTAAAAAACTTGTTACTTCTAATACTAAGCTTTATCGCGATGGACACCTCATGCAGATTTCATCTAAAGAGTTAGTCCCTGGAGATTTAGTAGTATTAGAAGAAGGTCAGAAAGTTCCGGCTGATATCCGACTAACTCAAAGTTTTAGTCTAACCACCATTGAGGCCGCTTTAACCGGAGAAAGTACTCCGGTTAGCAAAATCACAGATTCGTTAAAAGACGAGGTCTCTATTGCTGACCAAAAAAACATGGTTTTTTCGGGAACAGTAGTTTCTTCCGGGAAGGGTTTGGGAATTGTTATTTATACAGGAATGAATACCGAAATCGGCAAAATAGCCAAAATGGTCACAAATGAAACTGACCCTGTTACCCCAATGCAGCAAAAGCTGGATCATTTAGGTAGTGTCATCGGAAAAATAGTTTTAGCAGTGGCAACAGTTGTCGCTTTAGAAGAAATATTCTTCGGGGAGCAAAATTTTATTCAAGCCTTGATTTCAGCAGTTGCTTTAGCTGTTGCAGCTATTCCTGAAGGGTTACCTGCTGTAGTTACCATCTCCCTTGCTCTAGGGACCAGAAGGCTTCTTAAACAGAATGCTCTTATAAGAAATCTCCCTGCAGCAGAAACTTTAGGCTCAACTGATGTTATCTGCTGCGATAAAACAGGCACTTTAACAGAAGGAATGATGAGTGTCAGAAAAGCTTATATTAATGGTCAAATTATCGACCTGCAAGACACACCGGGGGTGAAATCACCAAACACCCCCGGTGTGAACGAGGAAATTAGAAAGCTTCTTGAAATGGGAATTCTTGCCAGCAATGCCAGAACCTCTAATGGGAAGATTATTGGAGATGCCACTGAAGCTGCATTAATTCAAATAGCTTTGGATACTGGCATTAATCATGATGAATTGATCAACAAATATCCTCGAGTAACAGAAATACCCTTTTCTTCCAGTAGAAAAATGATGACTACAGTTTTGAAGGCTGGTGAAAACATGCTAGTTACCAGTAAAGGTGCAACTGAGATACTTTTAGATAAGTGTACCAGAATAGAAAAAAAGGGGGAGGTTGTGAATATTACAGATAAAGATAGAGAAGAAATAATGAAAATTAACGAGCAAATGGCCAAAAATGCTCTAAGGGTTTTAGCTTTTGCATATAAAGGATTAGCACACCCCGGAGGTGAAAAAAATACGATTACACCCCCGGGGTGGAGTCAGGATGATATTGAAAGCGATCTTATTTTCCTGGGTCTTCAGGGAATGATGGATCCTCCAAGAACTGAGGTGAAAATAGCCATTAAACAATGCACTGATGCCGGAATAAGGGTGATTATGATTACAGGAGATCATCTTCTCACCGCCAAATCAATAGCAAGTGAAATCGGCATACAGGACAATTCCATAACAGGACTTGAGTTAGATAAATTATCTGACGAACAGTTTCAGAAAGAAGTGGAGGAAATAAACGTATATGCCAGAGTTAACCCAGAACACAAAATTAGAATTATCAAGGCTTTGAAGTCATTAAACCACCAAGTGGCCATGACCGGAGACGGAGTTAATGATGCACCAGCCTTAAAAGCTGCTGATATTGGTATAGCCATGGGAATAACCGGAACAGATGTATCCAAAGAATCCTCAGACATAATCCTGCTTGACGATAAATTCAACACTATAGTTGAAGCGGTTAGGGAAGGAAGGGGAATATATGAAAATATTAGAAAATTTGTAAATTATTTGCTTTCATCTAACATTATGGAGGTTTTGGTAATCTTTATTGCTGTTATGGTCGGTTGGCCATTACCACTTCTTCCAATCCATCTACTTTGGATAAATCTTGTAACAGATGGACTGCCTGCAATTGCACTTGGCGTGGATCCAGGAAGGTCAGATATTATGAGTTCGCAACCGTCCAGATTTAGAGAAGAAATTGTTAATGGAAAATTCATAAGAACAATGGTCTTGATAAGCTCTATGTTGACTGTCGCTATACTTGGAATTTTTGGTTTTTCAAAAGAAAATCTAATGCATGGTCAAACTTTAGTTTTTACCGCAGTAGTTTTATATGAAATGATCCGGATTATTGCCATTAGATCCGAATACCACTTACCGCTCTTTTCTAATAAATTCCTCTGGTTTGCAATTTCAGTATCGATAATCCTGCAGCTGTTTGTTCTTTATTTACCAATCAGTGTTAGCGGAAATTCCCTCCAGGAGCTCTTCAAAGTCCAACCACTTGGTTTAATTGATTGGATTATGCTTTTAGGGGTTGGGTTCATATTGCTTTTGGTAATGAAAATTATAACCAACCTGACCCCGATTAAATCGGGGTTGACACAAAAGTCCGCGGTAGTTTAATATCAAACATATGGCAGAAGAACATAAATGTTATAAATGCGGAAAAACTATTAAGCCAGGTCAGGCTTACCAGCACCTTGGAAAACTATATTGTTGTGGATCTTGCTGCAAAAGAAAAGATAAACCAGCAAACACCTGTGAATTCTGCTAGAGAATTATTGAAGCTACCAAGAAGTAAATTGTCAAACTCACCACATCCTGAAGCGCTGTTGTAAATGGACCAGATCCTACTGCAGGATCATTTCTGAAAGAGCGTAAAATTATGGGAACTTGACAGGCTAAAACTGTTGCAGCAGACATAGAAAAGAATAGTGATAAACCCACAACTAGCCCAATTTGGGAGCTTCCGGAAATTAAACTTGCAAAAAATCCGGCTAAAAATCCAATTAAGCTTCCCATAGTTGCGCCAACAAAGAGTTCCCTGAATATATATTTTTTAATACTAAACCTTAAGTTTGCCAAAGCTCTTATAAAAATTGTTTCTGTTTGTGTTCCTATCGCATCAGACATATAAGCAATCACTGGAATAAAGAAAGCCAAAGCAATATGCTCCCTCAAAGAAAGTTCAAAACGGCTGACAATTACACCCGCAAGAAGTGCACCCGTCAACCCGACTATTAACCAGGGAAGTCTTATTTTAATGAGATCCCAAAATCTGGCAGTTACAAGTTCTGCTTTCATTAAACTATCATGGTGAGTCAACTTCATATATAAATCATAACACTTTGGCAACGGATGCAACCATTAATATTCCAACTGCGTTAGAGATATAGGAAATCAGGATAAATTTGGCATCTGACATTTTGGACATACCTA
>MFDK01000011.1:40504-45144 GCA_001776865.1 Candidatus Daviesbacteria bacterium RIFCSPLOWO2_01_FULL_37_10 | reverse complement strand
ACATACCTAAAAGAGATACACCTAATTCATCAGGCAAAGGAGAAGCAATAATGAATGCACCAAGAATGGGAAGCATCCAAGATATATATTTCGATCTCAATATACGTTTTACATAACTTGTTTCCTGTTTACCAAAAAGCATCATCAACTCTTCCTGCAAATGACTTCTGACAAATTTAAATATTAAGTAGTCCCCTATCACCGCTCCAACTCCACCAATTAAAGCCAGTGCCATCGGATTTATATTTTCAGTCATAATGGCTACAACTACTATTGAAATAGCCGCTGTGAACGAGGAGACAAAAAGAGTCCCTGCAAAAAGCGCACCAAGATATTCCAAAGAACCTAGATGCAAAAGCCAACTTTTAAATGTTTCGTTTGATGCCAGAAAAATTGCAACGAAAATACTTAAAAGAACCGAGGTTAAATAAGGATATTTCCACTTTTTCCAAAACTCAGGCATGGGGTCGCTCCTCAGCAGGAGAAGCCTTAGCTCTATCTAAAAGATATGCATGGGCAGCCAGAGCCGCTCTTACTCCATCCCCTACTGAAATATTATTCTGTTTATAAGGATCGTTGGTCACATCCCCGGCTGCAAAAACTCCGGGATGAGAAGTCCGGGCATGTTGAAAATTAACTATAATTTGTCCGTATTCATCTATTTGTACTAAATCTTTAACCATTTCTGAGTTCGGAACAGAACCAATTTCTATAAAAACTCCACCGACTTCAAGAGTTTTTTCCTCCCCAGTTTTTGAGTTTTTAAACTTTAATCCAGTCACCAAGGTTTCTCCTAATACTTCAAGAGGGTCCACATTCAAAATAACCTCCTTAAGTTTTGCATTTTTCTTAATTTCTTCAAATGTTTTTGCATCTCCTCTGATCGCATCTCCATGTTCTAAAAGATAGACTTCAGATGCGTATTGAAAAAGATCCTGCACAGCTTCAAGTCCTGCATTCCCTCCGCCTATTACAGCTACTTTTTTATCCTTAAACAGTGGCGCATCACAAGTAGAACAGTAAGCTACTCCTTTTCCGCCATATTGATCTTCACCGGGAATTCCTAGTTTTCTTCTACGTGCTCCACTTGCAACTATGACAGTTCTTCCTTTATAGGTATTTCCAGCTTCAGTTTTGACCTCAAAATCACACAAACGCCCAGCAGACACCCCGGCAGACACCCCCGGGGTGGACGAACTTACACATGCCACAGACTTCACACTCGTCACTTTTTCTGTCTTAATATCCACCATATCCGGATAAGCTCTCACATGTTCTTCCAGTTTTTTAGCTAAATCAGTTCCGGAAATATGAGTATCCCCTATCCAATTTTGAATATCGTCAGAAACAAGACTCTGACCCCCAAAGGAATCTGCAATTACCAGGGTTTTTAACTGTTTACGTGCTGTATAGACAGCGGCTGCCACCCCAGCCGGTCCCCCGCCAATTACAATAACATCATATAAAATTCCACTTTCCACCGCGTCATTGCGAGGAGTCGAAGACGACGAAGCAATCTCACTACTTGACCCAATATCAGGCTGAACCGGAGAAGTCTGTCCACCTTGCGAATCCATATACATTTAATATAACATAATTAATATGGAATTATTGCTTACAATCCTATCTAAAACTGTAATTATCATTCCATGGTTATTTTTGGGAAGTGTTATTTCTATACTATTTGGAGTTTTGGTTGATATTTTTCAAAAAAGATTTTTTCTGTCCAGGATAGGTTTGATTTTGTTTGGAATTGTTTTACTAGTATACATTATTGTGATTGCAACAATTTACAATATCACTTCACGCTTTATCTAATATCTTAGATGTTATTTAGCATCTTTATGTCCACCCTTGGGGTGGAATTACGTTTCCACCTGCGGTTTTTTTTGGGGGCTTGTCAAATATCTAATTTTTTGTTATCTTTAAAAAACTCATGTCGAAACAAATTTGGATTGTTTTAGCAGTAATAATTTTACTTATAGTAGGATTTTTAGTTTACAATTATACTAAAACTACACCTATCCCTGCTGAACCCACAGTTACAACGGTTATGCCCACATCTACACAGGAACAAACAGGTACTTCTGCCGCAATACCTGAAGCAACAATAATTGTAAACTATACAGATTCCGGATTTTCCCCTAAATCTATAATAGTTAAACTTGGGGGTACAGTTACTTTTGTAAATAATTCTTCCAAAATGATGTGGATTGCTTCAGCCCCGCACCCTGTTCATACTGACTACCCGGGATTTGATGAAAAGGTCGGTGTTGGAGCAGGCGAAAGTTATTCATTTACATTTAATAAACCCGGAACCCATAAATACCATAACCATTTGAATCCTACTGATTTCGGAACAGTTGTTGTTGAATAAGTTATTTCTGATGTGTTTCTGTATATCCAGGGAAGTAATCTCTTTTAATCTGGTTCCTTGAAACTCCCATTCCACCAAGCATCTTTTCAAAAGCTTCCACCATTGGTTCCGGTCCTGAAATATAAAAAATCCTGTCTTTAAAATCAGTTACCTCTTTTTTAATTAATTTCTCATCAATAAAGCCATCTTTGTCTGTATTTACATAAACAGTTCTCACTCCAAACTCTTTTGCATTTTCAAAAATATCTTTAAAAACTATATCTCGTTCTGTCTTATTGGAATACAAAATTACCAAATCTCTCTTCTCTCCCATATCAACCATATATTTGACCATAGACCGAAATGGAGTTATTCCAATCCCTCCAGCAATAAAAACCAGCTTCTTATCTTTATCTTCTGGCAAGGTAAATTCCCCACTTAAACTTGAAGCAATAATTTCTGAACCTAGTTCCAATGTTCGCAAAGCCTGTTTAAAGGTACTTGGCTTCTCATAGAACTTGGAAGTCAACATAATATAATCTTCAGTGGGGGAGGAAGATATTGTAAAAAATCTTCTAACACCTCTGCTATCAGGATTTTTATGTGACAGTGTCCACTCAAGAAACTGCCCTGCTTTAAATTGAAATTTTCTTGCAGGTTCAAATTGAAAAGCTATTACATCATGAGTCAGTAGTTTTTTCTCTTTTAAAATCATTGCTTGTCTAAAACTTCCAGAAACCACATATGAAAAAATATTACCAACAAGCAAAGATAGCTCTAAACCATAGTAAACTTCGGTAAAAAGCCTGGAAATTATAAGAATAAAACCCGCTATAACAATTCCATAAATTATTTGCATCTTTTTCGTAACAGGAGAAGTTAATGGTTCAACTAACATGACCAAAGCAAAGAACAAAATAGGAGAGTGTAGTAGCGGATCAATTATATGTCTTTGTAAAACAAAATCGTCGCTGACTAAAGAGGTAAGCAATAAATATGTTATAAGAAATATTCCAGCCATTTCAAATCTTCTTATTTTTTTAAGCACTAGTAGACCGCCAATTAATGTCGGCACTACCATCCATGGAGTACCTACCCACCAGCTTGCTCCTTGTCCCAGTAAAACTGCAGAAGCTACAGCCCCAAAAGCCACAGGATTAAATATATGTTTACCTTTCCAAGCAAGAAGGTACTTTGAAGCCATCGCTAAAACTGCTACTCCCCCCCCTGTCATTCCCGCGAAAGCGGGAATCCAATTAGAAGATAGACTAAATGGATTTATTGGACCAATTATTAAACTCAAAATTAGTCCAGTTATCAACGCTGACTCCGGATTTGTCTTAACTTTAAATATCTTTGCTAAGACTTTATTAACTATCCAGCAAACTGTTACCAAATACAGCGCCTCAGAAACTATATCAATCGGGGAGTAGGGAATAATTTGCAAACCAGCTAAAATAGCCGCAATTATCACTAGACAAATTAGAAAATACATCATCAACCGATACATAGTGATCCGGTTAAGGAAAGAGTTTATCGCGGTCATAAAATGATTGTACCAAATTCTAAAGTACTATCTTTTATTCCAACTTCAAGATATAATATAGGTCAATATGAACGCAGAAATTCCAAGAATGACTGAAGCCGATCTGGATGAGGTTATAGCTCTGGGATTATCGACTTCGGAAATTCAAACTGGAACAGATAGCCCACAATTCTATTACAAAGAAACCCTGGAAAGATGGATTGAAAGCCCAAACGGTATTCTTCTAAATGCAAGAATTGATGGTAAATTAGCCGGTTTTAGAATAGCAGATTATAATCCGGATTCAAAAGATGGACATTTACATGTAACAGTAGTTACCGAGGGATATAGAAGAAGTGGTATTGAAACTCAACTATTAGATGCAACTTTAATGGAATTAGAGAATTTAGGATGTAATCATGTTTACTGTGAAGTTAAAGAAGATAATGAGGCGGCTCTTGCTTTTTTCCAAAAACACGGGTTTGACATAGGGAGGCAATTTTATCGGGTAGAAGGGATGCTACCCAGATAATAATATTTCCACCTGGGAGGTGGATTTCTAAAATTCGAGCTCAGTGAGAATTTCAAGCTCTGCTTATTGACACCTAGGGCTGATTAATAATAACTACTCGAGAAATTACCTTATTAATCATCCAAAGTAAGTTAATGTTTCTTTTACCTAACAGTGCTCTAATGATTCGAATCATTAGAATTGTTTTCTACCGTTTGCAGAATCATCTGTTAGAGTTGTATTATTAA